>JASHOK010000006.1 GCA_030041175.1 Thermoplasmata archaeon | reverse complement strand
CCGATCTACTGGGTCAACCCGTATCGTACCAGCATGACCTGCCCGAGATGTGGGGATATTCGACGACCCCGAAGCAGGGTAGGGCCGATGTTCACGTGCGAGTCGTGTGGCTGGACGCTGGACCGGCAACTGAATGCCGGAGTGAATGTCGGACGAACCGCTCTGCGAGACCTCGCAGAGCTCGAAGGTCTACGACTAGACCTTGACGGCCTTTCCGAGGATGCGAGGAGGCCCCGCTACCCCTTCGAAGAATCGACGGGGCACGGGCGGAGCGGAGGGAAAGGAAGGGAGCGAACGCAGGGGGCATCGGAAGGTGAACCCTGTGAATAGAATCCCAAAGCCCTACGCGTGCGACGGTCTTGATCGGAGGTGGCTCAGGCGCTCGTGTTGCTGGGTAGGATCTCCTGAACGGTGCCGTCGGGGAGTCCCACATAGATCCGGTGTGCGAGACCGACAAAGATCCCGGTCTCGATGACGCCCGGCATGACCCGCAGCTCACGGTCTAGCCGGGCGGGATCGTCGACCCCGTTCTCGGGGTAGAGGTCCAGGATCTCGTTGCCGTTATCGGTGAGCACCGGACCCCCTGAGGTCCGGTCCGCGCGGAGCCGAGGAGAGAATCCGCGTTCGGTCAGCTGGTGGAGCAGCTTCGCGCGCGCAAAGGGAACGATTTCGATCGGGATCGGGTGATGGGTTCCGAGCTTCGACACTAGCTTCGTGTGGTCGACCGCGATGACGAGCTCCTGGCTGAGACGAGCGAGGAACTTCTCCCGGAAGAGCGCCCCACCACCCCCCTTGGTAAGCGCGAGCGTGGGCGCGACCTCGTCCGCACCATCGATCATGAGATCGAAGTGGTCTCCCGGCTCCAGCGGGCGCACCGGAAGGCCCAACTCCGTCGCCAGTCGCTCCGTCGCGACCGAGCTTGCCACGATGGAGAGTTGGTCACCGCCCGGGAACTTCTCGGCCAAGGCGCGAATGGCAAACGACGTCGTGGACCCCGTTCCGAGCGCCAGTCGCTGGCCCGCCCGAACGTGGCCGGCCGCCGCACGACCGGCGAGAACCTTTTCGTCGTCGACCTCCACGACGCGACCTCCGGGCCGCGGAGGGATGTGTCGGAGAGATAAGTCCTCCGAGAAGTTCCTCGAGGGCAAAAGCCACATGACCGAACGGACCCTGGGGGCTCGCATGCCCGAGCGGGTCGAACCGGCCTCGGCACCGGTCGTGCTCTCGATGGGCGGGTCCGTCCTGGTCACCGGCGAGGGCGACGAGCGGTACCTTCCCGAACTCGCCACGCTGCTCCGTCGATTGAGCCCGAATTTTCCCCTCGTCGTGACGGCCGGGGGTGGGCGGGTGGCTCGGGACTACATCCGCCTGGGCCGGGCCATGGGCCTCACGGAAACCGAACTCGACGAGCTCGGGATCGACGTGAGCCGACTGAATGCTCGGCTGCTGGCGAGCGTGATCGGGCCACCCTGTCCGGCGCATCCCGCCGGTTCGCTCGCCGAAGCGGTACGGGACGCCCACCGGTCCCGGATCATCGTGCTCGGCGGGACGGAGCCGGGACATACGACCGACGGCGTCGCCGGCCTGCTTGCCGAGCGGTTACGAGCGCAACGGCTCGTGAACGCGACGCGCGTTCCGGGTCTGTTCGAACGAGATCCCCGAAAGGATCCGAGCGCGCGCCGAATCGACCGCCTGGACTACGCGGGCTTCCGACGGATGGTGGACGCCGCGGTCAGCGGTACGGCGGGCCAACAGTTTGTCTTCGACCGACTCGGCCTGGAAGCGCTCACCCGGGCCCATATCCCCCTGCGCATCGTCGAGGGTCGAGACCTGCCGAACCTGGAACGGGCCCTGCGCGGTGAGGCCTTCATCGGCACCGAAATCCGGTAGGTGCCAGCGGCCAACGCTATACGGTCCTCCCCGTCCCGACCTCGGATGAACCGCATTATCCTCCTCGGCCCGCCCGGGGCCGGGAAGGGAACGCAGGCGAAACTCCTCTCCCAGGAACTCGGGATCCCGCACTTGTCCACGGGGGAAATGCTGCGCGCCGCGGCCGCGCAAGGCACGGAACTCGGACGGCGCGCCGAGGCCTTCATGAGCCAGGGGAAGCTCGTCCCCGACGAGCTGGTCCTGGGCATTCTGCGGGCCCGGCTGGAGTCTTCCGATACCCGCCGCGGGTTCATCCTGGACGGATATCCGCGGAACGTGGCGCAAGCCGAGAGCCTGGTCGAGATCACGCCCATCGACCACGTGCTCTACTTTGAGATCCCCGAAGGCGTGCTGGTCGAGCGGCTCTCTCAGCGGCGCAACTGCCCTACCTGCGGGACGGTGTACAACCTGGTCACGCAGCCCCCGAAGGTCCCGGGTCGGTGTGACCGAGATGGGACGCCGCTGGTACAGCGGTCGGACGACACCGAGGAAGCGGTCCGTACCCGGCTCAGGGTGTACCGGGAGGTCACGCTTCCGCTGCTGGACCAGTATCGTCGTCAGGGCCGACTCCGGACGGTCAGCGCCTCCGGCTCGGTGGACGAAGTGGCCGCTCGGGTGCGCGCGGCGCTAGCATAACCCAGAAGTTTATACCCCGAGGAAGGTCCTCCTCACGAGCCCGGCTTAGCTCAGTGGTAGAGCGGGGGACTGTAGTCGAGACCGCCGGTCGCCGGCGGCCCCCATGGACATCCTCAGGTCGCCTGTTCGAGTCAGGCAGCCGGGACTCCGGGCTGTGGCGCCGGCATCGGGGAGCAAACCTCGTATCCAAGGCTGGGTCCCGACACTTCGTATGGCGGCCGCTCCCCGGACCTCCCTCCCGCGGAATCGCTACGATTTCCATTCTCACACCTACCTGACCGATGGCGAGGAGTCGGCGAGCAGCATGTGGTACGCTGCCGACCGGATCGGCCATCGGGCCCTGGCCATCACGGACCATGTGGCGCTCCAGGACCCTGGTCCCATCCTCGACACGCTGCGCGCAGAGGCCCGGGCCTGGGAAGGCACCGACCTTCTCACCCTCGTCGGCGTCGAAGTGACGATGGTCCCACCCCGGTACATCCCCGAGGCGGTGCGCGCCGCACGCCGGGCCGGCGCCGAGATCGTGATCGTTCACGGTGAGACGGTCGCCGAGCCGGTGTTCGCCGGAACGAATCGAGCCGCTGTGGAGCTCAACGAGGTGGATGTCCTTGCGCACCCGGGATTCATCACCGTGGAGGAGGCGGAGCTCGCGAAAGCCCACGATGTGGTGCTCGAGGTCAGTGCACGGACACTCCACGGTCGGGCCAACGGCCATGTGGTACGAACCGCCCTCGAGGTCGGCAACGACCTCGTGGTCGACTCCGACGCCCACAAGACGGAGCAGCTGGTCTCGACGGAGATGGCGCGCCAGATCGCTCGGGGCGCGGGACTCCCGGAGTCGCATCTCGCGCGCGTACTCGAGGAGACCCCGCGTCGCCTTCTTCACCGCTGCGGAAAGGCCTGATCGAGCTCCGGGGCCGGCGGTTCATCCGACGGTCGGGGGCTCGCGGCGGGCCTCGAGCACGAGGTGCAACGGGATCTGCGCGACCCAGTCCGCCGGAATTCGTTGCGACGAAAAGCCCGCGGCGGGGGAGGGCTCCTCCACATCGAGCAGGACGAAGGCGGCCTCCCGGAGGGCCTTCACGTACCAGCTCAGGGGTCGATGATATCCGACGGTCCAGACGGTACGGCCGTCCGGCAGCACCCACGGATACCGATCCGAGTGGGGCGTGCGATAGCCGGTGACCGCCCGGTAGACTGTCGGAGGACTCGAGGAGTCGTCCAGCTCATAGTGCGACCGGGTATCGATGTCGAAGCACGGGTGACTGATGGACGCGACCAGGCGTCCCCCGGGCCGGATCACGCGGCCGAGTTCCCGGAGGGAGGTCGCCGCATCCTCGATGTCGAGGAGGGACATGTTCGCGATGGCTAGGTCGAACTCGGCGTCGCCCAGCGGGCGGAGGTCCGCGGCGTCCGTCTCTACGTAGACCACGCCCAGGGGTTCCGTCCGCTCCCGTGCCCGTGCACGCTCGAGGAGCTCCGGGGACCGATCCACCCCGACGACGCGGGCGCCGGCCCGGGCCAGCCGACGACAGAGATACCCGTTCCCGCAGCCCAGGTCGAGGACCCGGGTCCCCGGGGGGAGGATTCCGATACGGGCGAACAGGCCGGGGTCAATCAGGGTCCGATGCCAGTTGTCCCCGACCTCGCCCTGCTTGTCGTCGTACCAGTACCCGAATCCCTCGGAGTCGGCTCGTTCCGACATGCCCTGACCTCGTCCGGGATGCGGTTGCCGGGATTCGAACCCGGGTAGGTAGCTTGGGAAGCTACCGTCCTAACCACTAGACCACAACCGCGCCGTCCGCGGCTGAGGGGTGAGCCTCTATCACCTTTTCCGCCGAGAGCGGCGGATCTCGGGCCTAGAGCAGCATGCCGACCGATTCCGAGGGAATGGCCGGGCTGACACCCAACAGGTCGGCGTTGGTGATGTGGTGCGAGGGATCTTGGGAGAGAAAGCCACCCTCGGTGAGCACCCTCCGCGCCTTGGGATGGTTATCGACCGAGAGCGCGACGAGCGCGCGCGACTGTTCCCGGGTCACGAGCAGCGTGATGCTCAGGATGTTGACCCCGTGCTTCGCGAGGAGGTCGAGAGCCTGCAGGAGGCTCCCGGGGCGGTCCTCCAAGGCGACGGTGATGAGCTCCCGCGTTTCGACGGGAATCCGCGCCTGGCGCATGATCTGGAGCACCCGGTCCGGATCGCTCACAACGAGTCGGATCCGTCCACGGGTACGCGTCGAGTCGACCGAGACCGCCGCGATGTTGATTCGCTCACGGGCCAGGTGCCGGAGAATCTCGGCCATCTGCCCGGGCCGGTTGGGCAACTGGAGCGACAACTCCTGCACCGGCATGCCGGTCGTCCTCGGGCCTCCCAAGGAGCCCGGAGCTAAAGGCTAGCTCCGCCGTACCGCTCCGGAGCCGATTCCGAGGCCGCGCGTATTTATACAGGGAGGAGGGTAAATTCTGCTTGCCCCGGGCCGTCGGGTCGGGGCGAGTCCAGGGCCAATGGGGGTTTCCGTTCGTACTCGGGCGCACCGCGCTCGCATTCGACGGCTCCGGAGGAGCCGTCGGGGCCTGGTGGCGGTCGTAGGAACCCTGCTCTCCCTACTTGTCTTCCTGTCGTTGTTCGGAACGTTCCTGACCTTCTACATGCCTCTCTGGATGTCGGACAACGAGTCGGATTTCACCGCTGGAATCGCCACCTCGATGGCCGAGCTCCAGTCCAACATGCAGCTCCAGGCCGCCACGGGAGGCCCGCCCGTCCTGTCCACGCCCTTCACGATGAGTTCGCAGTCGGTGCCCCTGCTCTCGGTACCTACCACCGGAACGCTGGCGTTCCTTCCCCGTACGCCGGGAGCGTCCGTCAGCCTCACGATCCCCAACTTCCTTACCGCCAATACCCTCTACCACCAGACCTTCGGGGGGTCGCTCGGGACCCTCACGCTCACGCTCCCGAACCGATACTACACTCCGACCACCTTTGAGATGGAGGACGGAGCCGTCATCCAATACGAGAGTGACACGAACCAGCTGATCGTCTACCCACCGATCTTTGCTCTCCAGAAGATGGGTACGTCGCTCAGCCTGACCCTCTCGCTGACCCAGATGTACGGCAACGCGACCCGGCTGACCTCGCCCGGAACGATCCAGGCCTATTCCAGCCTGCTCGGCGACACGCAAACCCTCCGGAACAACAACACGGCGGCTGTCTCCTCCTTCTTCCTCAACGTGACGACCCACTATCCGTGCGCCTGGACCAACTTCTTCCTCTCGTCGCGCTCTGCCGCCAACGTCACGGCGAGCCAGATGAGCGTCACGTCGGTCGATACCTCCGGGTGTGTGTCCGTCGGGGGCGAGGCCAAGACCGTCGACGTAGAGATTACGAACATTGCCACGGTGACCCTCCTCCTGGCGAACTTCCAGCTGTCCGCCGGTATCGGGGTGGTCTGACCGTGGCGAGTCTCGCCTCCTATCGCGTCAAGATCCCGCGCAACGCCAGCGGCGAAAAGCCCGAGCCCCCTGCGGGGGTCGACCAGGAAGGCCTCCCGACCACGGACCTGCCGGGCACCTTCATCACCGCCATGCCGGCGCTCCCCGCCGAGGGAGCGAAGGTCATCGAGATCCGGCCGATCAATCCGCCGTACTCCTACTCTCGGGTCACCTACAACGACCGAACGAAGGAGTACATCTACGAGGCCATCGAGCCCCAGTTGTCGACCCACGAACGAGAGCTCCTGAACCATCTCAAAGAGACGATGGGGAAGATTATCGGCGCCGAGGTCGCCTCGATGACCTCGGGCGACAAGAAGGCCTACCTCCGCGGCGTCGTCGAGGAGTTCCTCAAGACCCGGGGCATCCAGCTGAGTCCGCTGTCGACCGAGCGCATCATCTACTACATCCAGCGCGACTTCATCGGCTACGGCCCCGTCGACACGCTGATCCTGGACACGAACATCGAGGACATCTCCTGCGACGGAGTCGAGGTCCCGCTCTTCGTCTTTCACGGTCGATTCGAGTCGGTCAAGACGAACATCGTCTTCCCGGACGAGGATCAACTGAACTCCTTCATCGTCCAGCTCGGCCAGCGGTGCTCGAAGTCGGTCTCGGTCTCGAACCCGATCCTGGACGGAACGACACCCGAAGGACACCGGGTGCAGGCGAGCTACGCGCACGAGGTGACGACCCGCGGTGGAACGTTCACGATCCGCCGGTTCAAGGAGCGGCCGTGGACCCCGGTGGACCTGGTCAACGCCGGCAGCGCCAACGAGGAGATGGTGGCCTACTTCTGGCTCGCGGCCGAACAGGGGGAGTCGATGATGATCTGCGGCGGCCCCGCCGCGGGCAAGACCAGCACGCTCAACGCTATCGCGCTATTCATCCCCCCCACCGCCAAGATCGTCAGCATCGAGGATACCCGCGAGGTCAACCTCCCGCACGAGAACTGGATCCCGGGCGCCACACGCAGCGGTACCGGTGACCGCGGCCCGGACGGAAAGGCCGCGGGCGAGGTCGATATGTTCGACCTGGTCCGGGCGGCGCTGCGGCAGCGGCCGAACTACATCATCGTCGGAGAGGTCCGTGGGAAAGAGACGTACACGATGTTCCAGGCAATGGCCACCGGCCACACGACGTACTCGACGATGCACGCGGACAGCGTGAAGTCGATGGTCAACCGGCTCGAGAATCCCCCGATCAATACCCCCCGGATTCTCCTCTCGGCGCTCAACAACGTCGTGATTCAGATCCAGGCCCGGACCGAGAAGGGCGTGGTCCGGCGGCTGAAGCAGGTGCTCGAGATCGTCGGGTTCGAGCCCGAAACGAACGAGCTCATCACCAACACGGTCTACGAGTGGGACCCGGCCACGGACAAGTTCGTGTTCAAGGGCCACTCGTTCCTCTTCGACAAGATCATGGAACTCAAGAATTACACCCACGAGGAGATGGAAGCCGAGTTCCAGCGGCGCGTCCTCGTCGTGCGCTTCCTCGTCCACCAGAAGATGGACGACTACCGGGCACTCTGGAAGATGGTCACTGACTACTACAAGGACCCGAAGACCGTAATGGAGAAGGTCCAGCCGGCGGGAGAGGCGGCCAGCTGATGCCGGCGACGGACGTGGCCAGTCCTACCGCCGCACGTGCCGCCCGGGCTCGGACCCAGGGACCGGACGATATCACCGAGGTCCGGACGGTTCGCGTCAAGCGTGGCGAGCAACCGTCGCGCGCCCCGCTGACGCCGTTCCAGCAATGGGCCTGGACCCGGTTCAAGGACCGGGTCCAGATGGGCCCGGCGGAAGCGCTCCTCGAGGAGAATCTCCTCAAGGCCCACATGCGCCTGCGAGCGGAAGAGTACCTGGCGTGGGTCATGGCCGCGACGTTCGTCACCGCCGCGGCGCTGGCCGTGGCGGGAGTGGTTCTCGGCGTCCTGATCTATCTCTCGGGCACGGGCCTCACAACCCTGGTCTTCGCGGTGCTCGTCGGCGTCCTGATCCCGGTCGGAGGCACCGGCCTCACCAACCTGCTGCTCAAGTCGACCCCGGCCTCGAATGCCAAGCGCCGGGGGGTCGAGATCGACCGGCGGATTGGCGCGGCGATGAGCTTCGTCAGCGCCATGGCGTCGGCGGACGTCAACATCGACCAGATCTTCCGGGACCTGGCCCAGGAGAAGATCTACGGCGCGGTGGCCGAGGAGGCTGCCTGGATCACTCGCGACACCGAACTGCTCGGTGTCGATATCCTGAGTGCGATCCGCATCGGAGCGAACCGCACGCCCTCGAAGCGGTTCCAGGACTTCCTTCAGGGCGTCGTGACGACCGCCACTTCGGGCGGCCAGCTCAAGCCGTACTTCCTGCTCAAGGCCGAACAGTACCAGCGGGAGAACAAGCTGGATGTGATGCGCCGGACGGAGACGATGGGTCTCCTCGCCGAAACGTTCGTGACAGTGGTCGTGGCGTTTCCCCTGTTCCTGGTCATTGTGATCGCCATCTTTGCGATCATCGGCAGCGGGGGCGGCAGTCTCCTCGAGATCCTCTGGGGCATCATCGGGGCGATGATCCCCGCCTTCCAGTTCGTCTTCATCCTCTACATGCAGGGTCTTGCTTCGGAGGTCTAAGATGGCAACCGCGACGGCAACGACAACGGTCACCGCCCCTCGAACCCTCGGCGCCTCGGTCACGCTCGGCACCGAGAAGGTGCGCCCGACGATCGCCTCGGAGCGGCTCGCGCTCTACGTCTGCCTGCCGATCGGGTTCGTGCTGTACGCGATCGCGGCGCTCAACTACCTCGGGATCCTATCGATCCTTGTCCGACCCGGTGAGCCCGTGGGGGCGAACCCCGCCATCGACTTCGCCGTGATGGGCACGCTGGTCATCATCGGCCCATACGGATTCCTCGCGAGCGCGCAGTACCGACGCATCAGCCGGATCGAGAGCCGCCTCCCGGACTTCCTCCGCGATGTGGCCGAAGCCGGCCGGTTCGGCATGACGCTGCCGGACGCCATCATCGTGGCGAGCAAGGGCCGCTACGACCTTCTGACGGGCGAGATCAAGAAGATGGCGAGCCAGCTCGAATGGGGGGTCCCGGTCTCCACGGCGCTCTCCCTGTTCAAGGACCGGGTGCAGACACCGCTCGTCGCTCGGACCGTCTCGATCATCATCAAGGCCAACGAGGCCGGCGGCAACGTGGCCGATGTTCTGTCGATGGTCGCGCGCGACACCCGGGACGTGCAGATCACGACCCAGGAGCGCCAGATCACGATGCTGACCTATCTCACGGTCATCTACATCTCGTTCTACGTGTTCCTCGTCACGATCTACATCATGGCGGCAGTCTTCCTGCCGCAGATGATCACCGCGGGCAGCAGCATCGCGAACTCCGGCACCAGTGCCGGGGGAGCGTCCGCCATCTCCCTCAACTTCAGTGCCATCCCGGAGCTCTTCCTCGCGTTCATGGTGGCCGTCATCGTGCACGCGATCGGGGACGGGATCATGTCGGGCGTCATCATCAACGGCCGAATCTCCGAGGGACTCCAGCACGCCACCATCATGCTGGCCTCCGGGTGGCTCTTCATGCGATACTTCGTGCCCAACCTGGTCGTCCCGGGGGTGACCTCGTAAGAGGGTCTCCATGGCCGATGCCGGCGTAGCGGATACGGACTCGGGCGGAACCGGGACGCCCTCGCGTCCTCGGAAGGCCGCCAAGGGCGCGGGGTCGTCGCAGCCGAAGAGCAGCTTCTCCCCGTTCCTCCGGATCGGCGCCCGCATGCGACGGGGCCGCGAGGAACCCCGGTCGGTCAAGCTGGCCCGGCTCGGCATCTCCGGCCAGGGCGCGGTCGGCGATGTGACGCCGATTCCTCCGCTGGATGACGCGAACCTCACGGAACTCGATATCGCCCCGATCCGGGAGGGTTTCTCGTACGTCCGGATCACGTTCAACAACCTGTACAACGAGCACCTGTACGAGGTCATCGAGCCGCCGCTGGCGGCGCTCGAGCGAGACCTGCTCGACAAGCTCCGGGTCGGGCTGATCGAGGAGTTCCAGCCGCTGCCCGAGGCCGAGAACGATGCCCGGCGCCGGGAGCTCCGCCGGATGGTCGACGACCAGCTCCTGAAGTGGCAGCTCTCCCCCAGTCCGGCCACCAAGGGCCGGCTCGTCTACTACCTGGAACGGGATTTCCTCGGTTACGGCGTTGTCGACGTGCCGATGACCGACAGCCAGGTCGAGGACATTTCCTGCGATGGCGTCGGCATTCCCCTCTACATCTACCACCGGGTCTACGGCTCGATCCGGTCGAATCTCAAGTTCACGTCGTCGAAGGAGCTCGACGAGTACGTGGTCTGGCTGGCCCAGCGGTCCGGCAAGTCGATCTCGGTCGCAAGCCCGGTGCTGGACGCGACCGTGCCGGACGGCTCCCGGCTGCAAGCGACGCTCGGAACCCACGTCACCAAGCGCGGCAGCACGTTCACGATCCGTCGGTTCCGGGACAATCCCTTCACGCCGGTCGACCTGATCAAATTCCGCACGATGAGCCCCGAGATGATGGCGTATCTCTGGATCGCCATCGAGAACGGCCAGTCGATGATGGTCTGCGGAGGCACGGCCTCGGGCAAGACGACCACGCTGAACGCCACGCTCCTGTTCATTCCGCCGCAGATGAAGATCGTCAGCATCGAGGACACGCGGGAGCTCAACCTGCCGCACGAGAACTGGATCCCGGCGCTGACGCGGAGCGGCTTCGGGGCGAAGAACCAGCTGACCGGCAAGGCCCCGGGGGAGATCGACATGTTCGACCTGCTGGCCGCCGCCCTCCGGCAGCGGCCCCAGTACCTGATGGTCGGAGAGGTCCGAGGCGCCGAGGCGTTCATCGTCTTCCAGGCGATGGCGACCGGCAAGACCTGCTACACGACGTTCCACGCGGAGTCCGTGGCGGCGATGGTCCACCGGATGGAGAATCCCCCGATCTCGCTCCCGCGGTCGCTCGTGAGCGCGCTCAACCTGGTCCTGCTCCAGCGTCAGGTGAAGGTCGGCACGAAGATGACCCGCCGGGTGCAGTCGCTGACGGAGATCGTCGGTCTCGACCCCGAGACGAACGAGCTCATCACGAACTCGGTCTACTCGTGGAACCCGGCGGACGACACCTTCCTCTACAGCGGCCACTCCTACATCTACGAGCGAGTGGCGGTCTCCAAGAACTGGACGATGAAGGAGATGGAGCGGGAGGTCCGCCGACGCGCCGACATGCTCGAGTATCTCAAGTGGAAGGACTCGCTCGCCACGCGCGCGCAGCCGTTCACCCACCGGGACGTGGGCCGGGTCGTCGCATCGTACTACAAGGACCCCGCGAACGCCGCGGCCGAGGCGCGCGCCGACCTGGAGCGATCCAAGGCGGCGGCCGCGAAGGCACCGGCGGCAGCGGCGGCGTAAAGTTCCGGTCCGTCTCGCCCTCCGGCACCGGAGGGCTTGGCACGTCCCGTTCTGCAGATCCACCGTTCGCCCGTCTGACGGAACGGTCCGGGGGCTCCCTCGTGCTCTGGCAGGAGGACTGCCTCCCGGGCCTGCCGCGGCGGCTGCCGGCCGGCAGCGTCGACGTGGTCGTCACCTCGCCGCCCTACAACCGGGGCATGGCGTACCACCGGTACGCGGACCGGCGCCCGAGGGCGGAGTATCTCGCGTGGATCGGGCGGGTCGCCGATGCCGTGCGCACCGCTCTCGCGCCCGATGGCTCGTTCTTCCTGAACGTCGGCGGCTCGCCGACCGACCCGTGGCTGCCGCTCGACGTGGCCCAGGAGGTACGGTCCCGGTTCGTCCTACAGAACGTGATCCACTGGGTGAAGTCGATCGCGATCGAGCGATCGCTGGCGGGCGCCACATCGCACCTCACCGGGGACATCGCGGTCGGGCACTACAAGCCCGTTCCGTCGTCCCGGTTCCTGCACGGCGCTCAGGAGTACATCTTCCACTTCAGCCACCGGGGCGACGTCCGACTCGACCGACTGGCGGTCGGGGTCCCGTACCAGGACAAGAGCAACGTCGCCCGCTGGGGAGGCGCTCGTCGGGACCTGCGGTGCCGGGGGAACACCTGGTTCCTGCCCTATGCCACCATCCGGCGGCGGGCGACGGACCGGCCGCATCCGGCGACCTTCCCCCCGGAGCTTCCCGAGCGCTGCTTCCGGCTGCACGGAGTGGACCGGATCCGCCAGGCCGTCGACCCCTTCCTCGGCCTCGGCGCCTCGGCGATCGCGGCGGCGAGACTCGGCCTGCCCTTCGTCGGGTTTGACGTGGACGAGCAGTATCTGGCCGTAGCCCGGCGCCGGGTCGAGACCGAGCTGGCCCGAGTTCCCATTGGGCCGCGGCAACTCCGGCGCAAGACTCATCCCCCGGACCGACGCCAGTAATCCCCGATGGAAACTCCGTCCTCGGGGTCCGCCGGCTGGTCCGGGCCCGTCTCGAGCGCCGACGCGCCGCCCGACCCCGCCGACCGGGAGGCGCTCGCGTACCTCGCCGCCGTCGTGGTGCCGGCGCTGGGGGACCGCGCCTCTCGAGGGGTCCGGGACGCCCTTCGGCGGGCGATCCGGGACCGCCGGCTCGACGCCCTGGAACGGCTCACCGGCCGCAGCCGCCACGAGCTCCTCGTGCTGATCGAGCAGCTGTCCGCGTCCCGGCGACGCGCCACGCCCGCCGTCCTTGTCCGACTGACCACCGTGATCTCGGCGACGCCGGCGGCGCAGGACCTCGTGGTGGTCGCCGCCGCCCGACCGGCGCGCTGACGGCGTCAGCCCCGCTCGAGCGTGGCCGTGAGACAGTGGGCGCCGCCGAAGGCCCCGGTGAGGTTCTCGAGAGGGACTCGGACCGACTGAAGGCCGACCTCCCGTGCCTCGGGCGTCCGGGGGAAGAACCGGTCCTCGGCCCGTAGCTCCGTGAACTCCCGGGCGGCCCGTAGATACAGGCGATGATACCGGCGCGGGTCGCGTTCGGCGACCTGGCGCAGGTTCGTCAGCACCCGCTCGGCGTTCCGGGAGACGTCCGGGACGACGATCACCCGGTCCCGGATCGTGAGAAAATTCGTGGCGTAGCACAACTGCTCGAGCGTCGAGATCGGAACCACGCGGAATCCGTGGTCCGACTGGAGATACGAGAGCAGGGTCGTTTCCCGGAGTCGGTGATAGCTCTGCGAATCCCGAACGTAGACCTCCACCCGGGCGGTCGCGAGCATCTCCGGGTACCCGACCGCGACGCCTTCGGCGGGGAAGTTGAGGTACGTATCGAGGTGCATGTTCACCATCGGGTCCGGCCGGTCGAGCAGCGGGTGCCGGGGCTGGTGCACGACGCCGACCTCGGGGAAGCCGAGGCCGCGCTCCAGGAACTCCCGCACGCCGGTCGGGTTCGACCGGTCCCCGGTGCCGACGAGCGCGAAGTTGTCGGCCGGCAGGAAGTCCCCGCCCTCGAAGGTGCCCCGTTCGACCTCCGCGATCGGCGGTTCGCCGGAGGACCGCCAGACGAAGGAGGTGATCTCGGTCTCGCGTCTCCGCTGGGGCTTCGCGAGCCGACCGATCACGATCCCGCGGTCCGTGACGGCCTGCTGATCCCTCATGAAGAACAGGTTCGTGAGCGGCACGCGCAGCGTCGTGAACGATGCAAGCGATCGCGAGCCCCGGCCCCGCTCGAAACGGATCGCCGGGGCCAGGGTCAGGACCTGGATCAGCTGCTCGCCGTCGAGCCGCGCGACCGTGTCCTGGAAGCGGGACTTGGCCGCCTGAGCCCCCGGCCCGGCGAAGGCCATCGTCTCGACCACCCGGTCCCGAAGGTCCGCCGCTACCGAGGGGCTCCGGCCCGCGGCCTGGAGCAGCCGCTGGTCGAGGTCCTCTACGTGGACCCCGAAGCCTGACCGGAGCGTTTCGACCAGCTCCTCATGCTCGTGCCGTGCGCGGGAGAGGCTGAAGACGCGCTCGTAGAGACTAGAATACGGTTCGAGAAGGCCGAAGAAGGCCTCCATGCGCGGAGGCCGGACGACGACGCGGCGCAGCGGATGCCATTCCGCGAGCGCCCGGGCTGGGATCTTTCCTCCCCTCCAGAAGGAGGGGGAGCCGTCCCGCGGGCGGATAAAGGACGCGGAGGGAGGTCGGTCTACTGCTCAGTCTCGCCGGACCCCGGCGCGGTCCACTCCTTCATCGGAGTGCGCCGAACGCCGGCCATCGACGCGAACGCGTTCTTCGTGCCTTCCTTCGTCGCGTGGCCCGCGGCCGTCAGCGCATCGGCGGTGGCGGCACCGGCCCGGGCCGCGCCCGAGGCGATGGCGTTCCCAGCGCTGGTGAGCCCGCCGGCGACCTGGCCCGGCAGGCGGCGCATCTCGGTGCCGATCGAATGACCGAGGGCCGTCAAGTCGTCTTCGATATCCTCCATGGCATACTTGGCCTCCTTCGCCGTCAGGGTCCCGAGGCGGGCGATCTTCTCGTCGAGGTTGTCGAACTCGATCGCGAAGTCCCGGCCGAGCCCCCGAGTCGCCCGTCGAAGTTCCGCCATGTGTTCGCGCAGTTGGGCTTGCTGGGGAGTATCCATAGGCCGCTCCGGTCGGTCGTTCGTACGGCACCCTCGGATAAATGTACAGGTCTCCAGTGGCAAGCCGCCGGCGCGTCGGTCGCTCAGCCGCCCATCCGGCGGTCGCGTTTGCGACGGCGTCCCTTCGGACCTGCGGCGGCCGGCGGTGCCACCGGGGTCCTCGTCTCGGGAGAGACCTGCCGGATCTGTTCCTTGCCGCTGGCCCATCGAACCAAGAGCTCGATCCCGAGGCGCTGCGGTTCGGTCACGACGAGCTCCCCACCCAGCTGGTGGGTCAGCAGTCGGGCGGCCTTCTCGTAGTCCGGATGCTCGGACTTGATGAGGACCATGGTGGCCCGGAACGGCTTCACCGAGCTGAGCTCCTGCGACCGGGCGAGCGCGTATTCCATCGCCCGGTCCAGGTTGCCACTCTTGGTCGTCCCATCGGCGTCGGTGTACGCCTCCGGGAGGCCGTCGGTCACAAGGTAGAGCTCCTTTCGGTTCGCCCGAGACGATCGGAGCAGGAGGAACGCGGTGCGGAGCGCCTCTCCGGTGTTGGTGAACGACCCGGGTGGAGTTTCCCAGAGCGACACCAGGTCGAGCAGTCGTACCTCGTTGTCGAACGCGAGGACGTCGATCGTGGCGTCCGGGTACCGGCGGCGGACGGCCACGTAGAGCGCCAGGAGGGCCTTCTTCGCCGCCGGGAGCTTCTCGCCCTCCCCCATGCTGCCGGACTTGTCGAGCGCAAGGACCACATGGACCCGCTCGGCGAGGATCTCCCGAAACACGTAGCTCGTCGACTCGTCAATGTGCCGGGAGCCGGCTTGGCGGGCCGCCAGCACGGAGGAGGGAATGTCCAGATGGGCGACCTCGTCGGGAATCCGCAATCGGGCCTTCTCGTAGACCCCGGTCGCCGCGCCGCCCTTCAGGCTCATCCGGACGTCCCCGGGCAGCGACCGGCTTTCCGCCTCTAGGACGAGCTTGGCGAATCGCTCGACGAGTGAGTAGGTGATGGCGAGTTGCCCTCCGCGCTCGGTCGCGAGTCCGCGTTCGGTCAGCTCCCGTCGAAGGCGCTGTTCCTCCGCCTGACGGGCCCACTGGTCCGCCTCCCGTTGCGCACGTCGCTCGGCCTCCTTCCGCTCCTCCTCGAGACGGCGGCGCTGGGCTTCGGCCTCCTTGCGCTTGGCCTCGGCCTCGCGCGCGAGAGCCCGCTCTCGTTCCGAAATATCCCGCGTGACGCTCGTCTCGAGCTCCTCCTGCTGTCGGGGGGTCAGCCGGGCGAGCGCCTCGGAAAGTTCGGAGGGGGTGAGGCCCCGACCGACCGGAAGGAGCGTGGCGATCGGGACGGTCCGTTCCTCGCGGGGAGCGTCGGCCGGGGTCTTCCGGCCGCCAAAGAGGCGGCGGAAGAAGGCCCCGATCCGCGCGAAGAAGGCGCGGATCCGCTCCCAGAGGGTGGGAGGCGGAGGGGGTTGCATCCACGAAGCCGTCGGCAGGAGCAGCGCCTGCTGGACGTCCGCAAAGAGGGACGTATCGGGGAGCTCCCCGAGATGGAGCCTCCGGGCCTCGGCCAGCCGGGCTTCCAGGGCATCCATTTCGTGCTGGAGTTCGTCGGCTCGGGCGCGGCGGTCCAGCTCGACCTCATGGCTCCGCCGGTCGTACTCCTCGAGGACGCGGGAGACGCGCGACGAGGCCTGGCGCTTCAGGAGCTCCCGGAGGCGGGCGATCCGTCGCGCGAGTTCGGAGTTCTCAGCGGCCAGCTGCTCGACGAGGGAGTGAACCCCGGCCTCTCCCTGCTCCGCGAGGACCTGGATGACCGCCGCGCTGTCGATGGTCGAGAGAAGGTCGTCGCTCTCGACGTCCTCGACGACCTGCGAACAATCGGGGAGCGGAAGGGCTTCAGCCGGCGGCGACGTCATCCGTCGGCTCCTCGGCGCAGCTGAAGAGCGAGTACTTCTCGACGAGGCCGAACTCGGCCACCGCCGCGGGCCATGGGCCCGCGGACGCGGACGGGTGCTCTCGCTCCTGCACGTAGGTCACGAACGCGTGGAAGCGCGGGAACATCTCGGCCTTCCCTTTCGCCTCGTTCTGCAGCGCCGCGTCCGGTAGCAGCCGACGGCCCTCACCGATCAGCGCCTGGGCGTCGTCATTCTTCGACTTGAGCACGTCCCGGAAGTACCGGCACCAGTAGACCTTCGCGCTGTCCTTGAGCGAGTCGTCGAGGTGCTGGTCCAGGAAGTCCTGCACCCGCTTCGAGTTCTGTTGGAACGAATCCCCGCTCCGCGCCCGGATCCGGCCCCGCATGGCGTGGAGGATGCCGGCCTTGAGGTCGTCCAGCGTGGGGACCGCCCGAGTACCGAGCGTCCCGTAGGCCTCCGCCCGGGCGATCACATCGAGCAGCGTGCGGTTGGATCCGACCTCTCCCATGTCGGGGTCCTCGTCCGACATCCGAAGCCGCCAGGCCTCGATCATGCGGACGCCCGCGTCGAGGAGGATCTCGGGCACGTATCCACTGGGGGCGTCGCGCCGGGCCCGGTCCACGATCTGGCGGTTCGCGGAGTGTCGCTTGTTGAAGCCGACGTGCAAGCTCGTCAGCCGGTCGGAGAGCGGGTCGTTGATGTTGTCCAGGTCCGACAGGTTCGACGTGCAGATGGCCACGAAGAGGGCCGGAAAGCTCTCCCGGGACTTCGAGGGAGTGACCGTGCCCTCCTGGAGCGACTGCAACAGCACGTTCTGTGTTCCAAGCGGCAGCTTCCCGATCTCGTCGACCAGCAGCAGGCCCCGGTTCGCCTGAAGGAGCTTTCCGGGCTCCAGCACGAGCGGACTCATCGGGTCGCCAATCTCCTCGAGTTTCCGGAGATTGACGTTGCCCGTGAGGTGATCCGGGAAGACCTCGCTCGATCCCTGAAGGCGGGCGAAGCCGTACCCCTCCCGGCGACGGACCCGGACTGCCGGCACTTTGCTCGCGTCGATGAGCGCGGGGTCGAAGGCCGCGACCTCACCGCCCGGCGAGAACCGGCGGCGGCAGATCGGACACGGCGGCAGCCGTTCGGCCGCCTCCTTGGTCACGAGGCTCAGCGGGTCGTCGCCGACCGGGCAGCCCTCCACGACCCAGAGGTCCTTCGGGAACAGGTCCCACAGCTCCTTCGCGAGGGAGGTCTTTCCGGCTCCGGAAGGACCGAAGAAGAGCAGATGCGCCCCGGAGACCAGGGCGGCGACCAAGTCTTCGTAGGTTTCGCTGGGGAGGACCGTGTGGGGAAACAACGCGGCAACGGATTCGGAGTGAGAGAAGCCGTGCCGGCGGGTCTCGTCGACCCGCCGGAGGATCTCCGCGCGGAACAGCTCGCCCGGGGTCTGAGGGGGAACGCCCTGCGCCCGGAGTTGGGCGGCCGTGGAACGGGCACCGACGGACGGAGCGGGCCGGGCGCCGGCAGCAGGCACGTCGGCCACGACGCGGCCGAGCCCGGGCGGCTCTAATTAGCTTTGGGGCGGCACGAGTCGGGAAACGGCTCCGGCCGCCGGTGCGCCGCCGGCGCAGCCGGCAAATTTAAGTAGGAATCCCCAGTGGGCGGCCCCACCCCGATGGCCGAAAAGGAGACCTCTGCGAAGAAGCCCGCGCTGGCCCGTACCGTCAAGGACAAGTGGCGGGCCAAGCGCTGGTACAAGCTCAAGGCCCCCGGCATCTTCCAGCATGTCGACCTCGGTGAGACCGTCTCGACGGAGCCGGAGCAGCTCACGGGACGGACCATCGACATTACGCTCTCCGAGCTGGGCGGTGGGGCGGACATTTCCAAGGCCCACATCAAGCTACGATTTCAGATCGAGCGGATCAGCGGCGAGGGCGTGGCCGAGACCCGCTTCGTGGGCCACGACCTGACGTCGGACTACGTCCGTCGACTGGCCCGACGCAAGCGCTCCAAGATCGATGCCTCGCTGCTTGTCACGACGAAGGACGGGGTCCAGATGCGGCTCAAGCCGGTCGCCGTCGGCGAGCACCGACTGCAGTCCCGGCTCCGCAGCGAGCTCCGGAACACCCTCCGCCAGCTGCTGGTGGACGAGGCGGGCAAGCGAACCGCCGCCGACTTCGTCCGCGAGATGCTGCAGGGCGATCTCGGAAAGACCCTATCCCAGGGGCTTCGGACGCTCTACCCGCTCAAGAAGATCGAGATCCGCCGGTCCGAGATCCTCGGGCCGATCGCCGACGAGCCGACGCCGGCCGGTGCCGAGGCGCCGACCGCCGACGCCGGGCCGTCCGGGCCTTCCGCTCCCGAGGCGCCAGCCGCTGAGGAGAGCGCCGGGTCGGCGGCCTGAGCCCGTCCCGATCGCGAGGAGGGCGCGGCCGCGCGGGGGCACCGTCGGAGTGGCTCAGCCTGGCAGAGCACGGGACTCATAGAGCGCTTCGGCCACGGACCGAGCCGCTGGAGAGATCCTGGGGTCGGGGGTTCAAATCCCCCCTCCGACACTTCGCGAGCGTGCGGACGTCAGGCGAGCTTCATCCTTTTCAGGAGGGCTTGGAATCTCGGGTCAGCCCGCACGCGGGCGGCGTTCGGATTTAGTCGCCAGTTCCGGACATCGAGCCAGTGGGCCTCGAGCGCCTTTTCGAGCCAGCGGAAGACCTCATCGAGCTTACCTAGAGATGTGTACACGTCCGCTAGGGTCACTTCTCGGTACGGGAGGCCTTCGGTCTGCGTCTCGAACTCCCGAAGCAGTTCGATCGCTCGATTCGTTTGCCCGGTCCGCGCGTAGTAGTCCGCGTAACTGGCCAGCAATCGCGGATCTCCCGGCCTGGCCTCCTTAGTCTGATCCAGCACCTTCAGTGCTCGCTCGGGGTCGGATCGGGCCATGTAGTACTCGAACATCTGCGTCCGGCCCGCCCAAAGTGTCGTCTTCGCATTCCAGAGCTTTTCGATCCTCGTTTGAGCTTCGTCTAGCCGACCGAGCCATCTGAGCAGCTGGGCGGTCGACACGAGGAGAGGCAGTGAGAGCGGATCCGCCTGCTCGGCCAGCGCGAATTCCTGAAGAGCCTCCTCAGGTCGTCCGAGCTCTTCCAGTAGGAGTGCGTACCACGTGTGGGCCTGGGGATAGCTCGGGTTGAGCGATAGCGCAAGCAAGAACTCCCTTTCTGCGTCAGCGTGTCGGAAATCGTACCAATAGACACTCCCGAGGGACGCATGGGCTTCCGCGAGGTCCGCGTCTAGTTCGACCGCCCGGGCGGCGTAGGTGCGGCCGAGGGCGATGTCCTCGGCCCGATTCGGGCCCGTGTAGCCGTAGGTCACCAGATGGTAAAGTGTATCGGAGAGCCCCGAATAGGCCGACGCGTTTTCGGGGTCTAGGCGGATCGCAATTTCGAACTGTTCCTTCGCCGCCTTCAGGCCCGCTTCGGATCTGTCGTGAGCCAGAGTTCGCCCTTTCAAGTAGGCCAGGTAGGAGTCCTTCCGCGCCGGACGTCTAGCGTGAAGGCGGGTCCTCTCAATTCCTGCCAATTCGAGCTTTAGGGCATCCATTACTTGCATGGCGATGTCGGTTTGGACCGCGAAGATGTCGTCGAGCTCCCGGTCGTATGTGTGCGCCCAGACATGCCCCTGGGAACCGACGTCGATTAGTTGGACCGTGATCCGCAAACGGCTCCCGGATTTCCGCACGCTCCCCTCCAAAATGGACGAGACGCCCAGCTCCGCTCCGATCTGGGAGACACCCTTCGAGGTCGATTTGTAGGGTGTTATCGACGTTCGCGCGATAATCCGAAGGTCCCGCAGCCGGGAGAGTACGGAGATCAGCTCCTCAGTAAGTCCGTCCGCAAAGTACTCGTCCTTCGGGTCCGGGCTAATGTTGGTGAAGGGGAGGACCGCGATTCCGGTTGGACCGGGGGTCGCGGATCGGGATGCCTCATCGGTCCACGGCAAGATGACCCGGTAGAGGTCCATCTGAACCCGTAGTCCCTTGAGTGCCGTCGGAGGGAGCTCTTCGAGCTTGTCGGAGATCTTGTTCCAGACCTGCTCATGGACAGCGTTCGAGACGCAGATTCCGCCCGGCTCCGCCACCGGCTGAATTCGAGAGGCGATGTTTACCGCGTCACCGAAAATGTCAGCCCCTTGCTGTTCTACATCCCCTAGGTGAATGCCGATCCGTAGGTTGATAGGGGTAGCAGTGGTCCTCTCGCTGCGTTCGTGAAGCTTCCGCTGGATGCTGATCGCGCACTCGGTCGCTTTGAGAGAACTGTCGAACTCGACGAGGAGCCCGTCGCCGGTGGACTTGACCACCCGGCCTTGATGCTTGGTGAGCATCGGACGGACGATAGCCTCCTGCTCGTTGCGTAGCGCTAGCGTGGCCCTTTCGTCGACCTGGGCGGCCGCAGTGTACCCCACCATGTCGGTGAACATGATGGCCGCCAGCCGTCGGGTCGTCGGCACGACCTGAGAACGGTCTTTGTTAGATTAAGCCCCGGTCCACCCGCGAAAACGTGCGCCGCCCAGGGCACCTGGTGTTCCTGGGTCCCTGAAGAGGCCAATCGCCATACACCCGCCACGTAGGGAATTTGAACGATTCAGCAGTTCCCCCCTCCGACATTTTGGATTTGAACCCTCAGGTACCCGGATTTGAACCCTCGTGGGTGTGACCATCTCACTACTGAAGTGTGGCGGGAGAGATGGGATTCTGATGCGGGGCGCGATTCAGTTCGCCGGACCTCCCTCACCGACCTGGAATGTCCAAAACTATATGGGAGCTATGTGGCATCACATAGCTGATGATTACGACCATCCAGCTGTCCTCCTCCACTCGGGAAAGGCTGGCAGCGCTCAAGGCGACTCCGCGAGAGACCTATGACGAATTGGTGAACAAGCTCATCGCCCTGGTTCCGGAGGGCGACGACGAGGGAGTGTACACCGACTCGTTCCGTATCGGGCTCCTCAGTGCCCGACTCGACATCCGCGCGCGACAGGTGACCGACCACGATCTCGTCAAGCAGCGGTTGGGTCTCTGAGGCCTTGGAAGATCCAGTGGACCGACACGGCGATTCGTGACCTGCAGTCCCTGGACCGAACCGTCGCGCGCCGGATCGTCGGCCGCTTGGAGAGGGCTTCCACCGATCCGGACCACTATTTCGAGAAGTTGGTGGGCTCCGACGAACGCAAACTCCGCGTGGGCGACTATCGCTTGCTCGCGGCACTCTCGCCCTCGGAGCGGGTGATCACGGTGGAAAGGGTCGACCACCGCCGCAGGGTCTACCAGCGCTAGACCTTGCCGGACCGGTTCTTCACCGGATCTGAACCCCTGGGGGTGCGAAGACCCCCTCCGACTCCTGGGGTGCCATTACCCTCGCCATCGAAATTCTTCCGCCCGATACATCGGGCGACTCAGAAATTTCTCGTCCGGGACGATGGCCCCTCACCCGAACCGGAGGGCGGACCGGATTCCGGTCACCGGAGGCCCAGACGTTCCTTGAGGGACTCAAACCGAGGGTCGGGCCACAGATTCTCGAAAGCGAAATCGAAGACGGCGGTGGGCAGGTAGGCGGAATGCTCGTCCAACGCGCGTCCGAACCACTCGAACGCCGGGTCGAGCTCCCCGAGGTTCGCGTAGACGGCGACGAGCGCAGTGGCGCCGTACCCCCTCTGCGTGTACCACGCGAGAACCTCGGTGAGAAACTCGCGCAACTCGCCGAGCCGGTCGGCTTTCCGCAGGGCGTAGGACAGGTCGCAGGCCGTCGCCACCTCGATCCCTCCGGACATCCGGATCCCGTCGCGAATCATCGCGACCCCTTGGTCCAAGAGCCCCTGCTGCACGCAGGCGAGTCCGAGGTTACCGCGCGCGGTCGCTTCCTCGGGTTCGATCTCGAGGACCGTCTTGAAGAGAGCGGCGGCCTCCTCCGGCCGACCCAGGTAGAGTAGATCCGTCCCGGCGTCGCGGAGTGTTGCCGGCGACAGGGGGTCCAGCTCCAACGCCCTCCGGACCAGCTTCTCTGATTCCTCGAATCGTCGCGGGAGCCGCAACAGGAACGCGCCATAGGCGAGGGCCTCGTGGGAGTTCGGGTCCAGCTCGAGCGCTCGGTTTGCTTCCGTCTGGGCGCCTTCGAAGTCCCATCGGAGGTACAGCGCGAAGGCCCGCGCCGCGTGCGCTTCTGGCAGGGCCGGATCCAGGACCAACGCCTGCTGGAGGCTCGACTCCGCCTCCCGGGCGGCGTCGAGCGCCGGGACGATGTCCGAGAACCCTCGGTTGAGAGTTGCAATCGCCAGCCACGCGTGGGCCAGCGCATACCGCGGGTCCTTCTCGACGGCCTTCCGGTAGAACTCGATCGCGTTCACGGGCCCGTGCGCCGCTCGCCCCTTGAGGAAAAAGGCGTGGGCTTCCGGGTCCCTCGTCGGTGCCCTTTCGAGCCGCTTTCGGTCACTGTCCAGCAGGGTGACCTGCAGACGGGAGGCCACGCCTTGAGCGATCTCGCTCTGGATGGAGAACACGTCATCGAGCGTACGGTCGTAGTTCTCGGACCACAGGTGCTTGTCGCTATTGGCGTCGATCAGTTGGACCGCGATCCGGACCCGGTTTCCCGCCTTGCGGACGCTACCCTCCAACAGGGTGCCCACGTTCAGGTCCCGGGCAATTTCGGCAACCTTCTTCGTGGTGTTCTTGTACTGTGTTACCGACGTTCTCGAGATAACGGCAAGGTCCCGGACCTTGGAAATCGCGGAGATGATCTCCTCGGTCATGCCATCCGCGAAGTACGCCTCACTGGGGTCGGGGATCATGTTGACCAGCGGCATGACAGCGACCCGGCGGGGGTCCCAGGTCGCCGCGAGGGCCGGTCCCGGGTCCCAGGACATGCGCATCCGGTACACGTCGACCGGAAACCGTACATCCTTCAGCGTCTGAGGCTCCAGCTTCTCGAAACGGTTCGTGATCTTGTTCTGGACCTGTCCGAACACGGGTTCCGTGATGCAAATCCCCTCGGGATCGGCCAACGGTTCGATCCGGGCGGCAATGTTGACCGAATCTCCGAAGACGTCACTTCCGCGTTCCTCGATGTCACCGAGGTGCACCCCGATCCGGAGTTGGATCGGCCGAGTCCCGCTGCCGGCATTCCGGCTTCGAATCGCCTGCTGGATGTCTACGGCGCATTGGACCGCGCGCAGCGCGCTATCGAACACGACGAGAAACCCGTCTCCCAGCGACTTGATCACCCGGCCCTGATGCGCCGAGAATCGGGGCCGTAGCAGCTCTTCCTGGGCCCGGATCAGCTCCAGCGCGCTCGCCTCGTCTTCCTGCGCCGCGCGGGTGCTCCCCACCATGTCGGTGAACATGATAGCCGCGAGCCGCCGGGCAGGACCGAGCGACGGGGGGTGGCCGAGTCGGACCGCTCCGTCGGCCTGCATTTCCAGTCGATGCCAGTGCGAATCGGCGACCCGACCCTTCAACCGTCGGATCCGCAGGAATCGCTCGACCTGACCCTCGACCTCCTCCGTCTTCAGGTCAATGATTCCATCGCAGAGCGCCTCGAACTTCGTGTAGAACGCCTCCGAGGCGATGCCCTTGGGAAAGGCGAGAAAGTGGGGACACTCCCGGGCTCGTATGGCCGGAAGGAGCGCCGTCCGCCAGCGATCCACTACGGTCTGCTCGTCGTTGTACTGGAGAAAGATGCCCGTGTTGTCGTCGAGGTGCAGCCACCGCATTTCCCTCGGATCGAACCCCTTCTTGGTGCGTTCTACCCACCGGGCCGCGCCCTGGACGATGTCCAGGGGTTTTGGACCCGCCATTTCCCAGCCGGGTCCCGTGGTCCGCGCCTTCTCGAACTCGGTGGTTTCGGTGTAGCTATCCCAGATGTTCAGGAGGCCGTCGGCCTCCAGCCGGGCCGCGTCGACGCCGAGGCGGGTGAGCGCCTGACGGGCCTCGCGCGGAAAATGTTCGAAGACGTGGTATTCGGTCTTGAATCCTCCCTCGAGCGCCCGTGCGGCGATCGTCAGGGACGTTTCGTACCACAAGGAATCCGCATCGAATTCGACCATGTATTGGCCCGAGAAATCGAATCCGTCGGGGGCGAGGTCGCTGAGCAAGGGAACGACCGGTTGCATCGACACGCCCCTCGACGACCGGGACCGGGGGCCGTCTAATGAACGCTTCGCGGCCCTCGGGCGACGACGGGGGCCTTGAGCCGTTCCGGGCCCGAGTCACCCCACGACCCCGCGGGGCCGAAGAGACCTTCTCCGGCGGAGGACTGGACCGGCTCCGGGTTCGTACCTCGACTCATAAAGGTCGGCCGCGGTTCGAACCGTGGCCCTGGGTTGAGTGTGTCATCTACCCCCGCGAACCGTCTCTCCGCGTACCGCCTTGTCCTCCCCCGGCCGGACGGCTCGGCCGAACGCGAGGGTCCGACCCAGCCGCTATCGCTCGTCGGACTCGAGTGCAGCTTCGACACGGCCACGCTGGACCAGCTAGAATCCATCGTTCGGTCGTTCCCTCTGGAGGTACTCCCCCCGCTCTTTGAGCGCCACTCCGGCACCGAGGAGGTTGGGCTCCTAACCACCTGCCACCGGGTCGAACTCGTCCTGCTCTTGCGCGACCCCGCCGGTGTCGACCGCTGGCTCGCGGATCTGCCGGGCCCCCAGAGTGTCTGGCGGCTCCGCGACGGTCGAGAACTCGTCCGGCACCTCTTCCGGGTCGCGACCGGTCGGGAGTCTCTCGCTCGGGGAGAACTCGAGGTCAGCCAGCAGGTACGAGCCGCCGGTTTCCGGGTTCTCAGCCGGCATCCGCGGCCCGTACTTCGGGAGGTGTTGCAGGGAGCCGCATCCACGGCCCAGGAACTGGCCTCCGGGGAGGCTCCCCCGCAGTCGATCGCGTCGATGGCGGTGACCTACCTTCGAACACTCCTGGCAGCGCCGTCGGCGCGGGTGCTGGTTGTGGGGTCGGGGACGGTCGGCCGGCAGGTCGCCCGCTGCCTTTCTCCTGATATTCGGGCCACTCTCGTGTACCACACCCGGCCTCCGAGCGATGAGTTCCTTCGGAACATCGGCGTCGATGCGGCGCCCATGGATCGGTTGGGGAGCCTAGCGGCGAACGCGGACGCGATCGTGACCGCGGCCAAGTTCGGCCACCACGGAATCCGCGCCGCGGATCTTCCGCCCGATCGGCCGATGATCTTGGTGGATCTAGGCATGCCTCGCAACATCGATCCCGCCGTCCGTCAACGACCGGGCATCCGGCTCGTCGATCTGGAGGAACTCCATGCCTGGTCCCGAGACCCTCGGGCCCCCTCGCGGCCGGATGCCCGGGTACAGGAGCTCGCGGACCGGTTCTCGGGTCGAATCGAGCGGCTCCTGCTGGAGCCCTGGATCGATGCGTTGTATCGCACCGCGGAGGCGACCCGGCGGGCCGAGGTCGAGCGGGCGCGAAAGTTCTTGGGCCCCCTTGATGCGGATCAGGAGGCCGCCATCGACCGGCTCACCCGAAGATTAGTGGCTCAGCTGCTCGCTCCCTCCACGGAGCGAATCCGCTCTCTGCCGGCAGGACCCGCCGGCGACCTCGAGCGACGGCTGGCGGTGGAGCTTCTCCGCCCGGCCCCGTCGGAGCCGTGACCGATAGACTCCGGGTCGGCACCCGGAGGAGTGCGCTCGCCCGGGCCCAGACGGACTCGGTACTGGCACGGCTTCACCGGCGGAACCCCCGGGTCCAGTTGGAAGCGGTCCCGATCGATGCGAGTGGCGATACGGACCGGACCCCGGGAGGCTCCCCCGATTTTACCGACGCGCTCGACCGCGCGTTGCTTCGGGGGGAGATCGATCTGGCGGTCCACAGTGCCAAGGATCTTCCCCTCGAGCTGGACCCGGGCATCGACCTTGTCGCTTGCCCGGTGCGCGCCGATCCCCGCGACTGTCTCGTAACGAGTCGTCCCCACCGCGTCGGCTCGCTGCCCGCGGGCGCACGGGTGGGGTCGAGCAGTCTTCGGCGACGGGCCCAGCTGCTCCGGTGGCGACCCGACCTCAACGTCGTGGAGATTCGAGGCAACGTGGACACCCGGATCGGCGTGGTTCGCTCGGGCGCTGTCAACGCCGCGATCCTCGCCGTTGCAGGACTCCTCCGGCTCGCGCGGGAGAGCGAGATCGGCCGACGGCTCCCTCTCCGCGACTTTCTCCCCGCTCCGGCGCAGGGCGCGCTGGCGGTCGTCGCACGAACGGGTGACGGCCCCGTAGCGGCACTGGCCCGCGCTCTGGACGACCCGCCAACTCATGCGTCAGTCACGGCCGAACGGGCGTTCGCTGCCGAGCTCGGTGGGGATTGCAACCTGCCCCTGGGGGCCCTGGCCGTCGCCCGGGGCCGAACGCTTGGGCTGGTCGGAGAGGTGCTAGCGCCGGACGGACGGCTCCGGCTCCGGAAGTCCCGGAGAGGGCCCGCGGCGTCCGCGCACTCGCTGGGTCAGGAGCTCGGACGCGACTTCCTGGAGGCCGGCGCGAATGAGCTGCTCTCCGCGACTCGGTGACGCATGCGAGCGCAGCGGACCCCGCGACCGTTGATCGCGCTGGTCTCGGCCCGGGGAACCCTGACCGGAATTGACGCCCGCCTCCGGCGAGCCGGCGTTAACGTCGTACGGCTTCGGTCGGTCGAGGCCCAACCGGTCTCGCCCCGGGTTTGGCTGGGGCCCAGCCTGCGGAGGGCCCCACCGGACACCGTCGTGGTCACCAGCCGCGCTGGAGTTACCGCAGGCGTAGTCCCCTGGAGCCGGGCCATTCCATCCTCCCTGGTGGACACCGAATTCTGGGCAGCCGGTCCGGGCACGGTGGACGCGCTGAGGACGGCCGGCGTTCGCCGAGTTCGGCGACCTGCCGGGCTCGGCTCCGTGGCAGTGGTCTCCGCCCTCGGGGCAAGATCGCGACGCAGGATTCTCTACCTCCGCTCGGATCGGGCCGGCGTCGAGCTCGCCCGGAAGCTCCGGCGCCGAGGCCACCGTGTTACCGAACGCGTGGTCTACCGACTCCGGGCCGGCCGAAGCTGGACGGCGCGCGAAAAAGAACGACTGGCCCGGGCCGACCTGCTGGTCATTACAAGCCCGTCCGGACTGGTGCAGGCCCGACGACAGCTCGGTCGCGCTGCCTTCCGCCGGCTGGCCCGCACCGCCCGGCTCGTGGTGCTGGGGTCTCGCTCACGTCGGGCGGCGGCCGACCTCGGATTCCGGCGGACCTCCGTCGCTGCCCCGACCACCGCACAGCGATTTACCCAGCGCCTCTTGCAGGAGCTCCGTCATGCCAGTCCGTAGACGGTCCGCTCGTGCCGTCGGCCGTGATACCGTGCCCCGGGTCCGGCTCCGGCGTCTCCGACGCTCTCCCTCCCTGCGGGAGTGGGTGGCGGAAACGACCGTCGAGCTGCGGCGGCTCATCTATCCGGTCTTCGTTCGCCCCGGAACCGGAAGGCCGGAACCGATCCCGTCCTTTCCGGGCGTGTTCCGGTACTCCGTCCGTGGGGTCTCGGCATTAGCCCGGGAACTCTCGTCCGAGGGCATCCACTCGGTACTGCTCTTTGGAGTAGGACGCCGCAAAGACCCGGAGGGCCGCGATGCCTGGGCGGCGGACGGAGTCGTTCCGGAGGCGGTTCGGGCGATCCGTCGGGCTGCTCCCGAGATGGTCATCTCCACGGATGTCTGCCTCTGCGCCTACACCACGCACGGACACTGCGGTGTCGTCGCTCACGGCACCGTGGTGAACGATGCGACCTGCGAGCGTCTCGCCCGGGTAGCGGTGGCGCATGCTGAGGCCGGCGCCGACGTGGTGGCCCCGAGCGCCATGATGGACGGACAGGTCGCGGCGATCCGCGCGGCGCTGGACGGCGCCGGCCACGAGGATGCCGGCGTTCTGGCCTACACCTCCAAACACGCCTCGTCGTTCTACGGTCCGTTCCGGGAGGCGGAGCAGTCCACGCCGGAGTTCGGCGACCGTCGGGGATATCAGATGGACTTCCGGAACGCCCGAGAGGCGCTCCGGGAAATGGAGCAGGACGTCGCCGAGGGCGCCGATGTCCTCATGGTCAAGCCGGCGTTGACGAGCCTGGACCTCTTGGCCCGGGCCCGTCAGCGATTCCTGTTACCACTCGCGGCGTATCAGGTGAGTGGCGAGTACGCCATGCTGCGGGCGGCCGCAGCGGCGGGGGTCGTCGACGAACGGGCCGCCGTGGAAGAAACCCTGACGGCGATCCGACGGGCCGGAGCCGACCTCATCGTGACCTACTTCGCCCGAGACGTGGCGCACTGGTCTCGGGGTGGGCCGTGACCGGCCCCGCGTCGACCTCCGGCTCCCCGCCGGCCGAGGAGGTCGAGGGCCCCCGCGACTTCGTCCGGTACGCCTTCTTTCACCTTCGGCCGGAGTGGCGACGCCTTCCGCGCGGGGAGCGCGAGGACGGCAAGCAGGAGCTCGTTCGGGTGCTCGACCACCCGCCGGACGGAGTCCTCGCCCGTACGTACTCGCTCATGGGGCTCAAGGCCGCGGCGGAAATGCTGGTCTGGAGCGTCGGCTCGGAGTTGGGGCCGCTCCAGGAGTTCCACTCCCGGCTCTTTGGCACGCCGCTCGGGGGCTACCTGGACACACCGTACTCCTACCTCGGGATGGCCCGCCGTTCGGAGTATCTCGGCGAGCACGCCCATGGCGGGGAGGGGTCGGACGTCCAGCGACGCCCCTTCGATATGCCCTATCTCTTCGTGTATCCGTTCGTGAAGAAGCGGGAATGGTACGCGCTTCCGTTCGAGGAGCGGCGACGGATCATGGGGGAGCACTTCCGGATCGGTCACAAGTATCCGCGGGTTCGGATCCACACCGGGTATTCGTTCGGAATCGATGACGCGGAGTTCATCCTGTCGTTCGAGTCCGAGTCCCCGGCCGAGTTTCTCGACCTCGTGAACGACCTCCGGCCGACCGAAGCCAGCCGGTACACCGCACTCGAGACTCCAATCTTCACCTGCGTCCTCACCCCGGCCCGGCGCATGATCGACCTGGCGGAAGGGCTCCTGTGAGCCCTGCGGCGCCCGGCCGCCGTTCCCGTGCACTGGGCCGACGGGCCGCCCGGGTGCTGGTCGGGGGGGTGGACAGTCCGGTCCGGGCCTTCCGATCGGTCGGTGGTTCCCCGGTCTTCTTCGCCCGGGGGACCGGCGCGTATCTCATCGACGTGGATGGCCGACGCTATCTCGACCTGGTGAGTTCGTGGGGCGCCAACATCCTCGGGAACGCGCCCCCGGGCGTCGTGGCCGCCGTCCGAGCCGCCGCCGTGCGCGGACTCACGTTCGGCGCCCCATCGCCGCTCGAACACGAACTGGCGGAAGAGATTCGCCGTGCCGTTCCGGTAGCCGAACGGTTGCGCTTCGTGAGCTCCGGCACCGAGGCGGTGATGAGTGCGGTTCGAGCGGCTCGCGGCTTCACCGGCCGCTCGAAGGTGGTGAAGTTCGACGGGGGCTACCACGGGCACTCCGATGGTCTGCTGGCCCGGGCGGGCTCCGGCGTGGCCACGGCTTCTCTGCCGGACTCGGCCGGCGTGCCGTCGGCCGTCGTGGGCGAGACGCTGGTGAGCCGGTACAACGACCCCGACAGCCTCGCCGATCTGTTCGAACGGCAGGGATCGGCGGTGGCGGCCGTCGTCGTGGAGCCGGTGGCCGGGAACATGGGGGTCGTACTTCCCCAACCCGGATTCCTATCGGCCGTTTCCCGGCTCGCTCACGACCACGGCGCCTTGGTCATCGCGGATGAGGTGATCACCGGTTTCCGGCTGCGTCGGGGAACCGTTCACGAATCCCTGGGCCTGCACGCCGACCTCGTGACGCTGGGCAAGGTCATCGGTGGCGGGATGCCGGTGGGCGCCTACGGCGGGCGGCGAGACGTGATGGAGGTTGTCGCACCGCTCGGACCCGTCTACCAGGCCGGCACCCTCTCGGGGAACCCGGTCGCCATGGCGGCCGGCCGGGCGATGCTCGACCGTCTGACGGCGTCCACCTACTCGACCCTGGAGCGCCTCGGCGCCCAGCTCGAAGCGCTCCTCCACCGCCTGTCGGACGAGGTCGGTGGAGCTCCGGTAACGCTGACGCGCGCAGGGTCGATGCTCGGCCTCTTCTTCGCCGGCGGCCCGATTCGGGACCGCCAGGATGCGGAACGGTCGGACCGGAACCGCTACGCGCGATTCTTCCACGCGGTGCTGGACCGCGGGGTCTACCTCCCGCCGTCCGCGTTAGAGACCACCTTCCTTTCGGCGGCCATCCGTCCCCGGGACCTCCAGCTCGCCGAATCCGCTCTTCGGGCCGGATTCCGGGCCGCTCGGAGTGCCTGAGATGCGCCGAGACCGTCTGATCCGCGCGCTGCGCGGAGAAGAGACCGACACCACGCCCATCTGGCTGATGCGCCAGGCCGGCCGACACCTGCCCCGGTACCGGGCGATGCGAGCCGCCCATCCGATCCTGGAGATTGCCCGGGACCCCGAGATGGCGGCCGAGGTGACCCTCGAACCGCTCCAGCGGTACGACGTCGATGCGGGCGTCGTGTTTGCGGACATCTCCCTTCCGTTCGCGGGTCTGGGTGTTCCGTTCTCGATCGACCCCGGCCGGGGTCCGGTGATCCCTCATCCCCTCCGATCCCGCGCGGACGTCGAGGCGCTCACCGAGTTCGACGCCCGGGCCTCCGTCCCATTCGTCGGCCACGCCATCGAACGATTCCTGGAGCGCGAGTCCGAGCGGCCGATCATCGGCTTCGCCGGCGGCCCCTTCACCCTGGCCTCCTACCTGATCGAAGGAGGGCCTTCGCGGGAGTACGCCGAGACGAAACGCCTACTCTACGCCGACCCCGGCACGTTCGACCGGCTGATCGAGCGGCTGGAGCGAATGACCGTCGACTATCTGCGGATGCAGTCCGACAGCGGCGCCGCCGCGCTCCAGCTGTTCGACACCTGGGTCGGCGCCGTGTCGCCGGCGGTCTTCGAGCGGCATCTGCTACCGGCCCTGCAGCGGATTTTCGCTGCGCTGCGGCCGCTCCACCGCCCGACGATCTACTTCTCCACGGGATCGGCGCATCTTCTCGACCTGCTCCGCCGGACCGGCGCGGACGCGCTCGGCGTCGACTGGCGCGAGCCGCTGGGCCGGGTACGGTCCCGGGTCGGCCCCGATCTGGCGTTGCAGGGGAACCTGGACCCCGGAGTGCTGCTGGCTTCACCGGAGGCCGTCCGCCAAGAGGCGCAGCGGGTCCTGGACGAGATTCCGGACGGCCGTGCACACGTCTTCAATTTAGGGCACGGCGTCCTTCCCGAAACCGACCCCGAGCGTGTGCGCGAGCTCGTCGACTACGTGCACGCCGCCGGCCGGCAGCAGAGGAAGCGATGACGCCAGCGGACGGACCCTCCGAGACCACGGCCGTACTCCTGATGGGGTACGGGAGCCCGAACGGCGCGGACGACCTAGCGGCCTATCTGACCGATGTCCTCCACGGCCATCGGCCCTCTGCCGAGATGGTCAACGAGTACGTCGGGCGCTACCAGCGCATCGGCGGCTCTCCGCAGAACCGGACGCTGGCGTCGGTGCGAGAAAAGCTGGAGCGTCGGGTCGGCCGGGACTGGCCGGGCACCCGCGTTTTCCTCGGAGTCAAGCACGGCCATCCCGCGCTCCGGGACGTCATCCCCGAGGCGGCCCATGCGGGCTTCCAGCACCTCGTCGCCGTGCCGCTGACTCCGTATGCTTCCCTCTGGATCAGCGAACCGTACCAGCAGGGTGTGGCGGACGGAATCCGCGCGTCGAGTACTCCCATCACCGTGGACGTGCGGCTCGACTGGCATCTCGACCCGAACTGGATCGCGTACTGGAGCCGGGCGATCCGCGCGGAGCTCGCCGCGCATCCGGACCCCGATGGGGCCGTCCTCCTGTCGGCCCACAGCCTTCCCCAGCAGATGCGAGACCGGGGCGACCCTTACCCCGAGATCCTTCAGGACACCTACTCGGCGATCGCGCACGAGGCCCGGCTCGACCGCTGGTCGTTCACGTACCAGAGCCCTGGCAACACCACCGAACCGTGGCTGGGTCCCGACATCAATGACGTCATGGTGGAATGGCAGCGGCGAGGCGCACGGAACCAGCTGATCGCGTCCTTCGGCTTCGTCTTCGACCACCTCGAGACGCTGTACGACCTGGACGTGGTAGTGCGGGAATTTGCGGAGGCGCACGGGATCGGATACCGTCGGGTCCCGATGCCGAACGATGCGGAAGAAGTGGTCGAGGCGCTCGCGGCGCGCATCCTGGGTCCGGGAAATCCTCCCGGCGACGCCCGCTCCCTGCGGGCACCCGCGAAGGCGTAGGCGCCCTCGGTCCCAGTCGGTCCCGCGGCGCGGCCCGTCGATGGGTCGTCCACCGCCGAGTCTCTCCGAGGAAAAGGCTATCTTAGGTGCCCTCTCCGGTCGCGTGCCATGAGGCGCTCTGCGAGCCGCACGGCGTGCGTACTGGCCCTTGCGGTCGTGGTGTCCGTGAGCGGCCTGGGGGTCGCCTTGACCGTTGCGGTTCCAACGGCCAGTTCGCCGCGCGCCGCTCCCGCCTCCGCCTCCCTCTCCGCGGAAGCGACGACCGCTTCCGCCGCCGGATCGACGACCCCGGCGGCGGTCCAGAAGGTCCAAGCCATCGAAGAGGGCCTCCGGGCGAAAGGGATCGACCCGACCCATATCCACCTCCCCAACTTCCTCAATGCCGTCACGCAGATCCATCAGCAGGTAGCTCCCAGCTACGTCGACGCTCCGGCTCCGATGGGGGTGGCCGACATCGGCCTCCGCAACGACTCCGGCACGCTCACGCCCTACGAGCTCAACACGACGAGCGTGGCGGGGACGGTCAACATCACGAACCTGCAGTCGCTCTACGTGGACGGCGACGGACCGAACACCTACGGCATCCAGCTCAACTCGGTCGCCGCGAACGTCACGGTCTTCGGGAATGACACGTACCAGTACTGGAGCCAGAACTACGTCGACTACACGCCGAGCACGCAGCAACTGGTCTTCGGGGACGAAGTCTGGAACTTCTCGAACGCCTCCGGGTACTTCCCCGCCAACAGCGTGTACGAGTTCAGCCCCAACGGAACCACGGCCGACTTCCCGTACCTCTACCAGGGGTATGGGCCCGCCATCACGGTCGGGTACCCGTTCTCGCTCACGATGTACCTGAATACGACCGTCATCGACGACCGGCCGGCCTTCTACTTCAACTACAGCGTGACCAACGCGACGTTCCACCAGGCCGCCTCGTTCGACTGGCTCATCTTCAACTCCACGGTCGGGACGCCGACGGCGCCCGCCCTTACTCCGCAGTACCAGTCGGACGGCTACCAGTACGACCCGATCGGCCTCATCAACGACATGGAGATCGACCTCCTGGGCAACGACGACGGCGACACGACCGCCTTCTACGAGGCGAACGCCACCGTCAACCTTCAGTTCTGGAATGAGACCGCCGATCAGATGGAAACTGTGCCCTCGGCGTACAACGCCGGGGAGGAGACCGGCGAGACCTCCGTCGGCCTGCTCGTCTATTCCAGTGGCGGCACTCACCCCATCGCGGAGGTCCGAAGCGGCCCGGCGTTCGTCGGCGGGCTTTGGAACTACTCCGGGGCCTCCGGCGCCGTAGCGGTCACGGTGCATCTGCACCCGACCAATTCGTTCATCTTCGTCAACCCCGGCGGCACCGAGAAGACGAAGCAGGCGCAGTGGGTCCCGAGCCCGGCGGTCTCGCCGACCACGTTTTACCTGCCGTCGCACGGCACGTTCTATCTCGACTTCCTGCTGAGTGACCACGACCCCGTGGCCCGGAGCCTAACGCTCGACGGGAGCCCGCGAACCCTGACCGAAGACCTGGCGCTCGACAGGTCGCAGGGGATCTATACGCCCCTCTTTGCGCTCAACAACAGTGAGCTCGGGGCGATCTCCTCGAGCGGCACCGGAACGGCGGCGGACCCCTACGTCTTGGACAACAACCAGGTCGGCCCCTTGGACGCCGTGTTCGCGCAGTGGGACGATTATCTCTTCCCGGTCTTCCCCGGACTGCTCCTGGCGAACACGACCGCCTTCGTCGACGTCACCCCGCCGTCGTTCCTCATCAACATCCCGGCGTTCGAGTTCACCGCGCCGTACGTTCCGGGGTTCACGGCCGGCCTGGGTCTTCCGACCTCGAACGACCTCGGCATCAACTTCTACGACGCGTCCGACATCTCCCTCGTTGACGGAACGGGGATCTCGGGGTGGATGAGCCTCTTCCAGACGGAGTACCCGGAGAGCGCGGTGCTCGTGTGGGGCTGCGAGAACGTGCTCATCGCCTCGAACACGTTCGAAGACCAGGGCGGTGCCATCCTGCTCTACGGCGGTTCCGGCAACACGATCTGGGGGAACACCTTCGTATCGGGAACGATCGACACCACCAGCCTGGGCTCGATCGACGACAGCGGCGCCAACGTGACGGGCGTTAACGAGTCCGAGTCGGGAGACCTGATCTACGACAACGCCTTCGAGGTACCGCTCTCGGCGCTCACGGACCCGTTCGACCCGTTCCTGTGCGCGCAGTTCGGCGAGTGTGGCTTCGTTCCCTACGCCGATGCCTGGAACGTTTCCCGGCAGCCTCTCACCGACCAGCGGGTCGTCAACGGCTTCATCCTGACGGGCAGCATCGTGGACACGAACTATCAGGGCGGCAACTACTGGACCAGCTACAGCGGAGGACCGCTTCCGTTCACCGACAACGGGCTGATCCTGACCGGAGGGGACTACGTCCCGCTCGTACCCGAGGTGACCTTTGTGGTGACGTTCAGCGCCAGCGGTCTCCCGGCGGGGGACAACTGGAGCGTGTCGGTCGCCGGCATGACGCAGGGCTCGACGACCTCCACGATCGAGATTCCTCTCGCGGATGGAACGTACGCGGTCGCGGTGTCCGGGCCGAGTGGATACGTGGTCATCGCGTCGCCGACCGTCACGGTCGACGGGGCGCCGACGAGCTTCGACGTCACGTTTGCGGTCGGAGTGCCTCTCACGATCACGGCGACGGGCCTCAGCATCGGCGCAGAGTGGACGGCCACCATCACCGGTGCCGGCACGGACAACCTCCCCCAGAGCTCCTCGAGCGACACCCCGACGGTCACGTTCGACGTCGCGGCGGGCAGCTATACCGCCTCCTTCGTTGCGACGGGCTACACGCCGTCCCCCGCATCCGAACCCGTACAGGTCGGAAGCTCCGGGGCCACGGCGTCGGTGGCCTTCACGCTCCTGCCCGGCTCGCTCAAGCTGGCCGTCCTCCCCGTGGCGGCCCATGCGTGGGTGGACGGGACCCCCGTCGTGCTCGCGAACGGTGCGGTCACGGCCAGCGTCGCCGCGGGCGTCGCCGCCGTGGAGGTCTCTGCGACCGGGTACGAGACCTACTTCAACAACGTCTCCGTCCCGTCCCAAGGCACGGGCTACCTCAACGTCACCCTCACGTCGACACCGACGACGAGCTCCGGACCGGGACTGCTCTTCGAGGGACTGGTCGTGCTCCTGGGCATCCTCGCCGTCGTGTTCCTGGTGGGCATGATCTACTACGCTCGCCGAGCGAGCTCCCGACCCGGCGCGCCCTCACCGCCGCCGGCGCAGGAATGGAAGTCGGCGCCCCCGCCGAAAGAGTGGGACGAGAGCCAGCCCCCCGCGAGTCCGCCGCCGTCGCAGTGAGTGACGGCCGGCCCCGGGACCAGGGTCCCGGGGCCGGGGGGCGAACCCGGACCGTTCACGAGGTCATCGGGTGCCCCGGGAACGAGGGGGTACCGTGCGATGTCGGGATCGTGGAGCCGTAGGTCGCCTTCTCTCCGACGTACGCCGAACGGCTTTGCTCCTCGGCAACGACCGGCGGCTCGCTCGCCAGTTCCCGGAGGAACCATTCCATCTTCTGGTGCGACTGGACGAACCGGGCGAACAGGTCCGCCGTGCCCGGGTCTCCCTCCACGTCGGCCGCCTTGAACCCCGCGTGCATTCCCTCGATGATCGTCCGGTGCGCGGCCAGCAGACGTGCGAGCATCTCCCGGGTCGATCCGGGAAGCGTGCCCTCCGCCGGCAGCGTGGACGCGCTCCGGAGTTCCTCGAGCGTGTAGGCCGCGGGGGCTCCCAGCATCCGCTGACGTTCGGCCAGGGCGTCGATCGTCCCGAACACGGTGGCTGCGTGCTCGTCGAAGAGCAGGTGCAGCTCCCGGAACAGCGGGCCGGCGACGTTCCAGTGGTAGCCCTTGTACTGCAGGTACAGCTGGACGGCGTTCGCTTGTTCTCTCAGCAGATGCGATAGCACCGGGGTCGCGTGGGTTCGCGGCATCGTTCCCTCGCGCAGCGACCCGAGGGCCGGCATATGGAGGCCCCGTCGAGCCGAATGGACGCCCAGTCCAGCGCGCCGGCGGGGATGCGGCAGGGTGCGGCAGATGTCGACCGGTGCCGAGCCGGTGCGTGCGTCCGGCGCGCGGACGGCCGGGCCGGACCGCGCTCGATGCGTTTCTGAAGATTGAAATAGCCGGAGGCGACTCCCCGCCCCAGCCGTACGGGAAAGCGATAGCTTGGACGTCAAACAAGTCCCCCAGGCGTTCGTCCGGGAGGCGACCGGCCTCGTTCGTCAGATAACGACCGCGGACGCGGTGATCATCAACCTGGTCATCGCGAACTTGGTGATCGGGAGCGTCGGACTCCTGGTCCTGCCGTACACGCTCCCCGGGGTCAACCTTCTCGAGGCCGTTCTGTTCGCCGCCGTGGCCAGCTTCTCGCTGTCGATCGTCTACTGGCTGTTCAACGTCGCCATGCCCCGGTCCGGTGGCGATTACGTCTACAACACGCGCTCGCTCTTTCCGTCGATCGGCTTCGCCGCCAACTTCTCCCTGACGATCTGGACGATCTTCTACATCGCAGCCTACGCATCCTTTGTCGCGTCGCTTGGGCTGTCGGGCTGGCTCACCACGCTCGGCACGATCAACGGGAGCTCGGGCCTGGTGAGTCTGGGCAACTACTTCGGGACCCAGAATGGCGAATTCATCACGGCCACGATCGTCAACATCGTGATGGCCGGTCTCGTCCTCACCGGCCTGCGGCTCACCCTCAACGTCCTCCGGGTCCTGTTCGCGGTGGCGATCGTCGGAACGGTGACGGCGATCATCGTGATCGCTGCGAGCACCCACGCCCAGTTCGTCACCGCGTTCAACGCCTACGCGAACTACCAGGCCGTCATCACCACCGCCAACACGACCGGGGTCTTCCCCACGGTCGCCAACTGGAACCAGCTCGCCCCGTCGCTCCTCGGAATCGGCTTTGCGGCCGAGACCCTGATCTTCTTCCAGTACTCGTCGTACGTCGGCGGGGAGATCCGGAACGCCCGGCGGGCGGCACCGGTGGCCCTGATCGGCTCGCTGCTCATCCTGACAGGCCTCGTCCTGCTGATGGCCTGGGGACTGACGCACACCATCGGGAACCAGTTCCTGGGCTCCCTGTACGCCCTCTACTATGCGGCACCGGCGAACTATCCGCTGTCGGTCCCGCCGTCCTTGGTCTTCTTCGCGGGAATCCTGGCCGGGAAGAACCAGTTCGTCCTGAACCTGATCGGCCTCGGGATCACGGCCTGGTCGCTCGCGATCGTCCCGTTCCTGTACCTGACCATGAGCCGGAATGTGATGGCCTGGTCGTTCGACCGGATCCTGCCCGAGCGGCTCTCCCGGGTGAGTCCCCGGTTCCACTCGCCCACCTACGCGATCCTGTTCGCGTTCATCCTCTCCGAAGCGTTCCTGATCCCCTACACGTACGTCGCGCAGTTCGTGCAGTTCTTCGCGGCGAGCACGGCCGGGCTCGTGATCGACTTCTTCATCGTGTCGATCGCGGCGATCTTCTTCCCGCTCCGCAAGACGCTCTACACGAACTCCGGGATCCAGTCCAAGCGGATCGGGCCGATACCGGTCATCTCGCTCGTCGGGGCGATCGCGACCGTGTTCATCGGGGTGCTGCTGTACGGCTTCTTCACCCAGCCCGGTTTCCTGATCTACGTGCCGGGCAACACGACGGATACGATCATCGGCTCGTTCGTGGCGGTCTCCCTGTTCATCGGAGGATTCGTCGTCTACTACATCTCGAAGGCCGCCCGAAGGGCGCGCGGCATCGACCTCGAGCTGGCGCTCAAGGAGATCCCGCCGGAGTGACCGACCCGGCCGGTGCCGGGTCGCTCTTGTAGTCCCGTACGGTGGATTCGGGCGTTTGGGACGCGATGGCCGCGGTCAAGTTCCTGCTGGTCGCCGACCTCCACGGCTCGGAGGTCGTGATGAACAAGGCCGTGAACTCGGCGAAGTTCTACGGCGTTCGGGACCTGGTCGTTGCGGGCGACATCACGGGGAAGGTACTCGTGCCGATCCTCGAGCGGCCCGACGGGTCGCTCGCCGGCGAGTTGTTCGGCGTCAACCGGGAGTTCTCCCGGGCCGAGCTGCCGGACGTCCAGAAGCAGATCCGGAACGCGGGGTTCTACTACACGGTCGTCTCCCCGGGCGAATACGCCGAGCTCGCGGCCGACAAGTCGCGGCAGCGCGCGGTCTTTCTCCGGGAAATGCTCGCCGACCTCCGACGATTCTACGCGAAGGCCGAGGAGAAGCTCCGCTCCCTCGGTACCCGGATCTACCTGCTGGCCGGCAACGACGACTATCCCGAAGTGGCGGAGTTCATCCGCACGACCCCCAGCGACGTGGTCGTCGCCTACGACGAACAGGTGGTGGAGTTCCGGGAGGGCTACCAGATCGCCGGATACGGATACTCGAACCCGACGCCATGGAACACCCCGCGCGAGATCCCCGACGCCCAGCTGCTGGAGGGCCTGCGTCGGCTCGTCCGGACCGCCGACCCGAGTCGAACCCTGCTGGTCGCCCACGCCCCGCCCCGGGACACCGTGATCGACAAGGCGCCCCAGCTCACCCCCGACCTCCGACCCGTGATGCAGGCCGGACAGCTCGTGATGTCCTCGGTCGGCAGTCCGGCGGTCCGGACCGTTCTCGAGGAGTTCCGGCCGATCGCCGGCCTCCACGGACACATCCATGAATCCTCGGGCCGGGACCTGGTGGGCGCGACGGGCGGCCGGCCCGTCCCGGTGTTCAACCCGGGGAGCGAGTACAACGCGGGCGTGCTGCGGGGCGTTCTGCTGACGCTCGACAAGGGGGCGATCCGCGACTACCTGTTCACGAAGGGCTGAGCGACGGGGCGCGGCGGCGGCTCCCGCCCCGGATACGAGGGCATCCTAGATGCCCCGGTGCCTAAGAAGCTCTCTCGTGAACACGCATCGACGGACGCTCTTTCCGAACGCGCTCGGTGCTCGCTGCGGAGGCAGACACGCATGGCCGTGAGCACCGAACGCCGTGTCAAGACCTATGACGAACCCCTGAGCCCCCGCCAGATCGAGATCGCGGGAGACCAGATGCTGGAGCACTTCCGCCAGGACGTACGGGATGTCGGACTCGACCTCGAGTTCTTCGAGAACCGGATCCGCAACCTGATGCGTACCCCGACGGTCCGCATGCTCCCGAGCGAACTGGAGATCGGCCTGACCCCCCCCGTCGACCTCGAGGAGACCCCGACCAGCTACCTCGTCCGGACGAACCTCCCGGGCGTACCGAAGGACAAGGTGGAGATCCGGTTCTGGGGCCAGAACCTGGACCTGAAGGCGACGACGGAAGCCGTCAAGGAGACGGAGACCAAGAACTACGTCTACCGCGAGCGGAGCGGAGCCCACTACCGGCGCCGGGTGACGTTCCCCACCCCGATCGTCCCCACGAAGGCCGAGGCGAACCTGGACAGCGGCATCCTCACCGTGACGGTGCCGAAGCTCGAGCCGGGGGAAGAGCACCGGATCCGAATCCGGTAGGAGAACCCGTTCCCCGGGCCCGACCGAGCGGTCGATGGGGTGCGAACCCCGAACCGCCCGGTCGGGTTCCCGGGTTGCCGACTAGATCCAAGCGATGGGCAAGGCCGGCCGGAGCTCCGGCAGCGATGGAGAACGCTCCAGAGGTATCGGGGCATCCAGGCCGTCATCGAGGAACCACGCCGATACGACGCGAGACGGAGGGCGACATTCGGCCTGATGATTCAGTACCGGGCCCGAGAGGGCGATCCACGACGCTTCCCGGTCGACCTCTACGAGGTGGCCGCACGGAAGCGTCACGACGCGCTGCGGTTGGGTAGGTCCCTCCACCGGCTCCGGGGGTTCGTTCATTCCGACTCCTCCACATAGGTCAGATCCGACGGGGTCCGACGGATCCGGCCCGTTCCGACGCCCACCACGAGCGCCACCAGCCCGGCTCCGCCGGCCACCACCGCGTAGTCGTAGAGCGGAATGCCAAGGACCCGCGTCGTCGGCGCGACCCCGAAGGTCGCTGAGTACGTCAGGCCCGTCGCACCGGTGGCCGGGCTCCCCAGGGTCAGCGTGGCGGTGGCCACCCCGTCGGCCTCGACGGTCTTCACGCCCACCGGCACCGACGTCCCGGTGGCGGTCTCGGCCGTAGTGCCGGCTTCGAAGTACTCCCGCATCTGACCGGTCGACGACGAGACGCTCTCGACCCGGGCGCTCGACGACGAGGACACGACGACATGCTCCGTCGACGCATCGGCCGACCAGATCGGCACGATCAGCGCGAGCGTGTCTTGCGTCGACTGCCATGGCCAATTGTCGACGGCGACCTGGAACGTCACCCGGTCCGAGAGGTTGGGCGCCGTCGCGGTTCGGTCGAGGGTGAAGGTCACGGAGATCCCGGCGGCGCCGAGGGCCGTCGGCGTCGAGCCGACCGTGGAGACGGTGACGTCCTCCGAGTAGCTCATCGCATAGGCGGACGCGGAACTCACGTTCTCGGGCTCCCAGGAGAGCGAACTCATCAACGCCTGGCTGACGACCGCACCCGTCGCCGTGGAGACTTCCTCGACCGCTCCGAGGCCGCCGTCCATGCCGGACGCGTTGAGGTCATCGGCCGATACCGTGACGGACGGAACGCTGTCGTTGAAGACACACAGCACGGAGCCGTTCGTCCACTCGTACTCCTCGCCTCCGTAGCCGCTGGAATCTGCCCGGACGGTCGACAGCGCCAGCAGCAGGGCTACCGCGCCCAGGACGAGGAACGAACCGGCGGGGAGACGCGTCCGGGAGAGGCAGACACGTGGGGACCCGTGGGCCGGCCCGCTCCTCATCGGACGTGAGGACGGCAGGGAGCCATCACCTCGTTTTTGGTGCGGCCACGAAAACCGATGGTCCAATCCCGAAACCTTCACGGACGGAACACCTCGGACCACGTCTCGAGCAGGCGGTCGACCCAGCCATCGGCGTAACTCTGGCGATACGCGACGAGGAGGCGGATCACCCGCTCGCGGTCCGCAATGTGGAAGGTTCGGAACCGTTCACGTCGTCCGGCCATCACCAAGCCGGTCTCGAGAAACCGACGCAGGTGGATGGACAACCGTCCCGCGCTGAGCTGGGTGCGCTGCTCGAGCTCGGGCACGGTGAGGTCGGATTCGGTCAGCAACGCCCCGAGGAGACGTCGAGAGGCCTCGGCCCGGGCCAGACGCAGCAACGTGCGATCGCCGAGCGGCACGGTCGACGCGAAGTAGAAGTCCTGATGCCCCCCGGTCTCCCGGTGGACCAGGCCCGCGGACACCAGCCGGTCCAGATGGTAGGTGGTTTCCCCCCACGCCATCTCCGCCTGCCGCTGGATCTCCCGGCTGCCGAGCCCTGGCGATCCGACGACGATGGTGTAAATCCGGCGTCGGCTTTCGAGCGCGAGGAGGTCGTCCTCCATCGGTCACGCGCGACGGGGGATCAGGGCGGTCCCGAGCAGGAGCACTGTGACCAGGAGGACCAGCAGCACGATCGGCCAGGACGGAGTTGCGAACTCGCTGGGTCCGCTCGGGACCTGCCCCCACGCCCACAGGAGCCCGACCAGGAACAGTCCCGTATTCGCTCCGGCCACCAGGAGGAGCCGTGGGTCCCGGGCCCGCGACCAGGCGGCCCCCGCGACCGTGACGTTGACCAGGGAGAGGCCGGCAATGAGGGCAGTTACGAACAGCAGCGCGAGGCCCATGCCCGACCATCTCGGGCCAGGTCACATAATCGCTTGGTTCCCCTCGAAGCCGGCAGACCCGCGTCGGGGGACGGGAGCGAATCGGCCCACCGGACCCTCCGTCACCGAGCGTGGCCAACGGCGGGGCGCCCGAAGAGGAACGACGCGCTCGGTCGCCGACGACGGGGGGGTCCAGGGCCGATGCGTCACTCCGCCTTGAGGTAGCGCGACGCCACGAACGTTCCGATCGTGACCATGATGGCCGCGAAGATGGCCACGTAGCCCAGATAGTTCCAGTGGGCCACCCCCTGTACCACGACCGCCCGTCCGAAGAGGGCGGTGTACCCGACCGGGTTCCAGTTCGCGATCACCCGCATCCACTCGGGAAAGTTGACGGAGGGGAACAGCGCGCCGCTCGCGAACATCAGGGGCATCGTGATGAAGTTCGAGATGACCCCCGGGGTCTGCCAGTCCGTACTCGAGGCCGTGACCGCGAGAAACATGCAGGAGAAGCCGAACCCGAGCAGGGCCAGCGACAGGATCCAGGCGGCCCACAGCAACGGGTCCCCGTTGAACCGGACCCCGAACACCAGCGCGGCGGCGATCATGACCGGGATCTGGACCAGTCCACGGCTGGCCGAGCCCAGTGCCTTGGCGAGGTAGATGGTCGCGCGTCGGGTCGGGGTCAGCAAAATCCGCTTCATGTACCCAAACCGCTTGTCCTGGATGGTGCTCATCGAGCCGAACATGCCTACCGTGAGCATCGAGGTGGCGAGGACGCCGGGCAGCAGGAACTGGACGTAGCTCTGGATCTGGATGTGTAGGAGCTCCTCGAGCTCGGTGAGCGGAACGGCGGCAAAGCTGTTCCCGAAGAAGGCGAGCCACATGAACGGTTGCACGATCGTGATGACGAGTACCCACGGATTCCGGAAGGTCCGGAGCAGCTCCCGCGCATAGAGGCCCACGAACTGGCTTCCCTGACCGATCGCGGGGGAGGTCGTCGCATCGGCGGGCCGAGTGATCGTGGCGAACCGGGTCTCTCCGCTCACTGCCGGGCCCTCCGTACGGTGGCGTAGAACTTCCGGTAATCGTGGACGTCTCCGCTGTCCTCATCGATCTTCCGACCCGTAAGGTCCAGGAAGACGGTCTCGAGGCTCGGCCGCTCCACATTGATTCGGCGGACGTCCCGGGGGTCCACATGCGTCAGCAGCCTCGGCAGGACCTCCTCCGCGGACGAGGTGCGGAGAACCCAGGTCTTCCCCTGAGTGCGGACCTCGGAGATGCCCGGGATCGCCCGCAGCATGGCTTCCGTGACCTGTTCGGTCGTGTCGAGCTCGATGAAGTCGCCCCGGACCTTCGATTTGAGCTCGGAGGGCGCACCGGTCGCGACGAACTTGCCGTGGTCGATGATCGCGATCTGGTTGCACAAGGCGTCGGCCTCCTCGATATAGTGGCTCGTCAGGAGGACCGTGATGCCGAACTCCTTGTTCACGCCCGTGATGAGTTCCCAGAGCATCCGCCGGGTTCCCGGGTCGAGCCCGATCGTGGGTTCGTCCATGAAAATGACCGATGGCTGATGCAGGAGTGCCAGGGCGATCTCGAGCTTCTTCCGCATCCCCGTGGAGAACGTGCTGACCTTGTCCTTCTCCCGGGCCGTGAGATCGAAGTAGCGGAGGAGTTGCTCGGCCCGAGGCCGCCAATCGGTCAGGCGTTGCAGCTTCGCCTGGAGCCAGAGGTTCTCGATGGCGCTGAAATCGTCGTCCAGGATCACCTCGGCGGCGACCCAGCCGATGCGCTGCTTCACCTGCATCGGCTGCCGACGCACATCGTACCCGGCGACCTGGGCCTCCCCGGCCGACAGGTCGGTGAGCCCGGTGAGGAGCTTGATGATCGTCGTCTTGCCGGCCCCATTCGGCCCGAGCAGGCCGAACACTCCGCCCGAGGGGACCTCCATCTCGACGTGATCGACCGCGGTGAGCTTGCCGTAGACCTTCGTGAGGTCGTGCGCCCAGATGGCGTCGGCAGAATGGTCCGCGAGCATCAGCTCCTCCGACCTCCGGTACCGAGACGGCGGAGCGAGCCCCGGAGCTCGGCCATGACGGAGCGGCGGAGGGCCGCCCGTTCCGAGGCGGTCAAGAGTTCCTCCTCGCCGCCCACCAAGGCTTCGCTCATCTCCAGGGCCTGTCGAAGCCGGCGGAGCCCCGTCTCCGCCCGACGTTCGGGCCCGATGATATCGAGCATCAGGCGCCAGGAGCCGCCGAAGCGCTCCCCCCATCGCCCTCGGGCCTCCCGGACCTGCGCCAGATGCCGCCGGCCGGCCGCCGTAATGAAGTAGATCCGCCGGCCGTCGCGGCGCTCGGCTCGGACCAAGCCCCGGGCTTCGAGGGATCGGAAGGCGGGATAGATCGCCCCGGGACTCGGCGACCAGGCGCCCTGCGTACGAGCCGCGATCTGGGCCGACAGCTGATGCGCGTACACTGGCCCTTGGCCGAGTACGGAGAGCGCGTAGTGTCCGAGGAATCCCCGCTGCCAGGGAGGCGTTCGGCCCGAAGTGCGAGCGGTCATCGCACCTCCCACTCCGGGCGGGTACTTAACTCGACGGGTCAATTTTCGATTACGTATCGAAATCGTAAACCCGTCCCGACGGTCCCGCGGAGGACGATCGGCGGGACACCCGGACTCCTACGCGAGTGCCCGGCGCGCCAGCACGATGAACCCGATGCGGACGATGACCGTTACCGCGAAGAACAGGACCAGGATCAGGACCAGTTCTCCGAAGAGGTTCTTGGTGATCTTGTCGAGCGTCGCGGAGCCCACGGCGTCCAGCACCCCCAGAACGATGAGCCAGCCGACGAGGTCGGTGACGAACTCGAGACCGAGACGCCCCCAGGAAGGCTGGGTGCTGACGCTGCCGGGAACGGGGGAGGAGGACGGTCCAGCCACTCGGATCCGCTCGGAGCCCGGCAGTTCGTGGGGGTTGATGGTTCTGTTGGCCGGTCGGTGAGTCCGCCGAGAGTGGCTTGTACCCCCGCCGAGTGGTCTTCCCGGATCCTGTGAAAGGCGCTTCCTCCGGGACCCCCGATCCCGTGGGGGTACGACTGCCGGCAATCGTCGCCCTCTTTGCCGGAGTCTTCGTCCTCGAGATCACCTGGACCGCCGCCGAGATTCTGCTGCCGATCATCGGCGAGTCGTTTCGGGTGGGGGTCGGACAGCTCGGCCTGGTCGTAGCCGGATTCCCGATCGGCTACGCGGCGACCTCCCTGCCGTCCGGCCTGGCCGTCCTGCGATGGGGACATCGCACGACCCTCGTAGCGGGTCTCTCCCTCATGGGACTGGCCGGCCTCCTCTGTCTCGGGGCGACCACTCCGCTCGAGCTGGCGAGTCTCCGGGTCGCGGTCGGGGCGGGGGGCGGACTGTTCTTTGCGCCGTCACTTGCCTTCCAGGCGGAATTGCTCCCCGAGCGGCTGCGGTCACTCGTCCTCGGACTCTTCGTCAGCACCGGGCTCGGATTTGGCGGTGCCCTCGGGTTTGTCCTCGGCGCGCTGTGGGGACCCACCTACGGGTGGCAGTACGTGTTCGGCATCGCCGCCTCCCTCTCCATCGCGGCGGCCGTGGTATGCGCGTTGACCCTTCCCGCCCTGCACCACCCAGAGGCACCGCCAGCGCCGGTCGCCAGAGCCGACACGGCCCGTCGAGTGCTCCGCTCCCCGTCGGTCTGGGGCCTCTCGATCGGATTCGCCGGCATTTCCATGGCGATCGCGGTCGGTCTGGACTTCATCTCGTCGTACCTCCACGATGTCCACCCGGGGTGGGGGATCGGCCTCGCCGGGCTGCTAGGGGCCGTGGGTCTCGCCACCACCATTCCGGGGAGCCTCCTCGGGACCTGGGTGGGTGAGCGGGGGATGGACCGGCGATGGGTCGCGGCGCTCCTGACGGCGGCATTCGGCGCGGCGGCCGTAGCCATCCCGTTCCTCGACGCTCTGGAGCTCGTCGTGGAGTTCGCGTTCCTCGGCTTGCTGGCCGGGGCGACTCTCCCGATCTTCTTCGTGATGACCTCGCACTTTCCGGAGGTCCAACAGGGCGGATCCGCCGTCGCGATCGGCTTCCTGGAGACGGCCCAGGTAGTGGCGCAAGGGGGCGCGGCCGTTCTGTTCGCGGTCGTCGTCGTTCATACGAATTTCACGTGGGGATGGGTCCTGTTCGGACTCCTTGCCATTGCGACACTCCCCGCCCTGCGGGCCATCGTCCCGAATCGAGCGGTCCGACCGGCGTCTCGTCCGTGAGGGAGTCCGAAACCGCGGACCGAACGATTAAGTAGGGAGGTCCCGACTCCGGGCCGGGTGATTTTCTGAAGGCGAACGTCTACAAGGGGCCTTACCAGCTGGCAATCGAGGACAAGCCCAAGCCGAAGGTCAAGGACCCTACCGACGTTGTCCTCAAGATCACGGCGACGTGCATCTGTGGCTCGGACCTCCACCTGTACCACGGCCTCATTGCACCCGATCTCCCCGGGCAAATCCTCGGCCACGAGAACGTGGGCGTCGTCGAAGAGGTCGGGGGTGCCGTTCACTGGGTCAAGAAGGGCGACCGGGTCGTGGTCCCCTTCAACATCAGCTGCGGGGCGTGCGAGTTCTGCAACAGCGGCCTCTGGTCGATGTGCGACAACGCGAATCCGTTCTACCCGAAGGGGCCCGGCGCCGCATTCGGCTATGCCAAGCTGTTGGGCGGATTCGACGGCGGGCAGGCCGAGTACCTTCGAGTGCCGTACGCCGACACGATGTGTCTCCAGATACCGGACGGTGTCCGCGACGACCAGGCCGTACTGCTCGCCGACATCTTTCCCACCGGGTACTTCGGGTGTGACATCGCGGGCGTAAGGCCCGGCCAGATCGTCGCGGTCGGGGGCTGCGGCCCTGTGGGCCTGATGGCCCAGATGGCCGCGCTGCTGCGCGGCGCGGCCAAGGTCTACGCCTTCGATCGGGTACCCGAGCGGCTGGCGATGGCAAAGAAGATCGGCGCCACGGCGGTCAACGTCGACAAGGAGGATCCGGTCCAGCGGGTCCTGGATGATACCGACGGGGCCGGCGCGGATGCCTGCGTTGAGGCCGTGGGCTACGAGGCGACGGGCAAGGGCGTGGTGGCACCCGGACCCAAGGTGGAGGCCAAACCGCTCGTCGTGCTCGAGACGCTGATGAAGGTCGCCAAGAAGGGCGCCGTCATCGGCATGCCCGGTTTGTTCGCGCCCACCCCCCAGGACAAGGAGGGCCGGGTGAGTTTTCCGCTCGGAGCCGCCTTCACCCGGGAACTCGGCTTCCGGATGGGCCAGTGCAATGTGAAGAACTACAACCGGTACCTCATGCGCGCGATCGAGAACGGTCGCGTGGACCCTTCGGTCGTGGTGACGCACCGGGAGCCGCTCGAGAATGCCCCGAAGCTCTACGAGCAGTTCGACAAGCGGGTCGGGGGCATCATCAAGGTCGTCCTGAAGCCGTAGGGCAGTGGACCGGGCCGGCCGTCCCGCCCGTCCGTCAGCGGGCCGGCTCCGGAAGTAGTAAGTAGCCCGTCCCGCTCCCCGGCGCGGGGAGACCCCACATGTCGGATATCACACACGCTCAGGCCTGGGCTGCGCTCGAAGCCGCGATGAAGAAGGCGCAGGAACTCAAGACCAAAATGGACATTGCCATCGTCGACGCCGGAGCGAATCTCAAGGGCTTCATCCGCATGGACGAGGCGTGGCTCGGAAGCATCGATATCGCGCACAAGAAGGCCCGGACAGCCCGGTACTTCAACATGAACACCGGAGAACTCGGCAAACTTTCCCAGCCGGGTGGTCCCCTGTACGCGATCGAGCACTCCAACGAGGGTCTCATCACCTTCCCGGGCGGCGTCCCGATCAAGAACGCGCAGGGCGAAGTCATCGGTGCCATCGGGGTCAGCGGCAGCACGGTCGAGCACGACCATGCCGTTGCGGAAGCCGGTGCCAAGGCCGTTCGCTGAACGGTGGACGGAGCGCATTCGCCGGCCCGTCCGGTCCCGGCAGGTTGAAGGACTCCCGGGCGTTGATGCCCGGGAATGAAGTTCCTGTACACCGGTATCGAGGTGACCGACCTCGAGCGGTCGCTCCGGTTCTACCGGGAAGGCCTGGGCATGGAGGTCGTCGGACGGGACCTGGTCGCTGCGACCGGCGGGGAGACTGCGACCCTCCGGACACCGGGCGGGCATCAGCTTCTCGAGCTCAACTGGTATCCCGGGGCCCGGTATACCCCGGGCAGCGAGCTCGACCATCTCGCCTTCGAAGTCGACGATGTAGAGACGACGGCCTCGCGGCTGGTAGAACTCGGAGGCCGGGTCGTCCGCGAGGTTGAGCACGCGGACGAGTATGACCTCGGGTATGTCGCGGACCCCGACGGGATCTGGATCGAGGTCGTGCACCCCAAGCGACGTCACTGAGCGCCGGGCGCCCCGGCGACCGGTTTTCGGTCGGCGACGAAGAAGTAGTGGGTCTCGGGTCGGGGCTCGAGCGCAATTCGTTCGAAGCCAAGCCCGGTGAGGATATCGCACCTCGACCGGGAGAAGAAGGTGTGCCCGACCGTCCGACCCGGGGGCCCTCCCTGGTTCGGCGGTACCATCGTCACCTTCTCGCGGAGCGGATGGGCGTCGTCCCGGACGCACCACAGGTGGACGCCGCCCGGTCGGAGCGTCCGGAGGATGCCGCGGAAGAGCGCGTCCAATTCCGGGTCGGTGAACGTTTCGTAGAGCACCAGGCCGACGACCCCGGACAGACCTCCCTCGGGTAGCCGCCCGAGGAATGCGGTGGCCTCACCGAGTTCGACGTGGCCCCGGGCGGAAACCTCCGGCGGGAGGGTCGCGAGGAGCTGCCGCGTGATACGGACCGCCTCCGAGGAGAAGTCGACCCCGCGGACCGAGAATCCGTTCTCCAGGAGGTACCCGAGGTCGCGTCCGGCACCGGATCCGATCTCGACCAGCTCGGTGCCCGGGGCCGACTGCAGAAAGGGGAGCGCCCAGCGAACGAACCCGCTCGGACCGGCCCCGAGCTGCCCCTCGACCGTCGACCAGTACAGGTCCCACGCGGGGGGTCGGTGATCCTCCGCCACGTCCCGGAATCCGGGTCCGACCGTTTCTAGGTTCGGGTCGGGCCCGAGCCCCGGTCCACGTCCGCCAGGAACGATGCGACCGTCGACATGAACGCCTCGCGTTCCTCCCAGAAGGGTGTATGGGAACTCTGGTCGAAGGTGACGCGCCGCGCGCCGACGATGCCGGCGTGGATCTGCTCCGCCACCGCGGGCGTGACCTCGTCATACTTCCCGCCGAGCACCAAGGTCGGCACGCGGATCGTGGGCAGCTGGCGACGTAGGTCAATGTCCCGGATGGTCCCGGTGATCGTGAACTCGTTCGGGCCGTTCATGTATCGGTAGACCGGCCGCTCGTCCCCGAGCTGGAGCGACCGGGTGAGCTCCGGAGGCCAGGTGGGGAGGCGGCAGAGATAACTGTGGTAGAAGCGCTGGGTCGCCCGGACATAGTCCGGGTGCTGGAGCTCGCCGCGGTCTCCGTGTACGTGGATGGCCTGGGCATCTTCCGCCGGCAGCTCGTCGATGAGGCGGGCCATTTCGGCGGTGGCGAACGGCACGTCGGCGAGGCCCCCGACGGTTACGAGACTGCGCAGGTGCTGTTGGTATTTGATCGCGTACGCGAGCGCGAGTAGTCCCCCGTAACTGGACCCGATCAGGTGCACCTTCCCGTGTCCGAGCTGCTGTCGAAGGACCTCCGTTTCCTCGACGTTGTGCTCGAGGCTGAAGTGGTCGGTGGTCGGCGGAACCTCCGAAGCCCCGCAGCCGAGTTGGTCGAAGAAGATGACCCGATACCCCCAGCGGGTCAGGTCCCGGAGCGACAGCAGGTAGTGGTGGCTGCTCCCCGGTCCGCCGTGCAGCGTGAGGATCGTCGCCGGCGCGTCGGACGGCCCCGCGACCCGATAGTACTGCTTGTAGCCGAGAACGGAGACGAACCCTTCCTGGTCTTCCATGCGTCCCTGCCCGAGGGTCGAAACTCCGGACGCTAGATGAGCTCCGCCGGGGGGCCGGCACGACCGATCTCCCCGAGGCAACCTCCATATCTGACCGCGACGGATACTGTATTCCTCGGAGCGAAGACCATGAACTGCGATGGATGCGGAGCCCCCCTACCCCCAGGAGCGAATGCCTGCCCGGCGTGTGGCCGACCGGCGGTCCTCGCCCCGCCCCCGCCCGGTTCCCCCCGGGCCTCGGGCTCGGTGCGCAAGGCCGCCGCGGATACGGTGGAGGCGACCAAGGCGGTCGTCTCGGAGGCCAAGCGAACGGGCAAGGCTGCCCTCGGAGAGGCCAAGCTGGCGGTCCGCGACGTGAGCGATCTGACCCGGAAGGCGGTCCACGAGGTAGGCAAGGAGTTGGAAAACCTCGGGAAGGACCTGCAGAAGGGCAAGAAAGGACAGTGACCCCGAGCCCGGGTCGGGTCACACCGTCGGGGCCCTACCAGCCATGATCCTCCATCGTGGAGAGAAAGTCCTGACCCAGGGGCCGGCGACGTCTCTCACCCACCAGAAGGCCGCGGGGCTCCTCTTCCTCACGAACTATCGACTCGTCTTCGAAGTGACGCGCCCCGGTTTGATCCGCGCCGGCTCGACCTCCACACTGCTCGACCTCCCGCTCGACTTGGTGAGCGACGCGCACGTGAATCGGCCGAGACTCCGGATCCGGTTCTTCGACTCTTCCCGTTTGCGCTTCCAGACGCATCGGGGAGAGGTCGACTTCGTGGTCGACCATCCGGAAATCTGGCGCCAGTTCTTTGCCGAGGCAAAGCAGGACGCCCCACCGCCGGTTCTCGGGGGAGGTCCGGCGCCCATCACGGTGCAGGTGCATGTCCCACCCGCGCCGGCGGCCACGACGGTACTGATGCGGTGCCCGTACTGCCGCTCGACGTACGACGAGAGCCGGGGGCGTTGCCCGAACTGCGGCGCCACGTCGTAGGCCGGGCCCCGCCGCGCCGGGGGTTACGAGGCCCGCAGCAACTCGTCCAGGAAGCCGACGGGGGGCGCCCCGTAGCTCAGCAGCCGGTCATGGAACGCCCGGAGAGACCCTCCGAATTGCGATTGCAAGTGACGATGGCGGGCGTCTAGGATCGCGAGCTTTCCGAGCGTGTACCCGAAGTAGACCGGATCGTACGTTCCGCGGCCGGCCTCTCGCTGCGCGACGATGGGCTCGCAGAGCCCCTCCCGCTCGAACAGTTCGGTCGACTGGGCAACGGTCATTCCCTGGGTGTGCAGGCCGATCGCCGAAATCAGCCGGCAGTCGCGGAGGAGCGCGTCATACAGCTGGGCCGCTTCGGCCTCGGGGGCCCCGGCTCCGAGGCCCTGCTCGACGACGACCTGCTCCGCGTAATGGGCCCATCCCTCGATGAACGCCCCGGAGAGAATCACCTTCCGGGCCAAGCCGCCCGTGGAGCGACGCAGGTGGAGGAACTGCAGGAAGTGGCCGGGATAGACCTCGTGCGCGGTTACGTTTCGTAGGACGCTGTCGTTGAAGGAGCGCAGCCACTGGTCCTGCGTTTCCGCCGACCAGGTGGGGTCGGCCGGGGTGACGAAGTACATCCCCTCTTGCCCGGCGGTTTCGAACGGGCCGGGACCGTTCATGCTCGCCGTCGAGAGGCCCCGATGGTCCGGGGGAGTTTCTTCGACTCGGCAGACCGCCGGCTCCGGGATGGACGCAAGTTCCTTCTCCCGGACGAAGAGCTTCATCTCCTCGACGAACACCCGCGCCCGGTCGATGAGCTCGGCGGCGGTCGGGTGGGTCGCCGCGGCTCGCTGGAGCAGGCCCGGTCCGTCCGTCGGAGGGTTGGCCGCCTTGGCGATCGCTTGGAGACGGCTCTGATTGTGCACCAGGTCGGCCCGACCGGCTTTCAGAATGTCCTCGATCGGAACCCGGACCCGTTCGCGGACCCAGAGCAGCCGCTGGAACTTCTCTTCCCCCAACGCATAGTCCTGCGTCGCCCGGGGCAGCCACTCCTGCTCCAGCCGCTCGGCGAACGATCGTACGGCGTCGATCGCCGGGTCTCGGACCTCTCGAATCCGCTCGAAGGAGGCGTCGCTAAAGGACCGAACGAGAGGCTCCACGCCGCGGTAGTTCGCTTCGAGGCCGCGAGCGATGCCGATGGCGAGCCGGACGAACGGGGCGGGCACCGCGGGCTCGAGCCGGTCTAATCCGCGGCTAAGCGCCAGGGGCACCCCGCCGAGTTGGCGATGCATGGCCTCGATTCGGATCTCCAGAGTGGCGTATGGCCGAACCGTGTAGGGCGTGAGGGAGAGCCCCCCCACGTGCACCATCGGATTGACGTCGAAGTCTCGGGAATCGCGCAGGTCGAACAGCGCGCTTTCGAGACCCATCTCGAGTAGCATCCGGTCGTACCGACTGCCCGCGGAGAGCGACTCCAGGGGTAGGTCCCGCACTTGCCGGAGTAGTTTGTCCGCCGCCGAGGCCCACAGGTCGGTAGCCTCGCGTCGAAGGTCCGGGAGCCGGCCGTCGTACTCGTGAATCCCCGAGCTCACGGCGGAGGCCGGCGAGAGGACGAAGAGGTGGTCAACAACCTTGTGTTCGAGGGTCCCTAGTTCCGACGCAGCGTCCGAAGCTCCCAGTCTACCACCGGCTCTGTAGGGGGCACGTACCATCCCCCGGGACTAGAACGACGGGCTGCTTCGTCAAAAGACTGGCGGCCGGACTGCAGACCCGATCGTCGCTCATCGTTCGACCGCGCACTTCACTCGGCCCAGGTCATCTGGCACTTCGGGCAATAGTGGTCCTGGAGGGGCGTCCCGCAGAGAAAGCACTCCGACCCCGGCGGCGTGGGGGCCCCCCCGCTCACGGCCGGACTGGCCGTTGGCAAAGGGGGAGGGGGGCCTGGCGGCAACGGTTCCGGCTCCGGCGCCGGCTCGGGCGTCGGCTCCGGGGCGGCCGGGATCGTCGGCTCGGGGGCGGGTGTTGGCGCAATGGCTTCCGGGGACGGCGGCTCTGCGGCTTCGGGGGTAGACTCCGGGCTGGGCGGCTCTTCTTTCTTCTCCTTGCGGAAGCGACGGAATAGGAAGACCATTCCAACCCCTCGACGCCGTGCGAGACTTTACCCTTCGCGGCGACGGTCTCACCGGTGTGTCGCCGGCATAGTCTTTTGGGAGTACCGGAAGTTCGGAGGACGTGGCGGGCAGCGCAACGCAGCGGTTACGAGAGCTAGGGGTGGTTCTTCCGGCCCCCCCGGAGCCGGCCGGCACCTACTCTTCCGTCGTGGTACACGGCGCCTACGCATGGGTCTCCGGCCAGATTGTCCGGAAGGACGGGCGAATCGTGCATCCCGGGCTCGTGGGCGGTACGGTGCCACCCGAGGTAGCCCGGGACGTCGCCCGCGACGCGATGCTCCAGGCGCTCAGCGCCTTGCAGGCAGCGCTCGGCTCGCTCGATCGGATCCGGCAGGTAGTGCGCGTGGTGGTCTACGTGGCCTCGGCCGCTTCCTTCGACCGCCAGCACGAGGTCGCGAACGGGGCGACCGAAGTCCTGGTCGCCGTGTTCGGGGATCGCGGACGCCCGGCCCGCGCCACCATCGGCGTGGCGGCCCTCCCGCTGAACGCCCCGGTGGAACTGGAAGTTCAGGTCGCGATCACCGAGGGCTGACAAGGACCGTGCCCGCGAGCGACTGGCCCGGAATTCTGCGACGCGGTCGCGAGCTCTACACCCGGAACTTGCGGCCGGGGGAACGGGTGTACGGGGAGGAGGTCGTCCGCGAGGGCAGCGACGAGTACCGACGATGGGATCCCTGGCGCTCGAAACTCGCGGCCTACCTCGTGAACGGGGCGACTCGGCTGCCCTTCGAGCATCCGCATCGGGTGCTCTACCTGGGGGCAGCTCACGGCACGACCCTGAGCCATCTCTCGGATCTGCTCCCCGATAGTCAGCTCTTCGCGATCGAGAAGAGCGCGACCACCTTCGGCACACTCCTGGGCCTTTCCCGACGCCGGCCGAATCTCTTTCCGATCCTCGCAGACGCCCAGCTTCCGGAGCGTTATGCGGCAGACGTCGGTAGGGTCGACTTCCTGTACCAGGACATTGCCCAGCGCAACCAGGCCGAGGTCTTTCTCGAGAATGCTCGGAGCTGTCTGGCCACCGCGGGAACCGGTCTGCTGATGCTCAAGGTCCGGTCCGTCACCCAACGGAAATCGACGAACGCCGTAGTGTCCGAAACGCGGGAGGCCCTCGGACAGCAGGGGTGGAGGGTCGTTGACCAGCGAGCCCTCACGCCGTTCTCGCGGGACCACGTCGCGCTTCTCCTGGCCAGAGCCTAGGCACCCTCCACCGTTCATCGGGCCGGTTTCGCGAAAATACCCTGCCCCCGGTCGAACACCGGGGCGGTTCGATGCGGGCGAGTCATGGACCGGGGATTCGGGACCGACGGAGATCTCAGCGGACCTGGACGACGTGGGTCCTGATCCCGGTGCTCCCGGTCTTTCTGCTGCTGTTTTGGGCACCGACCGCGGTTGCAACGGCCCCGACGGCTTCCGAAACCCTCGATGTCGTCATCCACGCGTCGGCGGACCCGGCCGATGTGGGGCACCCGTTCGAGGTCTCCGCGATCCTCCAAGTCCCGTCCGTGGTTCCGTACGTCTTTCGGTGGATCGATAGCGAGGGGGCTACCGGCTCGGGACCTACCTGGACCTTAGTAGCCCAGCTTCCCGGCCTCCTGGGAGTCACCCTCCAAGTCGAGACGTCCGAGGGGACCGTAGGCACGGCGACTGCGTCGGTCAGGGTCGTTCCGCCGCCGTCGGTCTCCGTGGCCTTCCCGTACGGCCAGGTCGAGCTCGACGTCCCAGTGCCATTCTATCTGGATCTCCAAGGCGGAGTTTCGCCCTTTGTTGGAACCTGGAACGCCTCCGGGGAGGGGGTATCGGGGAACTTTACGGCCTATCAGGACGGAGAGTACTCGGAACGCGTCGAGTTCGCGAGCACGGGTCCCGCGTCGATCGTCGTCCGGGTGAGCGACGCGTTAGGGGTGAACGCCACCGCGGTCGGGGCGACGTTCACGGTCGTACCGGGAACGACGGTGCAGATGCTACCGGCCTCGTCGGTCGGCGAGGTTGGTACGCCGATCCTTCTGAACGTCCTCGTCGCCTACGGAACGCCCCCGTTCCGCTGGACGCTGTCGAGCTCTCTACCGCTGTCGCCCGGGACTACCTCCGTTGGGGCCTTTCCGGCTGATGGAATCTTCGCTCGGAATCTGACCTTCCTGCAGCCCGGTACGCTGACGCTCAATCTCTCACTCCTCGATGGCCTGGGAGTTGTGGACAACACCTCCGCGACGCTCACGATCCTGCCGCCGCTCGGCGTCAACATCACGGACGGAGGGATGGTGTCGGGTGACGCGATCGAGGTGCGGATTGGAGTCTCTGGCGGGCTCCCTCCCTACATCTACCGCGCGACGTTGTCCGATGGCGAGGAAACCAACGGTTCTCTCTCCGGCCCGGGGGCTCTCGTCCAGGTTTTCGACCCCCCGGAGCCCGGCCTCTACGTCGAACACGTCGAGGTAACGGATGCTCTCGGGGTCACTGTCACACTGAGCCGTCAGGTCCTCATCGAACCGGCGCCGGATCCTCCAGCATCCGCTACCGTTTCCTCCGCGGCCGTTGGTGTGGGAGCCCTCACCCTATTGCTCGCCATTGGCGCGGGCCTGTTTCTGCTGAAGTGGCGCCGACGGGGGAAGCCTCCCCTCGAATCGGCCCCGGGTCACTCCGGCCTGCCGACCGTCCGCTCGATCCTCGAGAGGGAGCACGTAATCGACCGGGAGACCCTATTGTTGCTCTGCGAGGAAGCGGGCGAGTCTGCCGAGTCGGTTTCGGTGGCGCTCCGGGCCCTGCTCCGAGCCGGCTCGGTCGTCTCGGAGGCTGGGCCCGGGTCCGACGAGATCCTTCGATGGCAGGGCGCGGAGCCCCCGGGGGCGAGCCGATGAAGCCTCCCGTCTCCGTGGCCCTCCTCGCCATCGCTGCGGTCTCGATCGTCCTTTCCGTGGCTTCGACGCCGGTGGCGGCGCCGGTGCACGTGCTCTCCGTCCCGAGCGATCTTCGTGGGGCCTCGAGTACGAACCCAGCCGTCTCGAACTTCAGCGCCGCCGTCAACCGGCTCGTGACGCTCGCCGCAGTCGCGGGAGGAGGGCTGCTCTCGTTGGTCTGGGCGCGGGTCGCGCTCAGTTGGTTCTCTCACGATTCCATGAAGAAAGTCCTGGCGAAGGAACGGGCCCGAGACGCGCTGATTGGCACCCTGCTGTTCGTCGGCGCGATCAGCGGCCTCATCTGGGCCCTGGCGAACTGGGTCGTGACCGGCACCTGACGGGGCAGTAGGACCCCATGGTGGACTGGAACTCCATCGACTGGAATGCCGTGGCACAGGCCATCCTGTTCGGGCTGTTCACGGCGGGTACCGCAGTTCTGGAACTGATCATTCAGCCGACGTACGACAACCTCGTTGTTCCGGAGCTGTCGGCACCTTCGCTCTACCCTTCACTGGCCCACCCGGGTGCAGGAAACGGTTTCCTGGCCGTTGCGGTTCGCTTCAGCGACTTTCTGGTCACGAATCTCGTAGATCCGAGCATCGCGCTGGTGCTCGTGGCCCTGGCCGGGCTCTACTTGCTCCGGTCGTTCTCGTACACCGTCGGGACCCGGCTGGAGCCCTTGCTCCCGCGACTGGTCATCGCGGTACTGGGAGCGAACTTCACCATCCCCCTCGTGGCCGCCCTTCTCAGTCTCTCGGGCGACACGTTCCGGCTTCTGTCGGGCTTCGACGGGGGGGCTTGGCGTCAGTGGACGAATCTCTTTCCCGCGGGCGGTGCCGCGTTCTCCTGGGATAACGGAGTCCTCGCCTTCGTGGTCAGTTTCGCCCTGTTCTCGATGGTCCTCGCGCTCGCGATGGTGGTCGCTCTCCGGGACGCGATGATCGCCGTTCTGGTCGTACTGCTACCGCTGTTCACGCTCCTCTGGGCGCTTCCGCCGCTCTCCGGGCTGGCACGACGCGGCTGGACGCTGCTCGTCGAGCTGGCCTTCGTCCCGGCGGCGATGCTGGTCCCTTTGGAGCTCGCCGTGGGCTCCTCTTCGATCATCCTTCTGTTGGCCTATCTCTCGATCGCAGTGGGGACCCCCTACCTGATCTCGATCTCGCGGACGCAACTTGGAGGCATGGGTTTCCCCTCCGCGGGCGCCACTCTCACCGGCGGACTGCAGCGGGGCCTGGAGGTCGCCTCACTGACCTCTCAAGGGGCTGCAAATTCACTGGCGTCCGCCGTCCCCTCGTCGGGACGAGCCGCGCAAGTCGGTTCCTCGGTCCGGTCCATCGCGAACCAGTTTGGGAAGGCACCCCTGCCGGGAGGCGTAGCCCTCGCCGCCGGACACGCGGTGATCGAAGGCAGTCGCCACCTCGCCCGGCATCTACGAACTGTCCCGGCCCCCACGCCGCCGGTTCCGGGGCACTCCTCCCGGGTCGGGGCCACACCGCCAACCTCCGGACCGCGGAGAGGGTGAGGGGAACCGCCGTGGTCGACCGGGAGCCTCCTCTGGCGGACATCCCGTTCTTTCCGCTCGCGGAACGACGGCTCCACCTGGGGCCCTTCGACTCGGGGCGGAATCTTGCCACCTTCCTCTGCGCCGCCATTGTCGGTGCCATTGTGGCCTCGGCCAGTTCGGCCGTGGTCTGGCTTCCGTTCCTGGGCGCCGGAGCCCTCTTGGCCTTCGTTCGAGTGGAAGGACAGCCCTTGGACGAGTATGCCCTCGGCTACTGCCGGTACGGGCTCCGCACGATGCTGGGTGGAGACCCGGGACGGAAATCCCCGCGCCGCGGGCTGACCCGGCGCTCCGGCGGAGGCATCCGGGCGCGGGGCGTCCCGGTCGCGTATCTGCCCCCGGAGGAACTGCAACGGCTCTTCGAAGGCTGGCGGGCGGCGCTGGTGGCCCTCGACGCTCCGGTGGCGATCGAGGTAACGACCGAGCGATTCTCGCCGGTCCCCTACCTGCCGGCGCCCGGCCGAACGAGCGACCCTGACCATGCAGCCCTGCGTTCGTACTGCGAGCTCGTACGGTTGCTAGTGGGCTCTCGCCTCCGGCGGAGGGTAGACTTGAGAATAGGCGGGGACGGCGGGGACAGTGAGTCCGCGACGCTCGGCCTTCTCGAGGCCCTCCAGCGGCTCGGCGTGCCGGCGGAGCCCGTGCAACGAGACTGGCTGCCCTGACGGACCGGAGGCGCTGCATGTCCGTGACGGGCGGAAGCCGCATCGCGTCGGCCCGCGAGCTCGATCCCTTGCCGCTCGCGGTCGCGGGTACGGTGCTCGCTGCGGCGGGGGCCGTCGCGTGGCCGGCGCTTCAGCCCGCCGTACTCTGTCTCTCGGTCCTTGTATCTTGGATCGTCTGGATTCGAACCGTGAACACGGTTCGGAACCGACATAAGACAGGATACTGCCTCCGGCGCCTCGCACCGCTAGGGGCGACCGGCGTGGCCGGGTGGTCGGGCATCGCTGCGGTTGGCGTCTTCGCGCCGTCAGGTACCGTCTGGGCCCTGATGGTGGTCGCAGCCAGTCTTTGGCCAGCGTCGCGCCTGGCAGGAGTACTCCCCTGACATGCCGGCGAGGCTCGGAGAGGGACGTAGCTGGTCGTCCGCTCGAAACCGGGTGGATGCACCCCTCTTGGTGACCGAACTGCCCCCCACAGTACCCTTCGGATTCCTCGGTACTGTGCTGCCGACATCAGAGGCGGCAGGGCTCCGATTGACGCTCGACCGGCTGCCGCGATCGGAAGCGCTCAGCCTCGCCGAAAGAGCCGCCGCGACTGCGGAGGCCGACCTGGAAACGAGGGTGAACCGCGCAGGGGCCCGTCCTTCCGAACTCGCCCGTGACGCTGAGACGGCCCGCGACCTAGCCGCCCGGGTGGCGGCCCGGGACCAGGACCTCTGGAATCTCGGTCTGAGCTTTCACGCCTTTGGAAAGCAGCGAGAGCCGGCTGAGCAGGCCCGCAAGAAACTGGTCCATCGGCTGAACGGACTCGGCTTCCGATGCCGCGTCCCAACGTTCGAGGTCGGCTTGCTACCTCGGGATCTGACACTGCCGGACCGGGGACCTCGGCCGGCGGGGTACTGGCACACGCTGGCCACGGATGCCGTCACCGCCCTGTTTCCATTCGTGGACGAGGGCGTCCACGAACCACACGGAATCCTCGTCGGGCTCCTCCTCGCGGATGCCAACCCGATCTTCCTCGACCGGTGGTCTCACAGCAGTCACTCCTGGGGGATCTTCGGCGGCACCGGCTCCGGCAAGTCGTTTGCAGCGGCGCTATGGGCTCTCCGGTCCCGCTGGTGCGAGCCCGACACGCAGCTCTTCTTCCTCGACCCCTTGGGCGAGCTGGCCCGGCTGACCCGGCAGCTCGGCGGGGAGGTCGTGGAGCTCGGGCCCCAGGGCCCGGGTCGCCTGAATCCGCTCGATCCCGCGTCGACGGCGGGCGACCGGGAGGGAAAGGCCGCCCGCGTGGGCACCATGCTGCGAGCATTGTTCCCGAGCCTCTCCGATGCGGAGAGCTCCTTCCTGGACACCGCGGTCAGCCGGCTGTATCGGGAGGGAACGCGGGTCCCCCAGTGGTCGGACCTCCTGGCGGATCTCGCCGGCCGGGCCGGCGCCGATCGTCTGAGGGACCTTCTCGCCGTATTCGCGGCCGGCTCCCTGCGGTATCTCGATGGCCCGACGACCGTGTCGCTCGAGGGAACCCCGTTGGACCTAGATTTCCACAACGTGCCGGTTGAGCAACTGCCGTTCCACCTGACCTATGCGCTGGATGCGCTCACGGCGCGGCTCCGGGCCGACGATCGACCCAAGCTCGTGGTGGTCGACGAGGCGCACTACCTCGCCCGGCACCCTGCGACCCTGGAGTTTCTGGATCAGCTGGTTCGTCACGTCCGTCACTACCACGCGGGACTGGTCGTACTCAGCCAAAGCCCCGACGACTTCCTCGTCACCGCACCGGGCCGGTCCCTGCTGCGCAACCTGCGCGCCACCTTCCTGCTCCGCCTGAACGAGGTCTCCCCGGAGACCCGGGACTTCTTTCGGCTCACCGAAGCAGAAGCCGAGTGGCTGCCTCGGGCCCGACTTCCGGCGGAGGCGGGCTATTCGGAGGGCCTCCTACGCTTCGGGCCCCAGCACCTGCCCCTTGCCATCGTGGCCACGACCCCCGAGTACGAGTGGCTGGAAGGGCTACCGGAGGGATCCCTCGATACTCGAGAACCCGGCTCGAGTTCGGCTCGAACGGCACGTTTAAGTCCGCCGGTTCGGGAGGCTCCTCACGATGGCGGAGATCGCTCCCGCGACCCAGGAGGGACCGGCACGCCGTCGACGTGACTCCTGGAACCTGCGGCATATCGTGGAGGACGTCACCGGACGCTCCATCGAGGAGATGCAGGACCCGAGCCGGCCGGCCCACCCTTTTCTGAAGGCGGTGCCACCGCCTCCCGGTCCGGGAACTCCGCGGCTGTCCGCGTCCGCCGCGACGATGTCGGAGACGGAGGAAGACTCCGAGACCGCGGAGGACCCGGTGGCTCGCATCCATCCACCCCTGGTGGGGGAGACCGGCCGAAGCTTCCACGGGGCCGGCCACGAGCATCATCAGCCGACGCTCGACGAAATGACCGCCAGTCCAGAACCGCCGACGCCGGGGACGCGGCCCCATACGCCCGGCCCTTCCCGCCGTCCCGAGCGGATCTACCTGCACTATCTCCTCTTGCACATGGACCGGTTGTCGGACGCGTCGCTCAAGTACCTCCTGCGTGCCGTCGAGGAAGAGGTCCAGCACCGTCAGCTCTAGGATGGGCTACCGCGTCCGGCGAGTCGCACACTGGTCCGGCGAAGCTCTCGGACCCGGGTCGGGTCCAGCTCGACCCCGATGGCATTCCGACCCAGGCGGGCCGCTTCCCAGAGCGTCGTACCAGTGCCCGCGAACGGGTCGAGAACGGTGTCGCCGATGACCGAGAACATCCGGATGAGCCTCCACGGAATCTCCGCGGGGAAGGCGGCCGTGCGTCCGTCGTGCGCCGACTGGGCGCGGCCACGAACCCCCTCCCACACCTGGGAGAACCAGCGATCTCGCTCATCCTTGCGATACTGGCTCTGTCGTCGGACCGCCGAGCCGGAGGGGAACCGGCGCAGTCCCCCTTTCCGGAACAGCAGAATGAACTCGCAGTCCAGCGTCACGTAGGCGTTGGGGGGCAGAAAGCCGGAACCGAGGAAGGCGTTGGGCTTGTTGGTCGGCTTTTTCCACAGGACGTAGGGCAGTGCCCGTAGCCCGAGTCCGGTTGCAGCCTGCATCACCCGCGCGTGGTTCGGCCAGAGCTGAAACTCGCCGTCCTGGCTGCGCAGGGCATCCCCGATGTTGACGGCCAGGAGACCGCCGGGAACCAGCGCTCGTGCACACTCGGCCCACACGCGGTCCAGCTCCCGGTGCATCTCTTCGAATTCGGTCGCCCCCCAGCTCGCGAACAGGGGATCCCATTGCGGAATCATGGGATAGGGCGGCGAGGTCACCACGAGGGCCACCGAGCCCGACGCCACGCTCCCCATCGAGCGCGCATCGCCAGCGACCACTCGGACCGACCCTCGGGAAACCACGAGGCCGGGGTACGCGGCTCATCGTTTATAGTCCGCAACGCCTCGAAGCGTCGTGAAGCTGGACCATCCGATTCTCCAGGTCGCGCTCGACTTCGAGAATCTGTCTCGAGCCCTCCAGGCCGCCAAGGAGGCCGTGGAGGGCGGAGCGGACTGGGTCGAGGCGGGGACTCCCCTGATCAAGAGCGAGGGACTCGACGCCGTTCGGGAGCTCAAACGGGCGTTCCCGAATCAGCGGATCGTCGCCGACCTCAAGGTGATGGATACCGGGGCTTTCGAGGTCGAGATTGCCGCCAAGGCCGGCGCGGACCTCGTGACGGTGCTCGGCGCCGCGGACGACGACACGATTGCGGACGCGGTTCGCGGGGGCGAGAAGTACGGCGCGGAGGTGATGGTCGACCTCCTGAACGTGGCGGACCCTGTGGCGCGCGCGAAACGGGCCGCAGAGCTGGGTGCGGCCGCCGTCTGCTGGCACATTGGGATCGACATGCAGATGGCGGGCAAGACCCCGTTCGCGGCGCTGGAGGCCCTCGCCCACGCCTCCCCGATCCCGGTCGCGGTGGCGGGGGGTCTCAATTCGGAGACGGTCGCTCAGGCGACTCGAGCCGGTGCCCAGATCCTGATCGTCGGCGGCGCGATCACGAAGAGCCCGGACGTTGCCGAAGCCACCCGCCGCATTCGTCAGGCGATCACGACCCAGTCCGAGGTCGCGACCGACCTCTTCCGTCGCGTCAGCGAGGCCGATATCCGACAGGCCTTTCTGAAGGTCTCAACCCCGAACATCAGCGACGCCCTCCAACGGAAGGGTGCGCTGCACGGACTGCTCCCTCACCACCAGGACCCCAACTTCCGAATGGCCGGGCCGGCGGTGACCGTGGTGACGCGCGACGGGGACTGGGCCAAGCCGGTCGAGGCGATTGACCGCGCCGGTCCCGGCGACGTGATCGTGGTCGATGCCGGCGGCGGGACGACCGCAATCTGGGGAGAGCTTGCCTCCTGGAGCGCGCATGTGCGCAAGGTGTCGGGCGTGGTCATCGACGGTGCGGCTCGGGACATCGACGCGATCATGGCCCTCGGCTTCCCGGTCTTCAGCCGTTCCATCTCCCCAAATGCCGGGGAGCCGAAAGGCCACGGAGAGATCGGGGTTGAGGTCGTGGTCGGGGGCCAGCGGGTACGACCCGGTGACTGGGTCGTGGGAGACGCTTCGGGGCTGGTGGTCGTACCCCGGGAACGAGCTCAGGAGATCGCCAATCGGGCGCTCGACGTTCTGGAGCACGAGAACCGGGTCCGCGAGGAGATCCAGCGCGGAAGCACGCTCGGGCAGGTCCAGAAGCTCGAGCGATGGGAACGCGTGGGCTAGCCGGCCGACCGCCCGAAGTTGGATAAGCCCCGGTGCTCCACTGCCCGACGAGCTCCCGTAGTCTAGTCCGGTCAAGGATAGAGGGCCTTCGAGGTGGGGATACCCCCCTGCCAAGGACACCCTCCAACCCGGGTTCAAATCCCGGCGGGAGCATCTTCCGCTCCCGCGGGTCGTGCGCCCGGCATGAGTCGATGCCCTCCCGGCGGCTCCGAAGACGGTGGGTGCTCTGAACCCGACATATGACGGGTTCAGCCTCATCTACGGACGCGCCTTTGGGTTCGCGTGCGCGCGACACTTGCGGCCCAGGATGACGCTCCACCCGGCGTGGGAACGGGTAGGCTGGACCCGTTCGTCGTGGAATGGGACTGTTCCACACAGTCTCCGCTGGCGGACCTTGCGAGACGGCATCCCACGCTGTCGTGGGCGATCCGACCCCTGGGCTTTCGGTGGGCTGTTCGGTGCTCCGGTCCCGTAGCCGCCGTCGCCGAGATCCGGGACGACACGCGGTGGGATCCGTCAACGGTCCTGCTGAGCGCATCCGGCGAGGTACCGCTGACCTTCGCATACGCGCCGGCGGCCTCAGAGACCAGTGTTCTCCAGCGGATCGCCGCCGGAGGCGGCTTCATCCTCCCTCCGCTCCAGATGCGGGACGGGCGATTGCGCGTCCGTTTCCTATCGACCTCCGAGGCCGGGGCTGCACCCCCGGCCGCATGGTCCGCTCGAGCGGCGCTGGTCTCGAAGCGCCGGCTCTCTCCGACCAAGCTCCGGACGGAACTTGACCGACAGATCCCGAGCGGCCCGCGCCTGACTCCGCGCCAGTCGGAAGTGCTGCTCGAGGCGGTCCGCGCTGGATACTACGAGGTACCACGCCGTGCCGACGTTCGGGAGGTGGCTCGGCGATTGTCCCTGGGCCGCAGCACGGCCGAAGAGCACCTTCGGGCGGCCGAATCCGCCGTGATCCGGTCGGCGGTGCACGAGATCAGCCTACCGAACCCGCCCGAGGGTCCGAGTCAGAGCCACCCGGCGACGGAGCACTTCGCCGAGTTCTCCACCGAACTGGACCTCTACGTAGAGCTCGCCATGCGCGGAGATCGGATCGCGGCGGTCCGCCTCCTTCGCCGCATGCCCGCGCGCAGCGACGACCGAAGCCACCCACTTCTCCACCGAATCATTGAGCATATCCGGACCGGGACCGGCGATCTGCGAGATCTTCCCGTGGACCTGGACGTCTCCCCCTTCGAGCGGAGAGTCCTGGAGGAACTCCGCCGAATCCCTCCCGGTCAAACCCGCACCTATGCCGACATCGCCCGCCGCCTTGGAGAACCTACGGCGGCACGCGCCGTCGGGAATGCCTGCGCCCACAACCCCGCGGTCGTTGTCATTCCCTGCCACCGGGTCGTCCCATCCCGGGGCGGGATCGGGCAGTACTCGGCCGAGGGAGGTCCCGAAACCAAGCGTCGGCTACTCGAGACAGAACGTGCGGCGGCCTCTGCGCCCACTCCCACTTCCAAGGACCGAGGCAAGCGTGTCTGACTCGAGCGCCGCGCCGGCCGCACCACCCGCGCCGACCGGTCGGAGCTCAGCCCCCATCGATCCGGGCACGGCCGATCTCCTGCTCGTGGTTCTCCTGGGAGTCTTCTGGGGGTCAGCGTTTCCGGTGATCCGTGCCGGAATTGTCGCCGGCGCACCCCCGCTGCTGTTTGCCTCGGTCCGGTATCTCCTGACCGCCCTCGCGCTCGTACCGATCGCGATTCTGCTCAAAGCTCCGCGGCCGACGAGGGCGGAGTTGCTACCGGCGGTGGCCTTCGGCGGGCTGCTCATGATCGCCGGCTATGGCGCTCTCCTCTACGTCGGCGAATCGTCGGTGTCCGGCGGGTTTGCCGCCGTCCTGACCGCTTCGGCGCCTCTGGCCAGCGCACTGATCGGGTACCGGTTGCTTCCGTCCGAACGGTTCGGGGGCCCTGGCGTTGCAGGTCTGCTGATCGGCTTTGCCGGCGTGGCCGTACTCGCGTTACCGGGCGCCGCAAGCCCCGCCGGTCGCGGTCTCGTCGGCCCGCTATTCGTGTTCGCGGCGGTGATGGCGTTCGCATCGGGTTCGGTCTTGTTGCGCCGGACCTCGAGCGCGGCGACTACGTTCTGGACGCTCTCCATACAGTTCGCCGTGGCCGGAGCGGCCGTCGGACTCCTTGGCGTGGGGTCCGGCGAATCTCTCACCTTGGGCACCCCCGTCACCGCGGCAGGTACGCTGGCCTTCCTCGTCGTTGTGCCCGGGGTCGTCGGCTACTCGCTCTATTTTCGAATCCACCACAGCTCGGGGCCGACTCGAGCCAACCTCGTGGGTTACGTCAATCCGGTCACCGGCCTTCTGGTCGGACTAGTCATCTTCGGTGAGGCGGTGACGGACGTTGAACTGGCCGGGCTGGCACTGATCGCGCTGGGAATCTTTCTGCTACAACGGGATCGTCGACCGAGCTCGCCGGCCCGGGGTGGAAGGGCCGCCGCCCCTCCGACTCCAGCCCTCCCGACGCCCGCGAAACCGCCCTAAGGAACCGCGGGCGAGGTGGAGCGCCTGCTGCCGCCCTTGACCGTCGGCGGGTCCGGGCCCCGTTCCAGGCACTCAGGGCACCGGGGGTGTCCGCGCCGTGACCTCGGGTCCCAGACTCACTCGATCCGATAGGTCGCCAGATCCACGGTGGGAGGAGGATACCGCAGGTCCATCCCCCGGAGCGTCTCGATCAGGATCCGAGAGACCACCAGATTCCGGAACCACTTGTGGTTGGACGGCACGACATACCACGGTGCCCAGGCCGTCGTCGTTCGCTGCAGCATTTCCTCGTAGGCTTCCATGTATTCCGGCCAGAATTCCCGCTCGGTCGCATCCGATGGGCTGAGCTTCCATTGCTTGGATGGGTCCTTGAGGCGCTCCCGCAGGCGCCGGCCCTGCTCGTCCCGTCCGATGTACAGGCAGAACTTGAGCACGGTAACGCCCTCGGTGGTCAGCTCACGCTCGAAGCCGTTGATCTCCCCGTACCGAGCGGAGAGGACGCGGCGCGGCACCAGCTGGTGCACCCGGCTCACGAGGACGTCTTCGTAGTGGCTACGGTTGAAGATGGCAATGTTCCCGCGCAGGGGCGTGTGCGGGTGGATTCTCCACAGGAAGTCGTGACCGAGCTCCTCCGGGGTCGGCGCCTTGAAGGTGGCAACCTGAACCCCTTGCGGGTTCACGCCTTCGAAGACGTGGCGGATCGTTCCGTCCTTGCCGCTGGTGTCCATGCCCTGAAGGACCGCCAGGAGGCCGCGCCGGCCGTCGGCGTAGAAGAGCTCCTGGAGGCGGTCCAGCTCCGCCCGGTGCTGCGAGAGTACCGCCGTCGCTCGTCGCTTCCCTCCCCGGAAGGCGGCGGTGCTCCCTGGGTCGATTTTTGAGAGACGGACGGGCCGACCCGGCTTGAGGCAGAAGGATTCGAAGGACACAGCTCACTTCAACCCGGAGTAGAGCTATCCCGAACGTCCCCGGGATGGAACTCCTTGGACCACTTGGCAACGAGTGCGTCTCGTCGAGGCTTGTAGACGAGCCCGTAAAAGTCTCTCCCCGACCGGAGGACCTTCTCGTCAAACTCGCTTACGATGCTCATCGCCTCGGCCCATGCACGGCCAAAGTTCGCTTCGCTCCCGAAGCGGACCGCGACCTGACGATCGAACGCCTCCGGCGTCTGGGTCTCGCCTCCGATCGTGAATCGCAGGCTCGAGGTGGAGGGATCCCGGTAGGCCTCATCGTTCCCGAGCGAGTACAGGTCCTTCGCGGGCTCGGGCGCGGACCCGACGCCGTCCGTAGACGGTGCCGTCCGACCTCCGCTGAATCCGCGCTTGGCCGCAGCATAGAAGATGGCGCGGTTGAGGCCCCACGAGTACGCCGAATCCTGCGGCAGTCCGAGGTGTCGGGCGCGGGCGGCCTGCAACGTCGCCATTACCGTGAAGCGCGTGATTCGCCGTACTGGTGCCCGCGGCATCGGGCCCTCCGCTGTCGCCGATGGGACGTCAGGGATCGCGGCGGGATAATCCCTGTGTCGACCGGGCTGCGCGAGGCTTATGGACCGCAGCACTGCTCGGCCGGCGATGACCAGCACCGCGGAGAGGCAACGGATGTCCGCGGACCGCGTGCGCGCCTGTACGTTCGATTGCTACGGCACCCTCGTAGACTGGCGAAGCGGGATCGAGGAGAGCCTGGGGCAGCGTCTGCGGGCGGCCGGGATGGAAGGCCAGCGTCCGGTCTTCCCAACCTACGACACAGCCGAACGAGAACTCGAGGGGAACTATGCCCCTTATCGAGACATCCTCGCGGCCTCCGCACTCCGGACCGCCCAGCGACTTGGGGTGAATCTCCCCGCCGTGGCGGCGCGAGAGTTCGCCAAGAGCCTGCCGAGCTGGCCGGTGTTTCCGGACACCGCAGAGGCCCTGCGCGGGCTCGGCCGCAGCGGGGTCGGACGCTACATACTTTCGAACGTCGACCGAGATCTCCTCTCCGAAACCATCCGCCGGAATTCCCTAGAAGTGGACGGGGTCATCACGGCAGAGGATGTGCGTTCCTACAAGCCGGCACCGGCCCACTGGAACCGCTTCTTTCGCGATACGTCGTTGGACGTATCGGCGGTGTTGCACGTGGCGCAGAGCCTGTTCCATGACATTGTCCCCGCCGAGGCGCTGGGCATTCGGACGGTCTGGATCAACCGGTATGGCCTCGAAGCCCCTCCCATGCCCCGACCGACCTACACGCTGCCGGACCTTCGCGGGCTTCCGTCCCTCCTAGGGCTCTGACGACGCCGGCGGGCCCGTGGCGGCTGGCGGTTCGGACCGCCGAAGCACTCCCGGTAGGAACAGCAGGGCCGCGAGGAGGCTTCCCAGAGCAGCCACGACGAAGACCGTCTGAACGGGAACGGCTCGGGCCAGAAGAACCCCGGCAACGATCCCTCCGACCAGACCCCCGAGGTTGAAGGCGGCGGTGAGTAGTCCCACGGCCCGCCCACGTTGGGAGGGCGTGCTCAGGAAAGCGGCCTCTCGGACGCCGGCGACAGTGAAGAATACCGCCACCGGAAGGCTCCACACGGCAAACACGACCGGATAGGTCGGCGATAGGGCGATGGCCGCCCAAATCACGGAGTAGACCAGAGCGAATACGAGCAGGCTCCGCCGCCGGGTCACCGAGGTTTCGGCCCATCTCCCAGAGAAGGGCGACGCCAGCAGGTTCAGCGTGGAGGAGACGGCGACCCAGACCGCCAGCTGGACGGTCGTGTTCGCCGGTATTCCGAAGAGGCCGTGGCTTCCGAGGCTGCTGGCGAGGTACACGGGGATGGCCGTGACCGCGATGTACCGGACCGAAGAGACGGCCGTGGTGGCGCCGGCCAGACCGAAGATGCCCGGATTTGTCGTCGGGGTGAAGGTCGTCGGTACCGGTGGTCGTTGGGCGGCCGCCGGCTCCCCCGAGAAGCCGAATACTATCCCGGAGAGGCCGCTGAACGCCCCGAGGAGCGTTACGAGCTCCCAGCCGGCCTCCGAGGAGAGCCGGAACCCCGCACCGAGCAGGATCGGAATGGCAACGACCACGCCGAGTAACATCCCGGCGTTCTGGGCGAGTTGAAGCCGACCGAGACGGAACGCCGCGGACGCCGAGCGATCCTCCGTCGCTTGCGTGGTCGCGAGAACGACAGCCCCAAACAGCCCGCTCTGGACGATCCGCACGGCGAACAACCCCGTGGCATCCAGAACCGGAAAGGCTGCGAAGAGCGGCACCTGGAGCACCATGGCTAGCACCAGCGGCACTCGTCGCGCCCCGGTCCGGTCGGCCAGCCAGCCCCAGCCCCACGACGACAGGGTCTGTGCCAGCAGCGGAGCGCCGACCACCAGCGTTGCGAGCAGCGGGCCGCCGCCCTCGGCTAGCTCGGCGAGCGGGAGCACCGCGAGAAGGATTCCGTAACCGGCGTACGCCAGCCAAACGCCGCCGAAAATATGCGGAAAGGAAAACCGGCCCCCTGCCGGCGACGCAGGGTCGTTCGAACTCGAACCGCCCGCCATCGCACTCAGAGCCCGGCCCAGAGGCACACGAACAGGACGCTCACCGTGATTCCTGTCAGGGGGAGCCCCACCCGAATGAACGACCGGAGTCCGATACGGAGACCGGCCCGCTCGGCCTGCTCCACCACGATGAGGTTGCTCGCCGCTCCGAGCAGCGTCAGGTTTCCCGCCAGCGTGCTTCCGGCGGCCAGCGCCACCCACGCCCATGGGGTGTTGCTCCCGTAGCCCAGGCCATGGAGGAGGGCGATCTGGAGGCCCACCCAGGGGACATTACTGACGAGCTGCGGCCCACCCACGCTCGTAAGAATAATCGCGCCGAGGGCTTCCACCCGGTCGCCGGGCCCCGGGATCGGGAATACATGTTCGAGCGCCGCCACGACTCCGCCATTCACCGCTCCCGCGACGACGACGAAGAGGCAAGCGAACAGAATCAGGATGGACCAGTCGACCCGGCCGAGCAGACCGGAGCGCCCCGGGGTTGCAAGTAACATTACGAGAGCGGCACCGAGCGCCACGGCGTAGAGAGGAATCGCCGGCCCACTGGTGTACGCCGCGACCAGGTCGGCCGTTATCAGCCCGATCATCGTGACCGGAAAGATCACGAGCACCGGATGCCGGACGATCCGGGGGAGAAGGTCCCCGGCCGGAAAGAACGGCACGGGCGTGGCCATCGGGGTATTTCGGGCTTCGAGCTCCCGCGCCAGCGGTCGGCCGAAGACGTGTCGAAGGTAGAGTCCACCCAGCGCGATATTCACCAGTGTCGGCAGCAGGAGATAGCGCAGGAACGTGGCCACCGGCGCCGGAACGCCGCTGTCCAGCGATACGAGGAGGTTCTGCGGGTTCCCGAACGGAGTCAGCACGCTCCCCACCGTCACGGAGAGTGCCAGGGTGAGGAGCAACGGTTCCGGAGAGATGTGGATGCGTCGCCCCACCCGAAACAGCAACGGGACCCCGATGAGCACGAGGGCGTCGTTGAGAATGAACGCGGACAACAGAGCGAATGCGGCAAAGAGCACGAGGGGCACGTCCGCCCACCGGCGGGCCCTTCCGAGGATCCACTCGGCCAGGTGCTCCAGGGCCCCAGCCTCGTCGAGGGCGGTCGCGAACAGGAAGAGCGAGAACAGGAAGACGAGAATCGGGAGGTTGGCACCGATGGCGGCGCTGGCGCCTGTCAGCGGCAGGGACTCGGTGGCCACCATCAAGAACGCGCCGGCTGCGAAAATCGTCCATATCGGGGGACCCCGCCGCAGCAGCTGGCGAACGATGACACCGCCGACGGTGAGCGCGAGGAGCAGCGCAGCGACGTCGTTCATTGTCGGTGGACTCCGTACCCGCGCATCGTGCCCTCCGAGTGCCGCAGGCCCCTACCGGGATCTGGGGGGCCACTGAGCGGCCTATCCGCCGGTTCGCGCACGTCCAAAGCTTCGACCAACCGTCAGAGGCCGGTCCGCGGGGTGGGTTGGGACCGGGCGGAGGCGCGTCGACTCACCGCCGCCCCATGTTCGCGAGGACAATCTCGGTGTACGCACAAACCCGAGGTGCCGTCACGGCGAACAGGATCGCGGCCACCACTTCCCGGTTGCTCAGCCGCGCACCCGAAGCCGGGTCTCGGTCCTTCAGCCACTCCGGCCCGAGCGGATCCGAGTCCTCGAAGTCCGGCGGGTAAATTGCAGTCACCCGGATTCCCTCGGGTCGCAGTTCGGACCCCAGATGCTCGCTGATACCGGCCTGGGCGAACTTCGCCGCGGTAAAGGCCACCGAGGCAACGCCGGGTTCCTGGCCCTTCAGGCCCGACGTCGATACGATGGTCACGATGTCGGCCGCGGTGGACCGGCGAAGGCCGGAGAGCAGTCCCTTCGTGACCAGAATCGTTCCGGCCCCCGCAGCCATCACGGTCGCACGAATGTCGGCGTCCTCGAGGTCGGCGAATCGTCCTGACAGCCATGGGGCACCGTTGTTCACGAGAACGTCAACGATCCCATCACGGTCGAGCACGGTCGTGCAGGCACGCCCGACACTTTCCGCGTCGCCGAGGTCGCAGCGGATCGTTTGCGGAGTGCTGCCGGTACGGGCCCCGATGGCGGCGGCCACGGCCTCGAGCTTTGCGAGGTCCCGCCCCAGGAGAACGAGGTTCGCTCCCTGATCCGCCGCAACGATGGCGAAGGCCCGGCCGAGTCCCCTCCCGGCGCCGGTGACCACCACCCGACGCCCGGCCAAGGCACCGGGAGCGGTCACGGCGGCCCCCAACCGAAAGCGAGTGTGGTACGAGCCGCGGGGGGGTCGAGCCCGGTCATCGAAAGACGGGCGGAGTGATGGGCCGAGCCCTAATGACCGTGGCCCAACCCCGAGAGCCGCCCGGACCGGGGGTCGATCGGAGGATTCGGGAGCCCTACGCAGCGGCCCCGGCGGGGATGTTGACCGCGGCTCCGACCGATCGGTACATTCGGAATACGCGGAACATCACGTAGAGTACCGCCGCGATCGCGAGAAAGGCGTACAGGTCTCCCGCGAACTCTTCGAGACCTGCGAACACCACGAAGAACGTCAGCAGCCCCAGGCAGAGGTAGGCGATCTGGGACTCGTTCCCCAGTACTCCGAGACGGGCTCGCAGGAGCCAGAGGCACGCCCAGGAATAGGCCCACCCCACGCCGACCGTGAGGAAGGGATCCCGGAGGAGGCCGGGAAGCCCGAGAAAGATGACGAAGAACCCCCACACAAATCCGGCACCGAGCCAGAACGCCGTTCGCGGAGCCATCGCCGGCTCGGGCGTCCGAGGCCGGAGCCAACCGGCGGGTACCCGCCAGGCCGCGACCACGAGGACGACTATCGAAAGGAGGCAGCCGGCCAGGAGTGGCGGGGCCAGTGTAAAGGGCCGGACGAAAAGGAAGAACATCGTGGTCGTGGTCACCAGGTACGCCCCGAAAGTCGCGACCACTCCCCGGTTCGTCAGGAACCGGAGGGTGCTTGCCGGGGGGAATAGCAGCCCCGTCAGAGCGATCGGCAGTGCGATGCTGAATACGGCGTGGAAAACCGTGAGCTCACCGACCCACACCCAGTTCACGCCCGCCCAGTGAGTATAGGGTCCAAAGTTCGGCCGCCCGATTTCGACCCAATCGAAGAACGTCTTCGTGCCGAGACCCTCCTCGACGATCGCGTACGCTCCTCCGAGCAACAGGACGGGAGCCCAGCCGCGATTCCACCGAAGGGCGACCTCTCGAATCACGAGCACGCCGCCTCCGTAGAGTCCGAGCAGGAACAGATCCGCGACCGGGTTCAGGAGGGATGCGACCCGCGTCGAGCCCGTCAGGAGCTCCGGGATGAGAATCGAGAGGCCCACCAGCACGAGCGCGGGGCGATGACGCCGGTACCAACTGCGCGCCGCTTCGAGCCCGGTCGGTCTCGGCGTCGCCGGCGGCGGGGGCCAACTCTCAGGCGGTGGGGCTGACGTGCGCCTTGCCTCTCGACATGAACGTCGGTTTCGGAATATTTCAACGCGGCGACGGCCATTCCGGGACTTGGCAGGACCGCTCGGTCCCCGGGAGTCAATGCTTTGCCCTAGTGAACTTCGTGCGGCCGATGCCCTCTTCGAAATCTTCCGTCCACATGATGGCCGACCGGTCCCTCCATGTCCTCGTAACCGGTGCCACGGGAAAGCAGGGCGGAACTCTGCTCAGGCAGCTCAAGGCGCGGGGCCATCGATTGCGGGCCCTCGTACGGGACCCTACCACCCCCGCCGCGAAGGCTCTGCGGGCCCAAGGTGTCGAGGTCGTGCAGGGCAGCTTCGACGATCCGTCGTCGGTCGAGCAGGCTGCGCAGCTCGTGGACGCGGCCTTCCTGATGGGAACGCCCTTCGCCGGCGCCGACGTGGAGCGGAAGCAGGGCATATCGGTCATCGAGGGTCTTCGAGCCGCGGAGGTCCCGTTCGTCCTCTATTCCTCCGTGGCCTCGGCGAGCCAGCACACCGGCATTCCGCACTTCGACAGCAAGTTCGCTGTCGAGCACCAGCTGCGGACCAGCGGACTTCCGTTCGCGATCGTCGGGCCGGTCTCGTTCATGGAGAACGTCGTCGCCCCCTTCGCCCTTCCTGGCCTCCGGCAGGGAACCTACGGCTCCTGGGTGCCGGCGGACAAGCCCATCCAGATGATCGCTCTCGAGGATCTGGCGGCCTTCGATACGATGCTCATCGAAAAGGCCAGCAGGTTTCGGGGTCAGCGGGTCGAGGTCGCCGGTGACGAGCTTACGCCGGTGCAGGTCGCCAGCGTTCTCAGCCAGCGGATCGGCCGGCCGGTCCGGCTCCAGGTCCTCCCATTGGAGGGAATCCGGCAGCAGAACCCGGACCTCGCCAAGATGAGCGAGTGGCTCGGACAGCATGGGTATACCGTCGACATCCCGGCCCTCCGCCATGACTATCCCGAGATCGGGTGGCACACCCTCGACGACTGGGCCGGCGAGCAGGACTGGAATCGGCTGCTCGCCGCTGCTTAGGCCGAGCTACGCACCTACCGAGACGGGTGGGCGTCGGCCCCGGGCAGCTGGGCACCGATGGTGCTCCGCAGACGCGCGTGCGTCACCACCCGTCGAAGGTGCCGGGACTGCGCGCGATTGGGCCCCGTCCACTCCTCCGCCCACGGAGTGGGGTATCGGACCTCCCAGAGCACGAGTCGCTCCGGCTCGGCCAGGGGCAAGGTCAATCGTCGGTGCCCACCGAGCGCCGCGTCCAGGTCCTCGAGGCTAAGGGACCGGTCGTCGACGGCTCGGAGCGCTGCGACGATCTTTCGCACCATACCCCAGACAAACGAGGGACCTTTCACGTCGATGACGAACCATCCTCGGCCGGCTCGGTGGACCTCGACCGCCTCGACGGTCCTTCGGACCGGTCGGTCGACCGGGAGGCCGCGGCCGAACGAACGGGCGTCGATATCCCCCCGGAACCGGGCGGCGCCCGAGCGCCAGCGGGAGAGGTGCCAGCCCTCGGACGGCTCGAAGTACCGGTACCAGCGTCCGATGGCCGATCTCGGAGAGAATCCCTCCTCCACCGCCACGACGGCGGTGCAGAAGATATCCGGCGCCACTCCGTTCAATGCGCGCAGGACTGCGGGGCCGGGGAGATCGGAGCGAACGACCATCGCATTCGCCCGGGCACTGACGCCGCGATCGGTACGACTCGCGACCGTGAGTCCGGCGGCCTCCGCGCTCGACGCGACCCCGACTCGCGGAATCCCCTCTCGGAGGGTTCCCTCGACCGTGCGCCGTCCCGGTTGTCGGGCCCACCCCGCGAACCCCTCACCGTCGTACCCGAACCGGACTAGCCACTTGGTCGTCATCGGCCGGGAGCCGCTCGCGTTATGCCGGCTTGGGCGCCGGGGCCTTCGCCGAGCGGTCGAGAAGGTCACGGAACGTTTCGAAGAACTTGAGATACGGGTCCGTACGGCGGCGATCTTCCAGGTCCAGCAGAGCGATCTCGAACTGGGCCTTCGCTTTCGGGTCGCCGAGCCGCCCCTGCACCAGGTAGGTGCACAAGAGCTGGTAGTTGGCCAGTACGATCGCTTCCGGCCGGGGGGTGCTCATCTCGCCCTTCCGGGGCCGATGGATTCGCTCCAGCGGGACCTTCTCGGCGACCGCCCGTCGATGGGAGAAGCCGAAGAAGTGGCCGGGTCCGAGGACCCGGGTCACTTCCTTGACGCTGCCGTTGAGCGAATTCGTCAGACGGTCGGTCTCGTGCCAGCACCAGAGGCCGAACCCATAGTCCCCCGTCAGGTATTCTTCCCAAGCGCGCGCGTACAAGCGCCCCTCGCGCTCCTCGGCGCTGAGCTCGACGGGTAGTTCCGCCCTCCAATCTCCGAGTAGCGCGTCGACGCGCATCGTCGGAGAGAACGTCTTGAACGGGGGCACCGGGGTGACAGCGCTCATGGTCCGGCCGTCGGGGCCTGAGCGCCGGGGCCTTAAGCCGCTACCGTGGGAAAGCTCCGCCGGCCTCCCAACCACGTTTCCCCGATACCGAACCGCCCGGCGGCGAGAGCGGCGTCGAGGGAAGAAACCGACGTCACCACGAAATCCGCTGGACCTCCGGCCGCGATGCAGCCGAGGGTCGGTTCACCGAGGATCGGGCCGCTATTCCGGGTGTAGAGCTGGAGAGCCTCGATCGGAGCCAGTCGCTCCGAGGCCGTCAAGCGGCCGAAGTCGGAGCGGGGAACCCGCTCCACGGCGGCCCGGATCCCCGTCCAGGGGTCCAGGGGCTCCACCGGGGAATCGCTAGCACCCCCCAGGGCGAAACCATGATCGGTGAGCGTCCGGAAGGCGTACGTCCACCGGGCTCGTTCCGGACCCAGGCGGGTCACGAGCCACCGGTCCGTTTCCACAAAGTGAGGCTCGACGACGAGCTGGGGTCGCTGCCGTTCGAGCGCCGGCCAGAGAGACGGTGGGGTCAGCGAAGCATGCTCGATGCGGGGAGTGCCGGAAACCCGGACATGGTCGAGCATCGACAGTACCCGGGCCAGAGCCCGGTCGCCAATGGCGTGCAGGGCTGGAGTCAGACCAAGCTCTGCCGCTGCGGCAAGTCCCTCGGCGAGGTCGCCGTCGGTCCATATCGGGAACCCGGCGGTGTCCGGCCGGTCGGTGTAGGGTGCATCGAGCCAGGCGGTCCGGGTACCGAACGCTCCGTCAGTGATCGCCTTGACTCCGGTCACCCTCCAGCGACCATCGGACGGGGGCGGAGGCAACGCGGAGACGGCCTCGAGAGCCCGGAGGTCGAGATAGAATCGGATTCGAACCGGCAGGGGCTCGGTCGCCAGCTCGGAGACGGTACGGATCTCGGCGGGCGACGCCAGGACGGGGCAGAGTGTGGTCAGGCCCATCGCGGCGGCCTCCACGAACAGGCGTGCGTACGCGGCCCGGTGGTTCCGGACCCACTCGACCGAGGCTGCCGACGTTTCCAGCCGGGCCATCGCTGCGTCGTAGAGGATCCCGTTCAACCGGCCCTCGGGTGTTCGCCCGTAGGCGCCGCCCGGTGGATCGGCCGAGCCTTCGTCGATCCCCGATGCTTCCAGCGCGGCGGAGTTCAGCACAGCGGCGTGCATGCTCACCTGGAATAGGATAATCGGCCGGTCGGCCGACATACGGTCGAGCTCCTCCCGTGTCGGCTCTCGGCCGTCGGGCCAGAGCGACGCATCCCAACCGACTCCGACGAGGGGCCCCTCCCCGACGCGAGCGAGGCCGCCCTTCACGCGAGCCGTGAACTCCTCCCGGCTCCGGGCACCGCGAAGGTCCACCCCCTCGCGCTCGAGAACCGTGTCCGTCAGGTGCATGTGAAGGTCCGTGAGGCCCGGGATCACGAGGCGTCCCCGGAGGTCGACCACGTCGGCCCCCGCACCCTTGGCCCGCCGGATCACGTCGTCCGAACCGACCTCGCGCACCTCGCCCCCTTCCACGAGGAACGCCTCGGCGAAGCGAGTCCCGGTAAACACCCGTCCGTTGAGCCACGCCCGGTCGACGGGTGCCTGCACGCCGGGCGCTAGCCCGGCGTCCGTTAAACGGCTCGGTGGACGGCGCTAGACGTCCAGGTACCGGTAGAACTCGTAGGGGTGGGGCCGGAGGTTCAGCTGGAGCTGCTCCTCCTGCTTCAACTCCCGGTACGACTCGAGGAACGAGTCGGAGAAGGCGGGCGCCAGGAAGGCATGGTCCGTGGCGAGACAGTCCAGGGCCTCACCGAGCGATCCGGGAAGTTCGCGGATCCCCAGCTCCCGACGCTTCTCCGGCGACAACTTGTAGATGTCCGTGTCGACCGGGTTCCCGGGGTCGATCTTCCGCTGGATGCCGTCGAGCCCGGCAAGGGCCAGCGCGGCCTCGACCAGGTAGATGTTCGCCGACGAGTCCGGTGTCCGGTACTCGAGTCGCTTGGCGGCCGGGTGCCCTTTCAGGTAGAAAGGAATTCGAACGTTGGCGGACCGGTTGGCCTTGCTGTACGCGATGAAGACCGGAGCCTCGAAGCCCGGAACGAGCCGGCGGTAGGAGTTCGTGATCGGGTTCGTGAGGGCGCAGAGCGCCCGGGCGTGCTCGAGCAGGCCGCCGATGTAGTACCGGCAGGTTTGGCTGATCTCCGCGTAGGCGTCGGACGCGTCGTAGAAGACGTTGGTCCCGTGACTCCAGAGCGATTGGTTCGTGTGGAGACCCAGGCCGTTGTCGCCGTAGACCGGCTTCGGCATGAACGTGGCGATCTTGCCGTGCTGCCGGGCCACGTTCTTGATCACGAATCGGACGTCTTGGACGTGGTCGGCGGACGGAATCAGTTCGTCAAACCGGATGTTGATCTCGGCTTGCCCCGCCGTGCCGACCTCGTGATGGTGCGCGTCGACCTTGATATGGAAGTCGTCCACCAGGATGTTACACATCTCGCTGCGGAGGTCCTGGAGCTGGTCCGAGGGCGCTCCCCGGTGATAGCCCTCTTTGAACCGGATCGACCCATGTCCGTCCTGTTCCTGCCAGGGGGCCTCCGAGCTGTCGATGAGATACCCCGCGCCGCTCCAGGCGTCCCGGACCGCATCCGCCGACGGGATCAGGCGGACCGCGTCAAAGACGAAGAACTCGATCTCCGGGCCCCAGTACGAATGGTCATAGCCGGCGGAGCCGAGCACGTGGACCGTCTTGCGGGCGATCCCGCGCGGGTCGCGCGGATACGGGGTCCGACTCCCGCCCATCAGGATGTCGGCGATGAATCGGACGCTGCCCGTACCCGCGCCGCCCCACGGGAGTGTGGCGAGCGTGTTCGGATCCGGCAACAGGACCATGTCCGACTCGTAGATTTCCTGGAAGCCTCGGACCGAGGATCCGTCCAGCTTGGGGATACCGGTGACGAAGGAGTCCGGCTCGAGCGCGTCGAGCGGAAGGTGGAGATGGTTGAACCCGCCGAGGATGTCGGTGTAGAAGATCTCGACCCACCGGACCTTCTGCGCCTTGAGACCGGAGAGAATCTCCGCTGCCTTTGCCTCGGTGATGCCGCTCTTCGCTGCCCCGCTCGCCGGGTCGTCCGACATGCCGTCCTCGCTCCTCCGACCGCATGTCGCTACATCAACCCTGCGCCGACGGAATTGGACATTCATCCCAATCCACAAATATTCAGTGGACATAGTGCACCAGAGTCGAAGTACCATGGGTCAAACGTCCGCCGTCGACGACCTCGACCGGTCCCTGCTCCAGGAGCTCAACATCAACGCGCGGCGGAGCGACCGGGAGATTGCCCGTCGGCTCCGCGTGTCACCCACGACCATCAGCCACCGCCTGGAGCGGCTGGAGAAGCTCGGGGTCGTCCGCGGATACATCCCCCTCCTGGACGACGAACTGCTGGGTTGGGACCTGTGGGCGACAATCGGCATCCGGATCCTCAAGGGCCGGCTCCGGGAGGTCGAGGAACGCCTGGGTCGGGACCCGCGAGCCTACGCGATCTACGACGTGACCGGGGAGTTCGATGCCCTCATCATCGGTCGCTTTCGGGACCGCCGGGACCTCGACCGGTTCGTCAAGCACACCCTCCAGGACCCGTACGTCGAGCGGACGAGCACGCAGGTGGTGCTCAACCGGGTCAAGGAGGACCGGAGGGTACCCCTGTCGGCCCGGCCGGCCCCCGCCTAGGGCCTCCCGGGGCTTTGGGATTTTATTCACAGGGTTCACCTTCCGATGCCCCCTGCATTCGCTCCCTTCCTTTCCCTCCGCTCCGCCCATGCCCCGTCGATTCTTCGAAGGGGTAGCGGGGCCTCCTCGCATCCTCGGAAAGGCCGTCAAGGTCCAGTCGAAGACCTTCGAGCTCTGCGAGGTCTCGCAGAGCGGTTCGTCCGACATTCACTCCGGCATTCAGTTGCCGGTCCAGCGTCCAGCCACACGACTCGCACGTGAACATCGGCCCTACCCTGCTTCGGGGTCGTCGAATATCCCCACATCTCGGGCAGGTCACACTGGTGCGATACGGGTTGACCCAGTAGATCGGAACGCCATGGTCCTGGGATTTGTATGCCAGCTGGCGATGCAATTCCCGACGAGGCCAGCTGGAGAGTCGACGGCGGAGCTGGGGTCCCCGCCATCGACCCCTAGCTCCGGGACCTCGTCGTCGTGGTGAAGGCACTCGCGACAGGTCCTCGAGGGCGAGAGCGGCGTGGTGTCGTTCCAGGATCTCGATGAACCGTCGGCTCAGGACGTGTAGACGAGACCGGACCCGGTGCCGTTCTCGACGACCTTCCTTGGAGAGCAGCCTCCGACCCACCCGTCGGTCATGGGCCTTCTTCCGGGCGAGGCGTCGCCTCCGTTGGAAGTGCACGGTCTGGATCTGCGGGATGTCCGAGTACTCGACCCGAGTAGCCTCGGTACCGGAGGAAGTGACGACGACCCCGTCCATCGACCGTTCGTTGGTGTCGAGGGCGACCAGGGACGATGGAGGGTAGGGTTCTGGAACCTGTCGTTCAAGGAACAGGGCTACCCGATCCTCGGACACCTGGAGCTGCTTGATCCGAACTCCAGGTTCCTGGAGGCGTTCCCGATGGTAAGGAGCGACGTGAACGAAGCAGGAGCACCACTCGCCAGTCCGCAGGGAGACTCGAACCTTGCCGGTGTCGAGGTCGAAGTGAAAGGTCGTCGGACTGGTCCGAAGGAATCGCTTCCGAACGTAGGGGATGTGAGCAGAGATTCCCTTCCGAAGTCGGGTTCGATGGGCTCGAGCGAGTGAGACGGCGATCTCCGCGGCCACTACCGCATGCTGGCCAGTCATGTGATTGACCAGTGCCCAGTTCCGGGCGAACCTGGAACCAGAACCTCGGGAGGTCTTACCGGTCTCGAGGAGGTATCGAAGGGTGGCGTTGGTCAGCAGTCGATAGTCAGCCATGAGGCCGAGGAGGGGAGCTGGAAGCGGAGCGGCGAGAGGAAGAAGGAGGCCCCGGAGGATCTGCATCCGGTATGAGTCGGAGTGGGGCTAGAAGCGACTGACGGCCCCGATGGAAGGTGAACGGTGAGAACCGGGTCTCCTCGAGGAACTCGAATAAAATCCCAAAGCATGAGGTAACGAAGGGTTTTTGAGGGGTAGAACCCCCGGTGGCACCCATGGCGCTATTCGTCGCCGAGCACACCCATCCCGCCGAGAGCTGCCCCGCCAGGAACCCTCAGATGGCCAGCGGTCTCCTCCAGATCGTCAATCCCGCAAACGCCGCGAAGGCGGGGATCAAGATCCACGGTGACGCCGTTGCCAACGGGGGCCACCACCTGTACCTCATCGTCGATGGGGCAAACGAAGGCGCCGTCCGGCAGTACTTCGCGCCATTCGGACAGCTCGGGACTCTACAGGTCACTCCGGCCTCGCACTGCGAGGAAGTGGTTCAGCGCGGCCAGTGCTGAGGGGGGCCAGCCGGTAGTTGGTCCGGCGCTGGAAGGTGGAAAGACTCCCTCCGAGGACATGTGACGCGCCCGAGTGCGACGCGCACCCACTTACCGGGCGAGTCGCCGCGTCGTGTTTGGCAGGCCGACGGGCTGTTCGTCGACCTCCTCCCGTCACTGGACCTCGGAAACTCGTCGTTCGTGGTCGGTGACCTCCACTCGCGCCAGGCGGTCGTCATCGATGCCACGCGGGATGTTGGCCGGTACCTCGATGCCCTGCGCCGGTCAAAATTGTCACTCGGCTGGGCACTCGACACGCATCTGCACGCCGATTTCGTCTCCGGCGGAAAGCAGCTCGCGGACATTTCCGGGACCCGCTTTGGCATCAGCGCGGAAGTAGAAGCCCCGTTCCGCCACGTGGCCCTGGCGGAGCACGAGAGCATCGATCTCGGCCCAGGTCACCTCACGGTGCTGCGCACGCCCGGCCACACGCCGGAGCACATCAGTTTCCTCCTGCACGACGCGGGCGGTGACCCCCGTGTCCTCTTTTCCGGAGGCAGCCTCATGGCTGGAACCGCGGCACGTCCGGATCTGCTGGGACCCCGGTACACCAACTCCTTAGTTTCTGCCGAATACGCGACCCTCCACGCGATCTATCGGCCGCTGCCAGGCGCCGTCGAGGTCCTCCCCACGCACGCCGGAGGGAGCTTCTGCGGCGTCGGCGCCCGGTCCGTCTTCGCATCCACTCTGGGTCGGGAACGCAGGTCCAATCCGTTGTTCCGTGCCGAGAACCTCGCCCAGTTCTTCGTCCGGTACCTCAGCGATGCCCCGTTTCCGTCGTACTATGGGCAGCCCCGAACCACGAACCTGGCCGGCGGGAAACCCTTGGAACCCGAGATTCCGGCCCTCCCTCCGTTGGCACCGTCTGCGGTCGAACAGCTGAGACAGAAACCGGGGACGACGGTGCTGGACATCCGGCCGTCACAAGCCTTCGACACCGGTCATGTCCCGGGGGCCTTGTCCGTACCGTCAGACGGACCTGTGTCGGCCTGGGTCGGTTGGCTGCGCTCTTCAGACGAGTCGTTTGTACTCGTCGACACCGGACCGGGCGTTCGTCGCGTCGTTCAAATCGCCCTCCTTCGAATCGGGTACGACGGGCTCCGTGGGTACCTCGACGGCGGACTCGATGGCTACTCGGCAGCCGGATTCCCGCTCGCCACATCCGGACGGGTCCCGATGGCTGCCGTTCGGAAGCGCATGGAGTCCGGACAGGCTCTGACCCTCCTCGACGTGCGCAATGCCTCAGAGGCGGCGGTCCAGCACGTTCCGGGGTCCATCAACATCCCGCTTCCTCGCCTGGAGGCCGAAGCCCACCGGACACTCGACCCGACGCTCCCCGTGTATGTCCACTGCCAGAGTGGATACCGGGCAGCGATCGCCGGAAGCATTCTCGAGAGGATCGGTTTCGAGAGCGTCGTTCGCGTGACGGACGGACCTAGCGGATGGGCGCCGAAGGCCCGGTCAACACCGCGCTCCCACCGTCACTGAGCCGGCCCGCTTCCGACGACCCAACCCTCTATGCGGGCCGATGGCCTGAGCCGGAACCGATGGACGGCATCTCTTCTCCGCTGACTCCGGCCACTGCCCGGTGGCTCACGGACTACAACGCCAGGGTGTTCGCCCGCTATGCCCGCGCCGCACGTCGATTGCCGGTGCGTGTCGCAATGGCCAATCGGGGCACTGGCCACCTATCGATCTTTCGCACCCTAGTGCATATCCTGAACGTTCACGAAGTCTGGATGGTCTACATCGTACCAGGCCGGACGGCAGAGCTCCCAGCGCTGTTCCAGCGTACCGACCGTCGGCCGACCACGTGGCAGGGCTTCAATGCCTACTCTCGGTCCGTGTGGAGCGGAGTGACGGCGGAGGTCCAGCGTCTGACCCCTGCCAAACTCGCGCGTCGCGTTAGAGCGCCCTGGATGCCGGGGCGATACACCGTCGGCGATGCCCTGCTGCAGACGACCTTTGAGCAGGCCCACCATCTTGGGGAGATCATCGGTCTATACTGGCAGCGAAACCGGGAACCGCCAGACATGACGTGGATCGACGTCAACCGGGGGCCATAGGGGGACCGGCCTCCCGTTGGGCACATACGTAGATATGGGTCTTCGCCGCATGTTTTGACGTCGTTCTGGCAGGCGGGCCGCCGAGGCGAGGCGTCTCGGGCCTGCCAGCGGAGTCTGCCGTGCATGTCCGGTGGATTGTGTTGGGAATTGCGGTGGCTCTCGTCGCCGCCAGCGTGCTGACTGTCTCGTCGGGGCTCCGGATCCCATCGACTCTAGCCGCCACCGATCACGAGCCGGAGGTCACTGGGCTCCGCTCGGCTCCAGCTCTTCGGGTTGGTCCTCTCGGCGCGGGCTCGCCGTCGGCCAGAGTCACTCTCGTGCCGTCGCCAAACGGAACGCCGGAAATCTGTGCCAACGGCACGCCATCCGATCCGTTTCCTGTATCGTATCTGCCCTACGGCTACGAGACTCCGAATCTCTTTGGGCTGGGGTCGGGAAGCTCCGGGACGGACGATGTCTGTTACTCGGGCGGTGGGGCCGGCGCTGTTTCGAATGTCGTAAATTTTAGCAACGTAGGCGGAGCCGAGGGAGTCCTGGGCTTTCCGCACGTTGAGTACGGTCAGGACCTCTGGGGCGGGTCGCCCGGCAACATGTCTCCGGAGTTCGAGCTTCCGGAGCCCGTGGCCACTGCGACCAACAGCAGCCTCTGGCTGACGAACACCTACTCGATCAACGACAGCTTGGGCTCAGCCGCCTATGACTACGTCTGGGACAACTTTCTCTCCTCCTACGTGCCCACGCCGGCCAATGTCACCGGGCCCGGTAATTTCTCTCTCGAGATCATGCTCTGGATGTCGACCGGGCAGGAGGGGTCGCCGTTCACGTATTTTCCATATGAAGGGGTGGCGGAACTACCTACCCTCGTCAACAGCACGTTGTCCGACCAACCATGGGACTTCTCGCACTTCTGCCAGGGGACGAACGACTCGGAGCTGACCGCTCTCTACTTCTATAACGGAACCCAGGGCGCGATGAACGCCAGTGCCCGGACGCTCGCAGTCAACTTCAGCGCCGTCCTGGTCAACCTGAACCAGATGATCCAGTCGGCCGGAGTTTCGTGCTGGTCCTACGGGCCGAACAACGACGCCAACCTGTACCTCGACGACCTCAACCTTGGGTCGGAGTTCCTGAGTCCATTTCCTTCGAGCTACTACGGCCAAGCCGTCTTCAACTGGACGCTCTCCTCGATGTGCTTCACCTTCCCGCAAGGGACGCCGACGGCCGCATCCGTCTCCTGCGGTGCGGTCCCGTACTCGCCGTTATCGGCCCAGCCATCGGCGACCCCGCTGACCGGTCGGGCCCCACTTCAGGTCACATTCGATGCGGGAGCGTCGGGCGGAGTCTCTCCGTACAGCTACAACTGGTCCTTCGGTTCCGGCGCCACGAGTACCGCGGCCGATCCGGTTTATGACTACGAGATCGCCGGGACGTACGCCGTAAATCTGACAGTGGCAGACCAGAACGGCTCTTCGGTCCGCCGGAGTCTCACCATCGACGTGCTCCCGTCCCGACTCGAGGTGCAAATTGCTGCATCGAGCACGTCAGGCTTCGCGCCGCTCCACGTCCACCTGGCGTCGACCGTAACGGGGGGTCTCCCGCCCTATGCCTACGAATGGACCGTGGCTGGAGCCGCCGCGGGAACGGGCCCGACTGCGGCGGTGACCTGCCCGACCGCCGGAGTGTTCGTGATCACGCTCTGGGTGAACGACTCCGAAGCTCCGACGCCTCAAGGAAACACCAGCTCTCTCGAGATCGTCGTCGCGGTGGGCCCAACGGCGGGCGGTGGTCTCGGCTCCGGTCTCTTCTGGCTCGTAACGGGCCTCGTCGTCCTGGCCGTGGCAGTCTGTGCCGCAGCCGTGCTGGTGAGTCGCCGGCGACCCCCCGAACCGGCGGCTTCCCAGCTGCCCGAACGCTAGGGTTCGCACAAGCCCGGCAAAGATACCGCCTGGAGGGTCCCGCTTCCTGGCTCTAGGGGGAACACCTGAGGAACGGACCCGCGTGCGAGTTCCGGTCGCCCCACACTGGGCCCGGGCGCCGCGTCGCATGTTTCATACGGGGGAAGCCCCTCCCACTGGCTCCCCATGGCGGCAAGGCCGGGCCCCACCTCGAGCTTCCTCTACCGGGGGGTTCCCACCCGCACATGGAGGGAAGTGCCCAAGCCGACCTCCCTAGAAGTGCGTAACCTCCTCTCCAAGGTCGGCAGCGGCATTGACCACGACCTCAGGACCGATGCTGCTCTCTGGCGCGCGCGATTCGGATCGAGCGTGTTCACCGGGTACGTCAACGGTACCATCTATTGCACCGGCGGACTCGAGCCCGACCTTCAAAACATCTATCTCCGGATCGACGAGACCGTCGGCCGGAAAAAGCGTCGGGTCTCGAAGCGCCGGTAGCCTCGGGCTTCGTCCTGCGACTCACCCCGGACGGGACGGTCCGCCGGCCGGTCGACGGCCGGAGCCGACAAGGATCTCGCTGGGCGCTCCGGGCCCCGAAGGATCGACGAACGCCCCACAGGCCTGCCGCACCTCGGCCCAGGCCCGTTCCTGCTGCATGGGGGGGAGCTCTCGCACCGTATCCCCGAGGATTTCGTGGTAGAAGCGGAGCAAGTCGTCCGCGGACGGCATCCGCAAGGCGCATGCAACGGTATCGCTGCGAACATCGTCGTAACCCGCTCGGCGGAGGGTCTCCGCTAGCTGGCCGGGCTTTCCCAAGCTGAAGGGACCCGGGCCCTCCGGCAGCTTGGGCGACGTCCCGTGGGGATCGGCCCAGTGCGACAGGATGCGGGCCGGCACCGACATGAACGGGTTGCGCGCCGACGTGGTGAACACGCTCACGGAGAGCCGCCCCCCCGGCCGGAGCACGCGAAGGAGCTGGGCGAAGGCGGCGCCCGGGTCGGCGAAGAACATGACGCCCTGTCGAGAGGTTACACCGTCCATCGATGCCCAGGACACGTCGGGATGTTCGCCATCCATAACCCGAGTGGTGACGTTCGTGAGACCCTGCGCCAGCGCGTTACGGGCTGCCAGCTTCACCATGTTTGGACCGGTATCGGTCGCGAGGACGCGGCCCTCCGGTCCCACGGCATGTGCCAGATGCCGCGTGAATCCCCCGGACCCCGCGGCGAGTTCGAGGACGCGGTGACCCGGTCGAACTTCGAGGTGCTCCAACAGCAGTGCCGTTGCCGGTGCGAACCACGCGTCGACCACGGGGGTCCAGGCGTCCCATTGTTCGGCGCGGGCGTCCCAGCTGTCGACAATGTCCTCCTTGCGGCTCTCGATGCTGGGCGGCGCCGGTTCCGAACCCATTCCGCTCGGCTTCCCCTCCGGGCCCACGATGGTGCCGGAAGGCCCTCGGTCGGTCCACCTAGGCCGAGGCGATGGCCCCAATCACCACGAACGGCATGAGCATGGACGAGACGAGGTAGATCTTCCCGAACAAGGATAGATGAGGTAGGACGAGCCCGCCCGGATAGGCGGTGTACAGCGGGTCCCCTCCGATAATGCTGAGGCCCAGTGCCACGAGCGTGAGCGCGAGCCAGACGGCGCCGAACGCGACGCAGAGCGCCAGGACCGAGGTCTTGAGGGTTAGCTTCTGCATGCGGAGCCCATCTGCCGAGGCGACGTGGAACCACCTACCACTCGTCATAAAGATAGCCCCCGGCTCGGGCCCCGGGGGGTTCCGGTCTCCTACCAGATCTTCACGCGAGCGCCGGGCGCACGCCACATGCGCGACCCAGCGTTGATCCGGAACGCGGCATAAAAGTCGTCCGAGTTCTGGACCGCTCCCTTGACCCGGAAGCGGGCTGGCGAGTGCGGGTCGACGGTCGCCAACAGCTTTGCGTCCGCGGGCCGGGTGTTCTGCCGCCAAATCTGCCCATAGGAGACGAAGAACCGCTGTTCGGGCGTCAATCCGTCAATGAGCGGCGGCCGCTGCTTCTCGCGCCGGATCCGACGCTCGAGGGCATCGAACGCGACCCGGAGCCCCCCGAGGTCCGCGATATTTTCCCCCGCGGTGAGCGCGCCGTTCACATGTACGCCGGGCAGTACCTCAAACTGGTCGTACTGCGCGATCACCTGCTGGGCTCGCCGCTTGAACTCCCGGGCGTCTCGCGGCGTCCACCAGTCGCGCAGGTTTCCGTTTTTGTCGAATTGCCGGCCCTGGTCATCGTAGCCATGGGTGATCTCATGGCCGATCACGAGACCGATCCCTCCGTAGTTCACCGCGTCGTCGATGTCGGGGTCGAAGAAGGGCGGCTGCAGAATGCCGGCCGGAAACACGATCTCGTTCCGGCTGGGCGAGAAATACGCGTTGACCATCGGCGGGGTCATCAGCCAGTCATTCGTGTCGACCTTGTGGCCAACCCGGGCCATCTGTCGACGGGCCTCGTATTCGGTCGCCCGGCGGAAGTTCCCCAGGTAGTCATTCCGACGGATCCTAAGGCCCGAGTCATCCCGGAACCGTCGCGGATAGCCGATCTTTACCCGGAACCGCTGGAACTTCCGCTGGGCCTCCCGCCGCGTGGCGGGGGTCATCCACTCCAGGACGCGCAGACGGTCTCGGAACACGGACCGGACGTCGTCGACCAGTCGCTGCATGCGAATCTTGGACGACTCCGGGAAGTATGCGTCTACGAAGAGCCGGCCGAGCGCATCCCCGATGCACGCATCGGCCGACTGTGCAGCCCGCTTCCAGCGGGGTTCCTGCTCCTGTTGCCCCCGGAGCCCCTTGAGGTAGAATCGGAAGTGCTCTTCCTCCATTCGCTCGTCCAGGAAGGGGGCACTTGCCCGGATGAGCTGCCAGCGAAGGTAGGCCTTGAGTTCGTCGAGCGAGTGGCGACGGAGGAGGCGACCGAACGCACGGACGAACTCGGGCTGACCCACGATGACCCGCTTGATTCGAGAGCCGCGGCGCGCGCGGAAGTACGCATCCCACGCAAACGCGGGCGCCAGCGATCGGAGTTCGGACCGGTTCATTCGGTGATAGTTCCGGGGCTCGTCCCGAAGCTCCGTCCGGGTACGACTCGCACGAGCGAGCTCCGTTTCTAGCTTCACAAGCCCCTGGGCCGTGCGCCGAGCGGGGGCTCCGGACTGCCCGGCGAGTCCGAGCAGCCGGACGACGTGCTTCGGGAATTCCTCGCGCTGCCGTGCGAACGCCGGAGCGAGATAGTACTCTCGGTCGGGTAGCGAAAGGCCCCCTTGCCAGACATAGAAGGCGTAGTGCCGGCTGTCCTTCCGGTCCGGGTCGACGCGCGGCTCGAAGAATGCGGCAATGTCTCGGTCATGCAGGACGCCAACCGCTGCGGCCAGCGAATCCGGGTCGTGAATCGCGTCGACCCGCGCTAGCTCCTCTGCCAGCGGTCTGGCTCGGAGGCGGTTCCGCGTCTGCTGATCCATTGCTGACGCATAGTAATCTCCGACTTCGCGCTCGACGGCGGAGCGCCCCCGTCGGGCGGGAGTCACACGGTCCAGCAGCCGACGAATTCTCTCGTAGTTGTAGTCTGTGAGCGCATCGAAGGCGCTCCACCGGGACTTGTCCGCGGGAACTGGATTCCGATCGACCCACGTGCCGGTGGCGTACCGGTAGAAGTCGTCCGAGGGTAGAACCGACCGATCCATATGCGCCGGTGAAAACCGTGGCGGCGCCAGCGGGCGGGCGTTCGCGGACGTCATGGCCGGACCCCGAGCTGGCCCTTCCGACGGTGTTCCCTCACTGAACTGTCCACGGACCTCTGGCTGCGTACTACGCACACGGTTTGCCTCAACTCCGCCGCGACTTGTGTCGAACGATGCCCGAGGCACGGCCTCGCATAACGGTGACGTCGTCCGCGGTGTGGCAGGTCCACTCGGCCGAAACTCGGACCCGATCGTCGGATTCGTCCCAGCGCGTCAGCTCGACCTCGCAGCGCACAGCTTGGCCCGTCCAGACGGGACGCAGGAACTCGAAGGTCATCTCCCGGGCGAGGAAGTTGAAGGAGCCCCCCACGACGGTCGGCAGCGTTCCGAGTAGTAGCCCATGGACCATCAAACGCCCTTCGGCGTCCGGGACCTGGTGCTGCGCGCCACGATCGCCGGAGATCTCGGCATACGTCCGGACCTCATCGATCGTGAAGGTATGGAGGATCGTTCGGCGGTCACCCAGCGCGGGCGTAGGAAATCCCGGCGGCGATCACCCCGCCTGCCTACTTCTGGTTTCTAGGTCCGCCGGAGCCGGGTCGCGAATGTCTAAGGAGTCGACGGCATTCGGAGACGGGACCTCGCGTGGAGTTACCCCCTTCCCCTAGCAACTCGGAAGCCGACCTTCGCAGCTACCTCAATCGGATCGAGCGCCGGCTGGGCGACCTCGACCACTCGCTCTTCGTGGCCTGGTGGAACCAGTACGCGGGTGTATCGAACGCAGGGACCCGGCGATGGGACGTTCTGCGGACTCGAATGATCGGCCGAGAGGATCTGCTTCGGTTCGTGACCCGCTCGCTGGAGCGACCTCACGCCGGACTACTGACCCGTCGGCTAGAACTGTGGAAACGCATCGTCGAGGACGCGCTGGTGGAGCAGCACCCGTCGGTCATCCGGCTCCGGGCTCCGCTGGTGCGACAGGTCTTCGCCTTTCGCCCGAAGTGGCTCGGCCGCCGCGTCCCCGAGTCGGAAGTCCGGGAACGGCTCCGAACCCATGACGACCGGGAGGTGCGCCGCCAGGCGTACGAGTCCCTGCTCGAGATCTGGCGACAGGTGGAACGGAACGTGCGACGCCTGGTCGAAGCGAGGAACCAACGTGCCCGGGTGCTCGGCTACGACTCGTTCATGGACTTTCGCCTTCGGGCCGAAGGGCTCACGCTCCCGGCGCTGGAGCGGTTCGTAGATCGGGTCGTTCGTGCCTCGGAACCGGTGCACCGCCAGTTCCGGGATCAGTTCGAAGACCGGACCGGAAGTTCGGACTACTATCCATGGGATTCCGCGAAGGCGACCCTGGGCCGGAATCCCCTCCCCGAGGCGGCTTTCTCCGGTCGCGAGATGGTGCCCGCTATCCTTCGGGCCATCCGGGCCTGGGGCTTCCAGGGCCCCGCTCGACCGTTCCGGATAGTCCAGCGGTCAATCCCAGTCGGTGGAATGACGCTTGCAGTACAGATCCCGAACGACGTCCGCGTGGCGGTCAATCCGAAGGGTGGCTGGCTCCACTACATGATCCTGGCTCACGAATTCGGCCACGCAGTACAGGACCGATACACCCGCGCTCCGACGCATCTCCTCCGGGGGCCGGAGAGTATCCCGGGGTATGCCGGTTTCTGCGAGGGCATCGGCCGGCTCTTCGAGCGCCTGGCAACCGACTCGCGCTGGCTGCCCTCGCGCCCCCAAGTCGATCCGCAGCTCGTCGACCGGTTTCACGAGAGTTTCTCGCTGGAGGAGCTCCGACAAGGCGCGGGCACCGCGCAGTGGGTGTGGAAGGAGATTCAGCTCTACTCCCACCCGACGGGCGATCTCGCGCCTCTCTTCCGTCGGGCCGACCGCCGGCTGTTTGGCTTTGCAGACGTTCCCAACGGTCCAGTCGCCGATCCGTTTTGGATCGAGGCGGCCTTCTATTCCAAGAGTTACCTGCTGGGAAGTCTGCTCGCCGCCCAACTGAGGCGGGCGCTGGGCGAACAGGTCGGTGGGCCCCTCTGGCCGAACCGCCGGGTGATCCCGTGGTTGCGCCAAGAGTGGTTCCGGCATGGCGCGCGCTTCGACTGGGTGCCACGGGTTGAGGAAGTCACTGGTCATCGGTTCGGGGTGTCCGACTTTCTCGAGCGGGCCTATCGTGGAGACTAGGGCAGACGGTCGTCCGATCCGGCCCGTCAGCGCTCAATACTTCCCGATTCCTTTGTCCCCCCCATGGGTGCGGCGCAGCCCGGCGGGCCCACGGCTCGCGCGGCGTGGGCGGAGAGCGGACTCGAAGTCTTGGGTACCTCGGACTTTTCAGCCACCTCGCTGCATCGACCCGGACTCTATGTAGTGTGCTTCGCCGCGGAGTGGTGTCCCGTCACCCGCAGGTTCATGCCCCGATTTCTCCGCTGCCGGGTGCCGGAGGGAAGCCGCCTCGCGATTGCCGACATCACGGACCTCAACAGTCCGCTCTGGGATTCCTTCCGGATCCGGATCACCCCCTCAGTCCTCGTTTTCCAGGACGGACAGCTCGCGATCCGCCTGGACGGGAAACGCTTCCTCGGGATTCTGGCTCGCGACTTCGAGCGCCTGCAGACAACGCTCTCGAGCCCCGGATTCCCGGTGACTACGGCGCCCCCTAGGCCATAAGTAGGGCACGTACCCTCGACAGCTTCCGTGGCCGCGCGAACATGTCCGCAATGCGGCGGCGCTAACCCTCCGTCCGCTGCGTTCTGCCAGTACTGTGGCAATCCACTCCCTCCGGCGCCCTCTGCGCCGTTGCCCTCCGCTGCACCGGTCGTGCCACCTCCCCCGGGGGCGGCCGGCTGGGCTCCGCCCGGCTACGCTGCGCCAGGGTATGGACAGGGCCCGTACCCCGCACCGCCGCCACCGCCCCCGCCGCGGCGACATCTCCTGCTCTGGATCCTCGTCGGATTCGTGGTCGTGATCATTGTAGTCGGGGCCATTGCCATCCTGACGGCCCCCCCGGCCCAGACTTACAACGTGGTCGTTACGGGAATCAACATCGACTCCTCGGACAACGTCTGCGGCCTGAACGGGGCGACGGCGGAGGGCTTTAACGCCAGCACGAACCAGTCCGTCTCGCTGACCTACGCGATCTCGGGGGCGAACAACAGCGCTGGAACAGGTACGCTGGCCTGTAACATAATGTCGGTCGTTGCCGATACGGCGGGGTTCACGGTAAGCGGAGCGAATACCCCACTCACCGTACCGGCGAACGCGAGTCCGCTTCTCTCCTTCAATGTCGAGACTCCGGCCACACCGTTTACCGGGGTGCTGACGTTGATTTTCAGTTAGGGAACACCGCGGAATCGCTACGCCCGACGGCGGTGCGTCGGTCATCCGCGCGGCAGAAGTACTCATGTGGGGGCTCGCCCTTCGCTGAGGACGATCGTGCGCACGGGCGAGCGACCGTTGACGGAACGGGGGTCCTGATCGTGACGGATGTGACCTTTCCCGGAGTCATGCTTCCGGGTCCCGGAGCAGCGATCCGCGTCGACTTTCAGGGCGTGCCGGTCGCCGTCTTCAATGTCGGAGGGACCTTCCTCGCCATCGGGGCTCGGTGTCCGCACCGGGGCGGTCCTCTGGAGCGGGGGCCGGTGACCGGTACGGTCGTTACTTGTCCCTGGCACGGGAGCCAGTTCGAGTTGACGACCGGGGCTGTTCTGCGAGGGCCCGCGAGCTCCGGGGTGCCACATTTCGAGGTCCGGGTGACGGACGGTGTGCTGCACCTGTTCGGGCCGTAAACTTCTGCCAACTCTGGTGGAGCCCGAGGACGGATTCTCATAACCCTAAATACCGATCCCAACGTCCGGCTGGCACGATATGCCCGCCCGCATCGAGTACGACCGGATCGCACCGGATTCGACCAAGGGGCTCACCGAACTCATGCGATTCGTACGCAGTGGTTCGCTGCCGCCCGCCCTCCTCGAACTGGTCTTCCTTCGCGCCTCTCAGATCAACGGCTGCGCATACTGCCTCGATCTCCACTCCCGTCGAGCGCGACGTTTGGGGCTCGCCGAGGCCCAGCTCGATACGCTGGGAGGCTGGGAAGAGTCGCCCGCGTTTTCGGAAAAGGAACGAGCCGCTCTAGCCTGGACGGAGAGCCTGACCCGAATCGGTCGGCGGCACGTGCCCGACGCCGTCTGGGACCGCGTGAAGGCGCAATTCTCGGAGCGAGAGATCGTCGACCTCTCGATCGCAGTCGTGGAGATCAACGCCTGGAATCGCCTGATGATCGCCTTCCGAACGCCCCCGACGTTCGGAATCAAGGCGGCCGGCCCGCCGGCCTCCGGGGCCGCCGCAGAGGTGCCCCCGGCTTCCGGGCACTGATGCGGGAATGGTCGCGCATGTGGCTCCGTAACTTGCCCTGAGCTTCGCACTCGGAGGAACTCGGCGATGGCCCTCTCGATCCGGCCGCCATCCGGCCGCTCGGAGACGCGCCGGCGGCGGACGGTGGCTGGCAAGGAGGCTCGTCAGCAGGCTCCGCGATCCAGCCATGCGGCCTGGGCCCCGGCGGCCGATCACAGGGACGTGCTCGAGATTTTGAACGAATCCGCGAAGGGGCGGGTGCCGGCCCTGGTTCCGATCTGGTTTGGCCGCATGTCTCTCTCGCCGTTTGCCTTCTACCGGGGCTCGGCCGATCTGATGGCTCACGACCTGTCCGGCACCCCGACGACCGGCGCCCGGGTCCAGCTCTGTGGCGATGCGCACATGAACAACTTCGGGGTCTTCGCAACCCCCGAGCGTGACCGCGTCTTCGACGTGAACGACTTTGATGAGACGCTCCCGGGTCCGTGGGAGTGGGACGTGAAGCGACTCGCGACGAGTCTGGTCCTCGCGGCACGACACAACGGGGTATCTCCAGAGAATGCGCGGTGGGTGACCCGGACCGCCCTTCGAGTGTACCGGGGCGCAATGCGCGCGTTCGGGCGCGCGCGGTATCTCGATACGTGGTATGCCCACATTGATCGCCGGATCGTGGCGGCGCATGCCGGCCGTGCCGAGACGGCCGTCATTGAGCAGGCCGTGCGTCGCGCCCGGCGCCGGACCGTGCTTCACGCCTTCCCCAAGCTTGTGCGAGAGGTCCATGGACGCTACCGGATCCGGGATGACCCCCCGCTCATCGTACACTACGCGAATCCTGCCGACGAGCGACAGTCGCGGACCTTCTATGATCGTTACCTGGACTCTTTGCCGCCCGAACGCCGCGTCCTCCTGGACCGGTATCATATCGCCGACGTGGCCCAGAAAGTAGTCGGGGTCGGCAGCGTCGGGACGGTCTGTGCGGTCCTCCTGCTGCTGGGCGACCGCGATGTCGAGGACCCCGTCTTTCTGCAGCTCAAGGAGGCCCGGGCCTCGGTGCTCGAGCCGTTCGCGGGGCCGAGCGCGTACGAGAATCACGCGCAGCGGGTCGTGGTGGGGCAACACCTGATCCAGGAGTCCAGCGACATCTTCCTCGGCTGGAGTCGCCTCCAATCCCGCGACTTCTACATCCGGCAGCTGCGAGACATGAAGTTCTCCACCGACGTGACCACGCTCCGGCCCCGAACCTTGCTCGGCTGGGCCGAACTGTGCGGAGCCACGCTCGCCCGAGCCCATGCCCGGACCGGGGACCCTGCCTTCCTCGCGGGGTACCTCGGGAATCGACCGGTCTTCGATTTGGCTGTGACGGCCTTTGCCGAGGCGTACGCCGATCAGGTAGAGCACGACTATGCACAGTTCTTGCGAGCGATTCGTCGGGGGCAGATCCGTACCCACGTCGACGTGTGACGGGCCGCCCGGTCAATGCACTCCGCCGTACCACGACCAGATCAGAAGGATCGTTGCCACCCAGACCACGAGGAAGGTCTGGGGCAGCAGCTCGGTGAGCCGGTCGGGATTGACTCGATCCATCGGGGACACGGCGCGATCTCGGGAGAACCGGGTCGCGTGAACCTCGGCCGGGCGCAGGAGGTTCACCGACACCGTTTCGCCGGAACGCAGCCGGATCGTGCCCGGAAGCGACCCCGCGATCGGTGGAGCGACCTGTTCCAACTGGAGGCTCGCCTGGGTCCACAATGCGTGGGCGTCGTTGGTCCGGTGCAGAAGGACCCACCAGACAAATGTGATCAGGATTCCCAACGACGAGAGGAAGGTCACCACCAGCGCGAGCTCGAGGCGATGGGCAGAGAGATCGGCCACGGACACCACGACCGCCGTGATGAGGACTGTGACCACGGCCGCGAAGTAGGACGTCCGTCCGGCGGCCAGCTGGCCCTCCTCGGCGGTCAACCGTTCGAATTTGTCGTGCAGCCACCGCCGGTCTTCGACAGAGAGCTGGTCGGTGAGCGCCGGAGGACCACCCGCGGCCATACGCACCCGAACCGACCGGACCGCGGCCTGCGGGTAAATCTGTCGCCCACTGGCGCCCCGTCAAGTCCGCCGTGTCCGGCGGAGGACGGGGGACGGTGCGCCGGCCAACGCCTTGACGAGGCTCTCGGACCTCAGTGGGTCCCCAGCGCGAGGCCGATGACAAAACCAGCGAAGCCCGCGGCTAGACCGATGACGATCATCTGAGCGGCGTTCTGGAAGGGGCGGCCGCCCGTGGTCCGGGCTTCGTACACTCCCACGACCGCGAGCGTGGCAGCGGCGAGGATCACGGCCGCAACGACGCGCGCCAGCAGTGCGAAGTCGGGCACCAAGAACGGAAGGATCGGGATCACAGACCCGGCTACCGTAGCCAGGAACACGACCAGTGCGCTGTCCCGAGCCTGGGTCTCCTTGACCGGAGCCAGCTTGAGTTCAAACGCCATCATGAACTCGATCCACGCCCGGGGGTTGCGGCAGATTCGGTCCAGCAGATCCTCGAGGTCCTGCCCCGTATATCCCCACTCCACCAGCACCTCTCGCACCTCCTCCCGCTCGACGTCCGGAATCTCTCGCATCTCGTCTTGCTCTCGCTGGACTTCGCTGAGATAGAGACGGCGGCGCGCGAGCGTGGACGTGTACGCGACCGCACCCATCGAGATGGACTCGGCACCCAGAGCAGCCAGCCCCGCGATCAGGATGATGTGGACATTCACCGAGGCCGCGCTAAGCCCGAGGAGAATTCCGAGTACGTTCACGAGACCATCCTGGCTGCCCAGAATGAAGTCCGAGAGCAGGGTGGGGTGGGGGTGGGCCTCGTAGCCCTTCGCAGAATGGAGCATGGACCCGGCCCTCCCCCGACCGGACCCGGAGGGCTACAAAACGTTCCCGTGACCCGGAATCGGAAGGCAGCTCAGGCCGGGCGTCGTGCCGGCCGAAAGAGCATTGAGATCGAGTTCACACAGTGACGCGTGTTGCGGGGTGTGAACCCCTCTCCCTCAAAGACGTGACCGAGATGTCCACCGCAGCGCGCACACTCAATCTCGACACGCTCCCTGTCCGGATCCGGGAGGCGCTTTACCGCACCGGGAATCTCCGCATCAAAACTCGGCCAGCCGCATCCGGAGTCGAACTTGCTCTCGGAGCGATACAGCGGGGCACCACACCGGCGGCACTCGTAGGTGCCGGCCGCCGTCGTGTGCTCATACTCCCCGGAGAACGGAGCCTCGGTCCCCTTGCGAACGATGACCCGTTCCTCTGCCGGGGTCAGTTTCCGCCACGCCGGAGATCCACTGGCGCCCATGTCCGTGCTATTCCGTCCCCGCTTTTCACCTTGGTCCTGCGATCGGTCGACCTGGCTCCCCGGGAGCGGGCCGGGCGCCGAACCCGTTACTTCCCGTCCTCGAGGTCGAAGTAGATCTTCACGGTCGCATGGTACTCGATCGTCTTCTGGTTCTCGACGCGGCCCTCTAGCTCCGTGACCCGGAACCATCGAAGATTCCGTAGCGTCTTCGCTGCCGTGGTGACCGCGTTCTCGGCTGCCTTTGCAAATCCCTGTGTCGAGGTCCCAACCACTTCTGTGACCTTCTGCACCATAGTCTCGCCTCGCCGGACCCAAGGAGTCCTCCGGCATAGACCTGCTGGTTCGTGACACCGTGGGGGCAGAGTCCACCGGCCCCGGACGAAACGATTAATGCCTTCGGTCGACCCAATTTCCCGGGGGGTCGGCGACCCCTGTGTTGTATGCCGGCCGAGACAGACGCCGACCGCATTCAGCGGGAGAGGGATCGTCGCCGGGCCGAGGAGCGGCTTCGCATCGAACGGGAGCATCATCGCCGGCTGCACAACGTCGAAACGCTCCGGCGGGGTGGCGCCCATCCCAGTGGCTCCGCTGACGAGAGCCCGATCACTCCCGGAGAGGGGGCCGCGGGAGCCTCGCGAGCCTCCGAGGGTAGCCCGGACACCCCGTCGAGCCACCCGGCGGGCGGTGCGGCCCACCCTCCGGGACCCGCGGACCGGGTGCGCGAGGTCGGAAGACCACTGATCCCGGACCCGCTTCGGGCGTTTCTGGCTCTGGACCCCGCCGAGCGCTTCGATATCCTGGAGCTCAACACCGTTCCAATCTCTGGTCTGCTCCACCTGGATCTGGGCGACGCAGATCAGGTGACTCTCGTGGCAGACCGGGCCGAGGCCCTGATGGACCGCGTTAAACGCGAGGTCGACGACCCGCTCAACGCGGGCGCCCTCCTGCGAGAATTCGCACTCCGGTGGTACCGAGAGAGCCCGGGGCGCTCGACCTGGGACACCGAGACGCCGGATCGGTGGGGCGGCATCTTCGCGGAGTCGAAGGTCAGCGGTGGCCGGCTCCACCCGTGGATCAACGTCCGATTGCGCAGCCTGCACCAGCACGCCCGGCGCCACGGGGGCCTGAGCCATCGGGTCCGGCAGGGCTTGACCCGTGCCCGGCCCGCCGACCAGGCCGTCACCCGAACAGCGACCCAGCAGATTCAGGCGGAAGTTGCGCAGGCCCTGCTCGATGACCTAGCCGCCCACGCTCGCAAGGCCGAGGCCCCGCTCCCGCTCGTGAAGCTGAGTGAGCTGGCTGTACGCCGCCAGGTACCGACGGTCAACGACGCCCTCGCGGCGCTGTTCAGTTCAGCAGAGACCGGTCCGTTCGTCGTACTTCATCCGAACCGATATCCCGACTGCGAGGAACTCCAAATCCGCCCGCCTTCCGGCGCGGCCACAGGGGCAGCTCTCGCGTACACGCTCCAGGGCCCCAGGTCGCTCCGCCGACCCGGCGTAAAGGGAGTGTCCGCTCTGCCGGGCGAGGCCGGTGGCGGTCCCGCAGGGACCGACGATTCGGGTAGCGAGGAGCCCCTCGACCCGTCGGCCATCTGGGAGGCCAGGTCTGTGCGCCCCTCGACCTGGCGCGGGGTGCTCGAGGAAGCGCGTCGGGAGCGGCATCGCCTGGACGGTCCCCCCCGAGACTACCGGAGCCGACCGCCGTACGCGTCCTTACGCCAGCTGCTGCTCGAGGACGTGGAAGCCCGGAAGGCATTCCTCGCGGTCCGTTGGAGGGGCCGGCCAGCAGGGCTTCCGCTTCTGGCCTCCTTGCTTCAGAAAGGCCAGATCGCGCCCGACGTCGCGACGGACCACGAGTACCTCGAGGCTGAGCTCGGAGAGCTCGCTCAGGGCGATCCTCAGGCAGTGCCACCGGACGGCGTTTGGCGGATTCCCGGCTGGGAAGTCGTCCGAGAAGGTAGCCATCGGGACGGGTTCAAGTACCGAGCGTCACCGGCGGAGGCTGCGAAGGTCCCATCGGGCTAGTCGATGGCTTCGACCGGAAGCCGCCCGGCGAGTTCGCCGAGATGGGTGAGCAGCCCCTTGAATTCCTCGAACGGATAGTCGGGCTCCCATCCGCTGGTCGGCGAGATGCGACGCCGGAGAATCCGGAGCTCGTCCCCGCGTTCCTCTGTCTTGACCCCGCTGAAGTACCACGCCGGTTCCGCCATACGCACGCCATCATGGCTAGAGCGCAGTAGAAAGTCCCGAGTAGCCGGGAGATAGCCCGAGAGTATCCGGGTCCCGACGGACTTCCGATCTTCGGGGGTCCACTCACTCGAAGGTCCCTCGGGGGCTTCGAGAGCGCGGAGCGAGTCGGGCCGGATCCGATCGAACTTAGTAACGACGAACAAGGGAAACATCTGCCGCGCCCGCCGATCCCGGTCGGCGGCGAGGAACTTGTGGAGGAGGTCCAGGGTCGCCGCAAGGTGCTGGTCGTATCGGGCCAGGGGAAGTCCGGCCGTACTGGAGCGGTCCGGAACCAACCATGCCCCGTCGACGATCGGAAGCTGGATGGGGCTCTTCAGCAAACGGAGGGTCGTTCCGTCGAGTACGGCGTCATGATCTCGAAGCTCCGAAACGACCTCGGCGGGCATTCCGCCTACCTGAAATCGGACTGCGGAGAATCCGTGTTCGCCGGAGCCTCCGCCACCGGCGAACCAAGCCACATGCCCGCGTCGGAAGCCGAAGACGAACGAGAGCAGGTTCCGCTCCCAGTCGACATCCGCCGCGGGGAATCGGCCGGCACCGAGCTCGCCATAGACGGCCTCCATGCGAAGGATCGAGTCCCGGTCCGCGTGGAACCGAAACTCGTCGGCATGCTCCGTCCCGAGGCGGACCTGCGCCGTGTAGAGCAGCCCCACGAAGGTCGTGAGACCGCAACCTCGTTCACCCAGGACCAGCGCGGAGGCCATCGGACGGCTCGGCGGGACAGGCCCGGGTTCGCGGACTGGCAGCGCGGCAGTCTCAGTGCGGTCGGCTAAGTCCCGAACGCTTCCGCGACTCGAGAGTAGACTGGCGCTCGTCCCCGAACGGGCTGGAGAGTCGGCCGGTCGATGCTAGCGTCCAGGAGCGTCCAGGTCCCGTCCGCCCGGACCCCGCGAGAGGAGATCGCGAGACGGAAGTGGTTCATGGCGCTCAGGGTGGGCGCGTCGCTGATGGCGGTGAACAGCGGGATCTCTCCCCCCGCGTGGAGGAGCTCCACGAGCTTGTAGAGCAACTCGTTCCGATATTGATGCGTGCTCCCCCGACAGAGCAGGAGCGTCCGCCCATGCGAATCTGCGAGGAACCGGCTGACCAGTGTATCGACCGCGGCCCGAGTGATGTACCGCCGGATGCCTGATCCTGGGCTTTCCCGAGGGACCGTGTCGGAGGACAGACGCACCGTGAGCGGCTCGACGCGGCCACTCGCCTTTGGAAGGCGTCGGTCGAAGTCCAGGATCGCGGCTTCTGCCTGCGTGAGGGTCAGCCGACCCGAACGGAGGAAGCCTCCCGGAATCACCACCGTGTGGTTGGCAATCGTCGGGCGGTTGTACTCGTCCGCGGCGCCCCGTCCCAGGACGGAGAGCAGCACCTCGTCGTTCGCCGGGGCCGGGTGGATCATCCGCGCGTCGATCACCGTCGACCCGCTGGCGGTCTTTTCCACCCGGACCGGAGTGAAGTGGTTTCCGAGATACCGCTGGTACAGCGGACCGTTTAAGCCGGCCGACTCGGCCTTCGTGCCGTATCCTTTCTCCGGGCTCGCTCCGTAGATCCAGTGCTCGAGCTGCAGCACTTCGGCTGGAGTCTCGAGCACCGGAGCCTCCATCTGGGCGTCGGGCATCGGTGGCGGTCCTCAGGCAGGGGCCGGTGCAGGTGCGGCCTGGAGGGTCGTCTGCTCCACGATCTCGTCGGGGACCTTGTTGGCCACATCGCGGAAGTGCTCAATGAACGCGACGTAGTCGTCATACGAGAAGTCCGGCTCCGCTCCGCCGTCCGCCGAAAAGCCCTTCCGGACAATCCGGGGAGCGCCCACGGGCTGCATGCCGGCCTCCGCCGTTTCGGTCTTGACCCAGCTGAAGAAGTAGGCCGCCTGGTCGAAGTTGACCCCGGCCACCTTGCCTCCTCGGATCTGTGAGAGCGTCTGTGGCATGAAGACGCGCAGCAGCGCCTCGGCGTACTCCTTGCGCTTGCGCTTCTGGTCTCCCGCCGGCACGCCGCGGTGGAGCCCAAGCTTCACCAGCACCTCGTCGCGGACCGAGTCGAACTTGGCCAGGACCATCGCGGGATAGATCACGGGGTTGCCGACATTGAGCCCCTGAGCCTTCATCCGGGTGAATTCCTGGCGCTTGTAGGTCTGGAGCGAGACCAGGAGCGAGGCCACCTCACTGTCGTACTTCAGCATCTGGCGGAAGAGTGGGGAATCGATCTCGGTGGTCATCTTGCTGCAGTCGACCAGCACGACGACGATGTGACTCTTCAACAGCTGCTGAATGATGGGGCTGGCCGCTACTCCGGACTCAATGAACTCCTGGACATCTTCGCCCGAGACATCGTAGGCAGCGAACTGGAGCTTGGCGAAGGGGTTCACCCAGTTCTTCTCCTTGAGCACCGTGGGCAGTCGACCGGACAACGCCTTCCGGTACCCGAAGACGAAGCCGATCTCCGTCATCTCGTCTTTGAGCGTCGCTCCGGGGAAGCGCGCGTCCTTCATTCCCTCGTAGACCTGGCTCATCAGGCGAAGCGACTGCAACGGTGCGTGGAACCGGAACGAGTCAGCGACCCGGGTACCGTACTTGACCTGGGCCGCATAGAGTAGTCCCAGGAAAGTCGTCTTTCCGCATGCTCGATCTCCCAAAATTGCTGCTGGGCACATGGTTTGTTTCTCACCCTTCTGTATCCAACAGAGGTCGGGTGGCGCCGGTCGACCCTCTCCCCTCGGCTCCCTTCGAGCCTCGAGAGAGGGCCCGAACCGGTGGCTCGTCCCCCGTGGAATCGTAAGGCTGCAACGTCGGAAGAATCGGGAACTGTGAGCCATCCCGACCGAGACGCATCACCTCGGCTCCAAGCAATCCGAGACTGCGCTCGGTCCGGTCCAGCCGCAGCTCCGCGGACCGGAGGCGCACCCCGAGGTCGCCCGAAGCCCACAGAAGGTCCCGCGAGAGCGCAGATACCCCCGGAAGACCGGGTTCGGTCCTGTCACCCACCGCGACCCGACGCAGCTGGACCACCGACAGGGTCCGAACCTCGAAACCGAGCGATACTAGCTCCGGCGCGACGGCGGCCTGGACTTCTGCGGCCAGCCGATCCCACGCGGTCTTGGGGTCGGCCGACAGCTCCCGGAGAACAACCGCAGGCGCAACTGCCTCTACGATACGGATCACCAATGCCCGAAGCTCCGGTTCGCTCCGTCCGAGTAGATTCTCGGCCGCGGTCCGCAACATGTTGGGTTCTGTCGGAATCTTCACCTGGACCGCGAGCCTCGCCTCCCACGGCACGTCCGCTGGGTCCGCCGGGTTGGCGGCCAACACCACGCGGGCCTCGACGTCGAGCGGACTCAGCGAGAGCGAGTCCGAACCGTGCCGCCATGGCGGAAGGAAGATGCCTCCCCCAACGATGATCCGGGGCGAACGAACGTCGACCTGCGGCCCACTCGAGGAGGCGGCGAGAGGACGGCTTCCGCCGTAAACGACGAGCGCCCGATTGGGAGGGACTGCCCGGTAGTAACGCTGGTAGACGCGCCAACCGATGAAAGCGCCCGCGGCGGCGGTGCCGAGAAGCGCGGTCGGGAGAACTAGGGTACTGAGATCCATCGTCTGCCCTGCCGTTTCCCGGGACGCCTGCCGGATGCGGCAACATCGCGGCAGACCTGGCGCCAGCCGATTTCCCGGGTACGGCCGACAGACACGAGGTCCATCTCTCGCTCAGAAGCGGTTCGGGAGGGGAGGCTCATGCGCAGCAACTTCGGGTCGAAGTCCTGCATCGTAGCTCGCTTCCCCCTGCGGAGACGCCGCCCTCGAAGGCGGGTCTTGCAGAATCGAATACGCATCTGTAAGGATAAATACCTAGGGTCCGGCCGCATTGGAGGCACGTAGGAGTGCGCATTTCGGGGCCGTAGTGGTAAATCCTCGGGTCCTTGCACCCGGACTATGGGGCCCGGGAGTGCGATCCGGTGGCCGGAGCGTTTCCGCCCAGAGCGGGCGCCGGTGCACGTTCGGAATGAGGCTGCCATGGAGGTCCCCCGAGAGCGGCTCTGGAGCTGGCTCATCCGGGCCTCCGGGTGGGCCGCCTGGTATCCAAACTGCCGTGACGTGCGGCTCCCCGCAGGGGAACGGGACCTCGGACCCGGGACGGAGTTCCAGTGGAGGACGTTCGGTGCCTCACTCGTCTCGCGGGTGGAAGAGTTCGCGGCCCCCTCCCGGCTGGCTTGGTCTGCGCGCGGCCTCGGGGTCGATGTCTACCATGCATGGCTGCTGGAGGACAGCGGCGCGGGAACCCACGTAGTGACCGAGGAGTCCCAGTACGGAGCCCTGGCCCGCTTGGACCACTTCCTGCGGCCGAACCGGATGTTCCAAGGACATGCACTCTGGCTTCGAACGCTGGAGGCCGCGGCCCGCCGCGGGCCTCCTCCTTGACCGCTCCGGGCCCATGGCAGCGCGGCCGCAAGAAGCTTAACTAAGACTGGATTCGCTCGGGCCACCATGGTCGGAATCTCGTCTCTCCGCGCGAATTCGAATGCGACGATCGAAGCCACTATCACCGCGATCTCCGACGTACGCGACGTCACCACGTCGCGCGGGGCTTCCAAGGTGGCCGACGCGACACTGAAGGACGAGACCGGCACGATCACGCTCACCCTGTGGGGCGACGATACGAAGAAGTACAGCGTGGGCCAGAAGATCAAGATCACCGACGGATGGGTCAAGGACTACCGCGGGAAGCTGCAGGTCTCGATGGGCCGGTCCGGCACCATCACGGTACAGGGCTGAGCGGCCGACTCAGTCCGGGGTTCCGGACCTCGGTACGTGGCGGAGCCCGGAGCCGGTATAGAGCTGGCGCGGCCGGCTGATCTTCTGGTCGGGGTCGAGGAGCATCTCCTGCCATTGCGCGAGCCACCCGGACATCCGTGGGATGGCGAACAGCACGGGGAACATGTCGACCGGGAACCCCATGGACTGGTAGATGATCCCGGAGTAAAAGTCGACGTTCGGGTAGAGGTGCCGCTTGATGAAATAGTCGTCCGACTCGGCCACTTTTTCGAGTTCAAGGGCGATGTCGATCAAGGGGTTGCGGCCCGTGACCTGGAAGACCTCGGGAGCCACCTTTTTGATAATCTCGGCACGCGGGTCCCGGTTCTTGTAGATCCGGTGACCGAATCCCATCAGGAGCCTCTTTCCGGCCTTGACCTGGCGGATGAGCCGCGGGATCCGGTCGCGGCTCCCGACCTCCCGCAGCATCGCCACGACTTGCTCGTTCGCTCCTCCGTGAAGGGGTCCGTACAGGGCGGCGGCCGCGGCAGCGGCGCAGGTGTAGGGATCGGCGTGCGAGCTCCCGACCGTTCGCATCGCGAGGGTGCTGCAGTTCTGTTCGTGGTCGGCGTGCAGCACGAACAGGATGTCGAGAACCTTGGATAGGACGGGATCCGGTGTGTAGCCCGTCGTCCAGGACGGGCGATGCATCATCGTGAGGAGGTTCTCCGCATAGCCGAGGTCGTTGCTGGGGTAGATGTACGCCATTCCGATGGAGTGCCGGAACGCGAACGCCGCAATCGTCGGCATCTTGGCGATCAGCCGGTGGATCTGGCGCTGCCGCACCGGCTCGTCGTGGATCTGCTTGGCCTCCGGATAGAACGTCGAGAGGCCGGCCAGGGTTCCGACCAGCATCCCCATCGGATGCGCATCGTGGTGGAAGCCGTCCATGAATTTCTTGACGTTCTCGTGCAACATGGTATGGTAGGTGATGTTGTGCAGCCAGTCGCCGAGCTCGTTCTTGTTCGGCAGATGGCCGTATACCAGCAGGTACGCGACTTCGAGGTAACTGCGGTGGCCGGCCAGTTCGTCAATCGGGTACCCGCGGTAACGGAGAATTCCCGCGCCGCCGTCGATGTACGTGATGCTGCTCTTGCAGGCCGCCGTGTTCTGGAACGACGGGTCATAGCTCAGCAGTCCAAAATCCGTCTCGGAACGCCGGATCTGTCGGAGATCCGGCGCGTGGATGGAGCCCTGCTGGACCGGAAGGGTGTAGGATCGCCCGGTCCGTTGGTCCAGGACGGAGAGTGCGCTTTCCTTCTTCGGCTTGGCGACGGACCGACCCCTCGGGCCTCGCGTGCGCGGCGGCATCTTGAGTCTCCGTCCGCCTTACATCTCGACGGCTAATGAATGGTTCCCGGCCCGAAAGCGGTCCGTGGTCCCCCGCCGACGCCGATTTGAGGGGGCGACCGTGTTCCCCACCGTGGACCCGAAGGAACGGGAACTCCTCACGGGGATGGGCAACTGCTTCGAGGCGTGCCACGCGGACTTCGAGGGAACCGTTGGGATGGTCGCCGACGCCCGTCGGCGGACGCCCGCCGACGTTGTGGCGACGCTCGAGCGAATGCGTCGCGAATTCGGGAATGACCCGGAGTACCGGCGTCTGAGGTCTCGGCTCCCGGCCGAGTTTCCGCTCTGACGTCACGCAGAATCCCATGACAAAGTGTCCCGCGTGCCTCGAGCGATTTGGACTGGGAGATTACTCCGCCTTGGCGGCGCACCTCGTTGCGCAGGCTGACGCGAGCGATTCCGGCCACGTCCGCTGGCTCAACCAGAACATTTCCCGACAGAAAATGCCCGCTCGGGAACTCGAGGGCCGGCTCCGGGCCTTTTTCGATCTGGAGGGGAAGCCGGTGTCTGTCTGGATTAAGGACCGGTTTATCCAGAAGTTCTACGGCCCAACCCCTCACCCGTTCCCGGTGGCTCTGCAACACCCCTCGCGCGCGACGCTTCTGGGCTACGTGGTCGAGCACCAGCATTTCCTCCGGCAGTGGGTTCGTTCGTGCGCGTTCATCATGGCCCGCACCGACGAACCGGCGGTAGCCCGGTACGAACTCGACAACCTGAACACCGAGTTCGGGGGTTTCGGCACGCCGGCTCCGTCGCACTACGAGCTCCTGCTCCGGATGGGCGAGAGCCTGGGACTCGACCGGGCACAAATCCTGGCCACTCCGCCGCTACCGTCCACCGCGGTGGGAATCCGAGCATGGAACCGGATCGCGAGCGAGGAGCCCTGGGTGGAGGCGATGGCGGCGATGCACAGTCTCGAGCTGATCGCGAACCGGGAGCTCGTCCAACACGGGGCCACTCTCCGATACTTTGATCCGCGGATCCTCCAGGGCACGGAAGTAACGCACGAGACCCAAGCCTTCCTCCGCGAAGGCTACGAGGCCGACGTGGGTCATTCGGACGAGGCGCTGGAGTTGGTCGAGCAGTTTTCGACCGGCCCGGGCCAGCGAGAGGCCGTTCAGGCCACCTTCCTTCGCTCGGCAGACCTGTTCGATGATTACCTGGTTGCCCGGCTCGAACGGGGGACCCAGTTTGAAGGTTAACTACACCGCCTGCGCCATCTGCGACTCGAGCTGGGGGGACCTCTGGGAGGAAGTGGAGGGCCAGCGGCTCTTCTTCTGCTGCGAAGTGTGCGCGGTTCAGTTCCGGAACCTCGTCGCCCGGATCAAGGTCGAGACCGGTTGGCCCACGGTTGACCGATTGACGATCGCCGGGGACCGGCGGGGTCGGAATGCCGAGGCCCGACACGGGCCGGCGATCTATCGCTGTGAGTTTGCGTACAACGCCCAGGGGGGACTCCGGGCCTTCCGCGGCTCGACGGGATAGCTTGGCGGACCGGTCCGCCCGAGCGCCTAGCTGGGCGGACGGCTCAGCAGTGCCCGCCGGGTTCCTCCCAGCACGAGACCCGGGGCCAGGACGATGAAGACCGGCGCGATGAGGAGCAGGTAATCCACGCCCGGAATCGAGACTAGGAGATTCAGGAAGGGTCCGATCAGGACCACCAGGAGGAGCGCGTAGAGCGCCGCGCCACCCGACACAGCACCGACGTGGAACCGGCCGCCGGCGATCGCCAGCCCCAGCACGATACCGAGCCCGCCCAGCCAGCCCAGCCAGAACCCGATCAGCGCCGTGTATGCTCCGAAGGGCTGACCCGACTCCACGCAGGAAAGTGCGTGACTGGGCGACTCGTGCAGACAGGAGATTAGCGAGCTACTGGTCCCGACCAGGACCGCAGCTGCGATCAAGAGCAGCAAGAAGCCAATCGAGCCTATGATGCAGAGAATCGACGCCGCGGTAAATCGACCGTCGGCCTTGCGCAGAGCTGCAAAACCGCGCCGGTACATGAAGAGCGAAATCAAGAGCAGAATGGCCCCCGCGAGTACGAAGAAACCGGTCGTATCCACGAGCGTCGTGTCGTAGGTGAAGAAGCCACCCGGATTGTGTGCCGCGAGCCAGAGAAAGACGATTGGCAAGACGACCCCGACGATCCCGCCCGCGAGCCCAACCCCGGCCCCAGTCCCGAGTCGGCCCAGTCCGGTGCTATCGTCCTGACTCAGCGACGGCCGCGCAGACGGGGATCCGCCGGCAGCGGGGGGCGACATCCGCGACACAACGGTTCCCAGGTACTTAGGTCCCGCGATAGTGGCACCGCGGGGTCGATGGCGCCGGTGGCTCTAGGGCTTCGGTATGGGCCCGGCCGGCGGGGGGGTCGCGGGCGCCTGCCCCGCGCCAGGCACGGGCGAAACAAGTTCCGGCGGAATGTGGTAGCGCACGACGAGCCGGGACGTAGCGGTCCGATTGATCAACGGGCCGTTCATCAGCTGGGAGTTCGCGACGGCCGCGATGACGCCCTTGTCGGTGATGATCCAGGAGGTTCGAAGTGTGATGCGAATGACCCGGCCCGAAATTGACGAGTACGTGATGTCGTCCCCGAGACGGAGCGTCCCGTCCTGCAGGAGAAACAGACCGGCAATCACATTGGTGAGCGTCGCCTGAAGGGCCAGCGAGACGACCAGGCCTCCGACGGTCGACACCGCAAGTACGGTCAGAATCGACGCGAGGCCCGTGTAGTACGCAACCCCGACAACTGCCAGGATGATCCAGATGATGCGGATCGAGTCCCGACTCCAAAGCAGCGTCGTCTGGCGCAAGCCCGCGCGGCGACCGATGCCGTCGACCAGGCGCAGCAGCCCCTCGCCGGCGAGGGCGAATATGACGACGATCAGGGCGGCGCCAACGTAGACGTCCCATGCGGGGAAGACGAACGTCACGGACATCCCCGGGCGAGGGACGTTACGGTCCACTCTGGGGGGTGGGCTAACTCGCTCCCCGCCAGTTCCCGCCGCATGGCGGACCGTAGAACGGGTGGGGCTTTACTGTTTGAAGGCCGCACTATAGCTCGGGCTGACGACTCGCCCGCCATCCACGATCAGGTAGTCCCGCTCCAGGGGCCGCCCCGCGAAGAACCGACCCACGCAATCCTTCGTACCGTCACTGTAGCGCTTCTGGGCCTCGAGGGAGGTCCCGGAAACATGGATCGTGAGCGCGTGATTGGGCATTCGTCTCCAGGGATGATCCGGCGGCGCCGGCTGCGGATACCAGACGTCGCCCGAGTATCCGGCCAGGTGGCCGCTCTCCATCGCCTCGACGAGGGCCTTGGTCTCAACGATCCGGCCTCGAGCCGTGTTCACGAGGTACGATCCCTTCTTCATGGCGAACAGCCTGTCGCGATTGAACAGGCCGTCGGTGTCGGGCGTCAGCGGGCAATGGATCGTGATGACGTCACACTGGGGGACCAGCTGGTCAAGGACCGCGTAGCGGATCCCGAGAACCTCTTCCTCGACGGTGGTCAATCGACGGAAGTCGTAGTACAGCACCCGAACGTCAAACGGGCGCAACCGCACGGCGACCCGCTGGCCGATCCGCCCGGATCCGACGATTCCCACAGTCTTCCCTTCTAGGTCGTGAGACCGAGCCGCTGCCTCGGCGATGTCCCATCGGCCGTCGATGACCTGCTTGTAGGCCGGGATGTAGTTTCGAACCAGGGAGAGAATCTCCATGATCGTGTGCTCCGCGACACTGACAACGTTCGAGCCGGTGATCTCTGCCACGGTGATGTTATGCGCGGCGGCCGCCGCGAGGTCGACGTGATCCGACCCGACACCGGCAGTGATCACCAGTTTGAGCTTCGGGGCCCGTTCGATCCGCTCTTTCGTTACGTAGGCCGGCCAGAATGGAGTCGTGACGAGGACGTCGGTCGTAGGAAGCTGAGCGTCGAGCTGTTCCTCCTTGTTCGTGAGGACGACCAGCTCGTGGCCCTTGCCCTCCACCAGCGGACGAAGCCCCAGGGCGTTCTCCGCACAGCCGAGCAGGTCTGGGTTCGAGGCCGAAGGTCCCCCTGGATACAGTACGGCTACAACTTTCATCGTCCACCCCACCGGCGCCCGGCCCGGAGCCGAAGCGGCTCCGGCTATAAAAATTAGAAATTCACGGCAATGGAGGGCGCGGGCAGGCTCGAGGTCCACCGTGAGGTGGTTCCGCGGCCGTAACGAGCCGTTTATCCCGTGGCCGGCTGCCACGAGGCTCGAGGTTCGAGAGAACCCTTCGGGAGAATCGAATGCTTCGCGTCGCAGTCATCGTCGGGTCGGTTCGGCCGGGACGGAACGGGGAATCGGTGGCCAAGTGGGTCTACGAGATTGCCAAGCAGCGGTCGGACATCTCCGTCGAGCTGGTCGACCTGATGGAATTCAACCTCCCGATCCTCGATGAGCCGATTCCGTCGGCCGCCCATCAGTACTCCAAGGCGCACACGAAGGCATGGTCCGATCGTATCGCATCGTTCGATGCCTACGTCGTGGTCACGGCCGAGTACCAGCACGGGATTCCGGGTGGGCTCAAGAATGCGCTCGACTACCTGCACGATGAGTGGCACAACAAGGTCGTGGGCTTCGTTAGCTACGGAAGCGCGGGGGGAGTTCGGGCCGTCGAGCAGCTTCGGCTTGTCTTTGCGGAACTGGAGGTGGCCACGGTTCGTGCCCAAGTATTCTTCTCGCTGCTGACGGAGTTCGAAAATCGGCGCACATTCAAGCCTTCTCCGGACAAAGTCGATCAAGTCAAGCGCCTGCTTGGTCAACTCGTGTCCTGGGGAACCGCCTTCAAGGGCCTCCGGGAGCAGTCGGGGCATAGTGCCTAGTCCACCTCTCGGGTCCCCGGTGACGGGGAAGGGGCCCGCGACGCGGTGGGAGCCTCAGGGAGCGGGCTGGGACGGAGACGGGCCCTGCCCGGGATGCCGAGGCAAGTACCAATACACGAGGAAGGCTAGTATCGCGACGTACAGGAGTACGCCACCCGCGATGGCGAGGGCAACGTTGAGCCACACTCGGGAAGTACCTGCGTCCTGAATGTATCCGAGGAGCGCGGATACTGCTACCGTAAAGGCCAGCCCGACCGATACTTGAAGGCGGCTCGGGCGGCGCCGATAAAAGGCCAAGGAGACAAGTCCTGGTAAGATCATGCGTTAGCGCTCCCAGCGGGTAGCCGTCGGACGCCCAGTGGTCCGGTCGTAAGGTCCGTCATTTCCCCGCGATAGCCCCGAGCGGATTCGAACCGCTGTCGCCGGCTCCAAAGGCCAGCATGCTTGGCCACTACACCACGGGGCTATGAGGAAGCGCAGCGGGGAACGATACTAAAAGGTCCCCACGTTCACGAGGCCGGAGGACATCGGAGAGCTCGGATGGCAGAGTCACGACGGGCTGGCCCGAGTTCGCTCCGAAGGACCCGGATTCTCGCGACCCTCGGCCCTGCCACGTCGACAGCGCCCGCGATCCGGGACCTCTTGGTGGCGGGAGCGGATGCATTCCGGATCAACTTTTCCCACGGGACCACGGAATCACAGCGCAGCCTCATTCGGACGGCACGAGCCGTCTCGGAACGACACCGGAGCGAAGTGGCCATCGTCGCCGACCTTCAGGGACCGAAGCTTCGGATCGGTCCGGTCGTCGGAGATTCCCTCGACTTGGTGGCCGGTCGACCCGTGGTGCTGGACGCGAATCCGGCGCCCGGAACTCCGGAGCGGCTCTCAGTGGCACTCCCAAATCTCGCGACGGCTGCGCGAGCGGGGGATCCGGTGCTTCTCGGCGACGGCAACGTCGAGCTCCACGTAGACCGTGTTACCGCCGGCGCGGTTCAGACCCGGGTCGTTCAGGGAGGCCGAGTCCACTCTCACCAGGGGATCTATCTCCCCCATGCGCGATTACGTGGCCCCGTCCTCGACGCGAAGGATCTTGCCGACCTAGGCGTGGCTCTCGAGGAAGGCGCCGACTTCGTTGCCCTCTCGTTCGTGACCGAAGGCCACGACGTGGAACACGCGCGCCGGGAGATCCGACGCCGAACTCCACGTCCGGTCGGCATCATCGCCAAGATCGAGCGTGCCCGAGCTTTGTCCGGCATCGAGGAGATTCTTCGTCTCTCCGACGGAATTATGGTCGCGCGGGGGGACCTTGGCATCGAGGTGCCTCTCGAACGTCTCGCGGTCGAACAGAAGCGCCTGCTCGCGCTCGGCCAGCGCGCCGGTCGCCAGACCATCGTTGCGACTCAGATGCTCCTCAGTATGGTGAATTCGCCCCGGCCGACCCGGGCCGAGGCGACCGACGTGGCGAACGCAATCCTTGATGGAGCGGATGCCGTGATGCTCTCCGAGGAGAGCGCCGTGGGAGGCTATCCAGCCCTGGCGGTACGCTGGATGGACCGAATCGCTCGGGCCACCGAGGGCTCCATCGCGCGCGAACGGTTTCGGAGGCCGCCCTCGAGGACGCCATTCGCCCGAACCGAGGAGGCGGTGGCCGAGGCGGCGGTCCAGACCGCCGAGACTACGGGGGCGCGTGCCATTGTCGTGCCTACGCACTCGGGTCGAACCGCCCACTTGGTCTCGCGACTTCGGCCCGTCGTGCCGATTCTGGCGCTGTCCCGCCTTGCCTCGACGCGACGCCGCCTCGCGCTGAGCTGGGGAGTCCGGACGGCTCATGTTCCCGCCCGCCTCTCGCTCGACCAGCTGCGCCGGCTGGCCGAACAGAGCGCACGGCGGGAGTACCGCCTGGAGCCAGGACGTCCGGTCGTGATGACCGCCGGCTACCCAGTCGAAGGCCGGCCCACCAACCTCGTGCTCGTCACTTCGACGTAGGAGCGTCCACCGCCCTCGCCGGCGCGGCGACCGCGGGACCGGCCCGATTCGGCACCACGAAGAGTACGAGTGGGACCAGCCCGATCGTGAGCAGCCCCGCGAAGATCCAGGCCACGGTGAACCCGGAGTCGAACGCCACGACCCCAAAGACGACGGCGATGATGCTGCCGAGGAGCACCTGAATCGAGTTGATCACTGCGATAGCCAGGGCGAGGCCGGCGCCGTGGCTCTCCGGCAGGTAGGAGGGCACGAGATAGAGGATCGCAAACACAACTCCGTCAAACAGGCCCGCGACCACAAAGACCCCTGCCGTCGCGTACAGTCCGAGGTACGGAATCGCCGCGATCAAGAGTCCAACGGCGACGCCGAAGAGCGCTAGCAGGGCTCGCCGGTCCGAGCCGCGTTCGGCGATCCAGCCGCCAAGGAGACCCCCCGGGAACGAGGCGAGAATGAAAATCGTGGCGACGTCCGCCGCAGTCTGGATTCCCCAGGCCGCGTGGACGACATGGGCGAACTTGACATAGTCTTGGGCGACCACATAAACCGCCGCCCAGAAGCCGGCAAACCCGAGGGAGAGCATCCAGATCGACCGGGACCGGAAGATCGACTTCGCCACCGTCCATCGCTGAGCCACGTCGGCCGCGACCGCCCGGACGGGGCCTTCCGGTAACGCATACCAATTGTACACCGCCATGATCAGGAGGCCCACGCCACCGACGCCGAGCGCGAACGGCCATCCAAACCGGAGCCCGATCGCCGCACCGGCAGTGACGCCGATGGCGCCACCGAGACTGAATCCTCCGTTGTAGAGACCGATGATCGGCCCCCGTCGGCCGGGCGGGAAGTAGGACGCGACAAGGCTGAGCGCCGGTGAGAAGAAGAACGCTGCTCCGACCCCCGCGAAGAAACGGAGCAGGATCAGTTCGACGAGCGTCCCGGAGAACGCGGAGGCGAGAGAGGCTGCGCCCATCAGCACCAAACCCGCAAGCGCCGTCCGCCGGGACCCCCAGCGGAGGTCGAGAAATCCCGCGGGAACCTGAAAGATTCCCACCCCGACGAGGAACGCTGCCAGGACCACGTTGAGCTGGGCGGTATTGGCGGCGAAAGTGGCCCCAATGAGGGGAAGAAGTGCCCCCACGTTGTACCAGTTGAAGGCGTAGACGACCCTGGCGCCGAAGAGGGCGAGCGCCGGCCTCAGCTCAGGACCGACGAAATCTTCGCGCGTCGTCAGGAGATCAGACCTCGCGTACGGAAGTACCGGAGCAGGCCTTGCGCAGCCATCGCTGTCCCAGAGATCAGGTCGGGTCGGGGATCGTCGTTGCTGCCACCGATCCGATCCCGCGCATCTTTGGCGAGCTCGGAGGCAACGTGGTCGACCGTAGGGTCTTCCCGCGCTGCGCGGAGCGCCACCTCCTTCCAGCGCAGCACCAGCTGGGGATACTCCGCGAGGGCGGCCGAACCACCCTCTCGAGGACCGAAGTGGGTATAGAGTAGACGATCCGGCCGTTTCTCTAGCATTCGCTCCACGCTCTCCAGCAGAGCCTCCAAGTCCAGATCCGGGGGAGGGAGGGCCGGGCGAACGGCTCCGGTACCGGCCAGGTGGACCCCGGCCGCGTCGCCCGTCAACATCGACCGAGTTCGGACGTCAAAGAACGCGAGGTGGTGCCGGGCGTGGCCGGGCGTGGGAAGTACCTCGAGGGGTCCATCGCGCAGGGCGAAGGTTTCGCCACCGACCAACGGGACGAGTCGGTCGGGCCGCACGGGCAGAATGGGTCCCCACAACGGGTCGGCCGCCGCACCCCAGGCGCGACGCGCGCTTGCAATCAGGCGAGTCGGGTCGACCATGTGCTCCAGTCCTTCCCGGTGGACGTAGAGCCGGGCCCGCGGCAGTAGATCGGCCACGGCCCCAAGGCCACCCGCGTGGTCGAGGTGAATATGCGTCACGAATACCCGCCGGACGTCTGCCGTCTCGATGCCCGCGGCCGCCAGACCCTGTGCTAGGCGTTCTCTGCAGGAGGCCGGACCGGTTTCCACGAGGGTCCAGCCCTCCTCGTCCGGTAGGAGATAGCTCGCGATCAAGCCCTCCACGTCGCGAAAGTCCAGGTCGATCTGGAAACGGTTGGACCCGAGGTCCTCGACACGGACGCGGGACATCCGACCCTCTCAGAATGAGGTCACACCGGCCACGTACACGAAGTATCCCAGACTGCCGGCCAGCGCCGCGAACGCGACAAAGCAGACCGCCCAAGTCGTACGGCTCCAGCGGAACACTTTGGCCCCGTCGAGCGGCCCCACGGGGATCATGTTGAACGTCGCGAACCACGTATTGATGAATCCGATGAAGAGAACGGTCCCCGCCGCGTACGCGAGCGTCACCGAGGCCGTTAACGCGGCAGCGGCTCCCGTGAACGCGAGCGCGAACGCGAAGTTGGTCATCGGCCCTGCAAGGCTCGTCCGCCCCCAGTCCCGTACCGACCCCATGCCCCCGATCATCGTGGCCCCCGGGGCCGCGAACAGGAACCCAACCGCGGCAGTGATCACGGAGAGCACGAGCCCGAACGGAGAGAGGCGGAACTCGGCCCAGTAACCGCTCATCTGGGCGACCACCTTGTGCGCCATCTCGTGGGCGACGAATCCGGTTAAGGCGGCGGAGGCGCCGATCGCGAGGTAGACGAGTACGGGACCTGTGAAAAAATAGGGCCCGCCCAGGAGGAGCATGATGTCGAAAGTCAATACGAGGTAGGCAATCGAAAGATGGAGGACCTCCGTTCGCGACGTTGAGGTCCTGTGCACGGTTGGGGGTCCGACCGTGTACGAGTACCGATACGCGGGCGACGAGCTGGTCCAACCCATGGTTTACCTGCGAACCCCGCGGGATTCTTAGGGCCGATGGACGCCTGGCAGGGCGCTGGAAGCTGCGCTACTTAGCCTTGCGCTGGCGCGGAGGACGCCGACGCGGGCTCGGGCGACCCGAGGCTTTGCGAGTCGAGGTCCGTGCGGCCCGCCGGCTCCGCCGCGCTCTCGGGGGGGGAACGGTACCGGGTGGGATTCCTACCGGCGCTTCTGGCCTCTTCGGCACGGGCAGGCCCAGATGCGAACACAGCGCGCGTTCTGTCTCGAACTCGAGGCCGAGACCGCGCGCGCGTTCCATCTCCCGCCGCCCCTCGGCCTCGTTGCCGATCTTCTGCAAGGCGGCACCGTGGAGGAACCGGAGCCGGGCATCCTCGGGCGTAGCGACCAGCATCTGCTTGAGCTCCGGCGGCACCTCGGTCCATCGGCTCGCGTCGATCAAGGCCGCGACCAGATGGGCCCGCACTTCGGTTCGAGTAGGGTCCTCCTCGATCAGCCTGCGGTAGATCGCGATCTCCTCACCAGGCTTGCCCGCAGCCCCGGCGACGGCCCCCAGCCCCATCCGGGCTTCGAGATTGTCCGGGGACGCTTCCAGTACCTCTCGAAAGATCTTCTGGGCATCCGGTAGGAGTCCGAGTGCGAGGAGGGACTTCGCTACCCCGTTCCGGGCCGGGGCAAATTCGGGCTTGAGTTCGAGGGCTTGACGGAAGAATCGTAGCGCGAGCGCGGGGACTCCCCACTCCAACCAGGTGCGGGCCCGGACCACGATCTCGTCGAGCTGCCGGGCGCTCGGCAGCTGTCGGGCGGGCGGACGGAGGCCGGTCGCACGCGGTTCCTCTCCGAGGTAGCTACCCAGATTGAGGCCGGTCACAAGCTCCTTGAATCGGCCGCCATCGACCACCGTCGCTCCCTTCGACGTCACTTCCGCGGTCAGCGCGAGTGGCAGCCGTCCGGGAGAGAAGACGACCAGACGGGAGGGCCGGTCGGCAGCCTCGTGCAGCAGGCGCTGCACGGACGCGAGCGAGACCTGCGCCGGGTCCTCCAGGAACGCGTAGAGGAAGTCGTCCGAGGTCTTCAGCAGGAAGCCCTCGTCGGTCGGCCGCATGGCCTCCACGCGTTGCCCGAATGCCTCGGTCAGTTGACCGACCAGCTCGCTGAAGGCCGGGCTCGCCACGCCGTCGGCCACGTCCCGAGGTTAAATATACTCCCCCGTCGAGGCGCGGACGTGGAGTTCGACCGGCTGGCCAAGTGGCTTCCTCGCATCGAGGCCGAGGTCAAAGACGCCTACGAATCCGCGAAGACCGCCGAGACAACGCCCTCCGCGCGACTGGCCCTAGACATCCTCGAGGAGTTCACGCTCCGCGGAGGGAAGCGTCTCCGGGCCCTCCTCGTCTTGGGCGGGTACTACGTCGCTACGGGCCGGGAACCCGGAGCGGCCTTGAGTGCGGCCGCCGCCATCGAACACTTCCAGAGTTGGATGCTCATCCACGACGACATCATCGACCACGCCGAGGAGCGGCGCGGCGGGCCGGCCGTCCACCGGCGGCTGGCCGCCCAGCACGTTGAGGAGGGGCTCCTCGGACCGAGCTCCGACTACGGGGTCGGGCTGGGAATCACCGTCGGCGATCTCCAAGAACCGTTCGTCGTGGCGGCCCTGCTGAAGGGTCCGGGCTCGGCGCAGCTCAAGCAGAAGGCGTTGGGCGAGTACGTGCGGATGACGCGCGAAACCGCCTACGGACAGCTCCTCGACATCCGGAACGGAGTCCTCCCCGTCGAGCGGGTACGCGAGGAGGACGTGCTCGAGGTGCATCGTCGGAAGACCGCCGAATACACCGTCTCGGGCCCCCTGAGGATTGGAGCCATACTGGGCGGCGCCGACCCGCGCCTGTTGAGCGAGCTGGGCGAGTTCGGGACTGACCTGGGTATCGCTTTCCAGCTCCGCGACGATGTGCTCGGTGCCGGACTGGCCGAGGGAGACATCGGCAAGAGCGCGAACGATCTCATCGAGGGCAAGCGAACGCTCCTGGTCGTCCATGCGTGGGCCCGCGCGGACCCCCTCGGCCGCGCGCTACTACAGGAGGTGCTGGGAAATCCCTCCGCGTCAACGGCCCGCGTCGGAGCGGCGCGCGAGCTCCTCCGCTCCACTGGAAGTCTCGCCTACTCGGAGTCGAAGATCCGCGAACTGTCGGACCGGGCTTTCGCCCGCCTCCGTGCCTCTCGCGCGATTCGACCGGGTGGGAAGAAGCTTCTCTCAGAGGTCGGTGACCGGCTCATCCGCCGGTCGATGTGACCGCACAGGTCCCCGGACCGATCAGGAGGACGACGGAGAGACCCCGGCGGCCTGGAGAGCGTCGGAGAGCTCCTTGGTCATCGTCGTATAGCGTTCCTTGAGCTGGTTCTCGTTTCGCTCCAGCGCCTTCACGCGGACCTCGAGCGTCTCCTTGTCATCGGTCAGGAGGTCGACGACCTCCTTCTTGCTCCGCGCCTTGACCATGAGACCGCCGATCGGACGATAGATGACCGCGTCCTCCGGGACGGCCTTGAGTTCGTCGAGGGTGTGGGTCGTCTCGCGGAGTTTGAGGTCGATCTGCATCCGCTGCTGGCTGATCTGGCTCAGGTCTTGTTGGAGCCGCTGGTACTGACGGATCTCGTTCTGCAGCTTCGCCGGCAGCGCCATCGGCGGCCGCAGACTGGGAACCTCACTTAAGGGCTTCGGGAGCTCGAGGACACGCCGACCACCGCCGGGCCGTTGGACCCCCGGGCGGCCCGCTCCGTGGACAGCACCAAACCGACCCAGGCCAGGTAGGTGTTGAGTGCCGCCCGGCACGCACTGGTGTCCGCGGCTACGATCCGGAGCTCGACCTCCAGGTCGGAGACCCGTACCAGCTCAGTCCTCGTGCGGGGGACTTCCCGGGCGACCTCCGGGGCCAGCGCCCCCACCATGCGGTCGGCATCGGCGCGGTTCGCTCGGCGGACTCGGATTCGTGCCGTCCAGGGCGAAGGGCCGGTCACGACCCCAGTTCTCGTTCGAGCCGGGAGATCACACGGTCCGTCTTCGCAGCCGCCGCCTGCACGTAGGCGTCGGGCAGCAGGAGCTGGTCTAGCTCCGCCTCTTGGAAATGGGCGCGGAGCGTCGGATTTTGCTTCGCCCGGCTGGCGAGGGTCTCCCCGGTGGCGTCGGCCCGGGTGAGCGACCGGAGGAGTTCATGCGCCTCGGACCGAGGTACCCCGCGAGCGGTGAGCGCGAGCATCAGGTTCTCGGCCATTACCGCGCCCTCGCCCGTGCGGAGGTTCTCCGCCATCCGAGCCGAGTCAACGTGCAGACCGGCGAAGATGGCGGCGAGCTTCCGAAGGATATCGTCCGTCAGCACGACCGCGTGCGGCAGCACGACCCGCTCATTCGCGGAGTTGGCCAGGTCTCGCTCGTGCCACTGGACCATGTTCTCGAGTGGGGGAAGCGCGAATGCGCGTACGAGTCGGGCCAGGGAGCTGACGTTCTCGGACGCCATTGGATTCCGCTTCTGGGCCATGGTCGAACTGCCAACCTGCCGCCGCTCATCGAACGGCTCCTGGACCTCCGAGATCTCCGTGCGCTGGAGATTCCGTACCTCGGTGGCGAGCCGTTCGACAGTTCCCGATACGAGCGCCATCCAGTTGGTGAACTCTGCAATGCGGTCCCGTCCGACGATCTGGGTCGGGGCTTCGTCGGCTCGGAGTGCGAGACGTTTCATCGTACCCGCTTCGACCTCGGCGGCCTTGGCTCCAAAACCCGCCCCGGTGCCGACCGCGCCCGCCATCTTGCCGACGCAGAGACGGACCGCGAGCTGGTCCAGCCGCTCCCGGTGCCGCACGACTTCGGCGGCTCCTACGGCCATCTTGTAGCCGAAACTGATGGGAACGGCGTGCTGCCCGTGGGTGCGGCCGACCTCAGCTGTCGCCCGGTGAGCCCGGGCGAGCGTCGTGAGCACTCGGCCGAGTTCGGTAAGATCTGTCCGGAGTACCCCGACGGACTCCTGCAGCTCGAGCCCGAGAGCCGTGTCCGTGATGTCCCCGGAGGTGGCCCCGAAGTGGACCCAGGCACCCCCCTCTCCGGCCTGAGCGGCGAGGGCGCGAACAATCGCCATCACGTCGTGTCGTAGCTCCGTTTCTAGCCGGTCGACCTCGTCCAGCGTGACCGATGATCCGGCCGCCGCCGTGGCGATCGCCCTTGCGGCACTGGCCGGGATCATTCCGAGGTCCGCCTCGGTCTCGGCCAGGGCGGCCTCGACTCGAAGAGCCCGCCGGAGCCGCCGCTCTCGGGAGAAAAGGGCCCGGACCTCGGGCCGGCCGTATCGGAATTCGAGCGGGCAGAGCAGGTCCGCCGTGCTCTCCGTCACAGGATTTGGACCCGGAGCGGGCTATATATGCGTGCTGTCGCAAGCTCGATGCGCGGAGCTTGATGGGCAAGCGTTGCCTATCTTACCATCAACTAATACTGACGCGACGGTCGTTCGAGGACGCGATCGAGCATGGGTCGGGTCGTCGTCGCGCTGGGCGGGAATGCGCTCCAACGAGCCGGGGACCACGGCACGTGGCCAGAGCAGGTTGCGCAGATGCGTGCAACTGCCACGGCGCTCGCGGCGCTCGTGGCGGAAGGCCACGAACTCATCGTGACGCACGGGAACGGGCCCCAGGTGGGAACGCTCTTGCGTCAGAACGAGCTGGCCGAACATGAGCTGCCGCGACGACCGATGGATGTCCTCGGTGCGGAAACCCAGGGCCAGATCGGCTACCTCGTCGAGCAGGAACTCACCGCTGCCCTGGTTCGGGCCCGCGTCCCCCGGACCGTCCTATCGATCGTCAGCAGGACGGTGGTCTCCGCACGCGACCGGGCGTTCGCCCATCCCTCCAAGCCCGTAGGCCGGTACTACACCGAGGCCGAGGCGCGAGCCCTCCGAAAGCGGGAGGGCTGGCAGATGGTGTACGATGGGGCCCGCGGTGGTTGGCGCCGCGTCGTCCCGTCTCCGACGCCCCGGCGGTGGATCGAGGGAGATGGCCTGCAAAAGCTCCTCGCTCGCGACTGGGGAGCCCACGTCGTTCCCGTGGTCACCGGAGGGGGCGGGGTCCCCGTGGTAGAGCGAGGCCGCGGGGTGTTTGAGGGCGTCGAAGCCGTCATCGACAAGGACCGGACGGCCGCGATCGTCGCGACCACGCTGCAGGCGGACACCCTGGTGATCTTGACGGACGTGCCGGCAGCGGCCATCGGCTTCCGCAAGCCGTGGGAGCGATGGCTCGGCGAGGTGTCGGCGTCGGAGATGCAGGTATACCTCGAGCGCAAGGAGTTCGCTGATGGCAGCATGGGGCCGAAGGTCGAAGCGGCACTGAGCTTCCTCCGGTCCGGCGGCCGCAGGGCCATCATCACCGACCCTCCGTCGCTGGGCCGGGCCATGCGCAACGAAACCGGTACCCGGATCTCGCCCGGCTGATGGTGCCGGCGCCTTACTCGAGGCGACGAAGGGCCTTCTCGATACCGCTCCCGTACTGGAAGGCCCTTTTGGGACGACCCACCAGTTCTGGCGGCAACGCCACCGAGCGGGCCAGCTGGCGCAGGAGATGCTTCCGGTCGAGGCCACTCCGCAGCTCCGGAATGGGGAGTTTCGAGTAATGCCGGAAGAACCGGGGCTCCAAGAACGGGGAGACCAGGGTTCGGGCATGTCGCCCGGCCAACTGCTGCGAGCACGGCCAATCCTCCTCGACCAAACGGGCGAGGTCCCCGCGGCGGCGGCGTTCGGCCTCCAGGTCGGACGTGCCCTCGAAATGGGCGTAGCCGAGGAACAGCTCGTCGGCGCCCTGGCCGCAGGCTACGTAGCGAGTCCGGGCCGTATCCAACCCAAGGGCAAGCCCGACGAGGACGGCGCGGCTGGGCGACGATAGGGCGGCGAACCCCTCAGCGTTCTCCCCAACTATTCGTCGGAGGTCCTCGTCGAACACCTCACGTCCGCGCCACGGGAGTCCGAGCAGCCTTGCGCCTTCCTCGGCCGCGCGGAGGTCGGAACTTCCGGGTACGCCCACCGTCAGCAGGTCCACTTTCGCGCGATCGCGGAAGCTCGCCGCCACCAACGAGGAATCCAGGCCGCCCGAATACAGTACGGTCCAATTGCGCACCTCCCCGACCGTCCGGTCCACCGCATCGGTCCACGCGTGCTCTAAGTCGTCGAGCTGCGCCGACAGTAATCGTTCCCCCCGGGCGACCACGCTAGGGTTAAGAGTACTAAGCCAACCCGCGAGCCGTGAGCGGATCCTCCGCGCCAGCCCAGCCGAAGCGCCGGGCGGTCTTCGTCGACCGGGACGGCACGTTGATGCCCGACCTGCACTACCTCGGCAACCCGGAGGCCGCCGAAGTGACGCGAGGCGTGGGCGATGGCCTCCGACTACTCCGGCAGCATGACTACGCGATCATTTGTATCACGAACCAGTCCGGCGTGGGTCGGGGCCTCTTCACCGAAGAGACCGTCCACGCCATCCATCGCCGGCTGAATGAGCGGCTTTCTGCCTATCGCGCTCACGTGGATGCGTTCTACTACTGCCCACACACACCGGAACAGAACTGCGAGTGCCGAAAACCTGGAACCGCGCTCTTTCTGCGGGCCGCCGCGGAGTGGAGCATTGACTTCCGGACGAGTGCGGTGATCGGCGACCGGGCGGCGGACGTCGAGGCCGGGGCGCGTCTCGGGCTCTTTACCGTGCTCGTCCCGGAGGTAGCGCATGAGTCGCTGGTAGCGGCCGAGCTGTCCCAACGAGGGGTCCGCCCGGATGTCGAGCGAGCCGACTTCGGTACTGCGGCGACAGCAGTCCTCCACCGAGGGTGACCGGCGGCCTCGCGAAAGCTTCTAAAGGGGGGCCGGCTCCCCGCGCGGAGACCCTCGTGGTGCTCCAGCTTTTTCCTGCACTGGTCGGCGTTGCCGTTACGGTAGCCCTTTCGGCGGGCGCGGTGCGTGCCGAGGCCTTGACGCTGCTGGCCGGTGTCGTGGCCACGCTGTTCGGCAGCTTCATCGTGATCGTTGGGGGGTTCCCGTACCTTGCCCTGCTCGTCCTCTTCGTCGTGGCGAGCGTCTTGGCCACGCGATACCGATTCGAGGACAAGCGGCGCAAGAACGTCCAGGAGGGCACGCATGGGGAACGCGGGGTGACGAACGTCCTTGCGCACGTGATCGTTCCGACCGGCCTTGTCGCGATCGCCTGGATAGCCCCGACGGTTCTCTCCGAGGCCGCGACCGCCTTCCTCTACACCTCCGCATTGGCTTTCGGTGCCGCCGATACCTTCGCGAGTGAGTTCGGCGTCCTCACGGGACGGGCCCGCAGTCTGCTCACCGGTCGTGCCGTGTCGGCCGGCACGAACGGCGGGGTGTCCGCCTTGGGCGAGGCCTGGGCCTTCGTCGGCGCGTTCACCACCGCCCTCGTCGGCGCGGGACTTTTCCGGCTGTTCTCGGCGGCGACCCCGTTGGTCGGCACGTACGTCTTTGGGGTGCTCCTCGCCGGCTTCATCGGATGCCAGCTCGATAGCCTGCTCGGGGAAACCCTCGAAAATCGCTCGCTGCTCACGAAGGGCGGAACGAATCTGCTCGCCATGGCGCTCACCGTGCTCGTGGGCGCCGGCCTACTGGTGGCGCTCGGCGGGAGCCTGACGTGACGGCCCGGCAACCGGGCGCGGTCGTACTGCTTTCGGGGGGGATGGACTCTGCCACGGCGCTCGCCATCGCCTCCGCCACCGCGGGGCCCGTCCACTGCCTCACGATGATGTACGGGCAGCGTCACGCCCGGGAGCTCCGGAGTGCCCGACAGCTGTCGCAATTCTTCCACGCGGCCAGCCACGAAGTGGTCCGCCTCCCCATCGGGAGCCTCCTGCGGTCGTCGCTGACCGATCGGACCCGGCCGCTACCCCGAGCCCGGGCCGGTCGTGGCCGAGCCGACATCCCGTCCACGTACGTACCGGCCCGTAACACGATCCTGCTCTCGGTCGCCCTCGGCTATGCAGAGAGCCTCGGTGCCGACTCGATCTATATCGGAGCGAACGCGATCGATTACTCGGGGTACCCCGACTGCCGTCCCGAATACTTCCGCTCCTTTGAGCATCTGGCACGTCTGGCGACCAAGGCCGGCGTCGAGCGTCGGTGGAACGTCCGGGTCGAAGCCCCGTTACTCCGGCTTTCCAAGGCGGAGATCGTGCGGCTCGGCGACCGGCTGGGCGTTCCCTGGGAACTGACGTGGAGCTGCTATGCGGGGGGCCGAGTGCCCTGCGGAAGGTGCGACTCCTGCGCACTCCGTGCGAAGGGCTTCGCGGAAGCCGGAACAGTCGATCCGCTGCTGCGCCGACCTCACATGCGTTCGAGACGTTCGAGGCCGACGTAGTCGAGTACGTTGCCTATCGTCTGGCGGGCGGCCGCCACCAGCGCGAGCCGAGCCGTCCGGACGGGTTCGTCCGCTCGCAGCACCGGCGTGCTCTGATAGAACCGATTGAACGACTCGGCCACTTCGTGGGCGTAGGTCGCGAGCGTATGTACGTGGGCCGTCCGAGCCGCGTACTGCACGGTGCCGGGAAGTCGGGCGAGTACGCGGACCAGCGACGTCTCCTCGGATCCCGCGATCGCGTCGGCGTTGAACCCTACGGGGGGACCGGTCAGGCCGGCCTTCCGAAGGATGCTGGCCGCCCTCGCATACGCGTACTGTACGAACGGGCCGCTGCGTCCCTCGAACGAGAGCGCTTCTTCCCATCGGAACTTGACGGGCTTGTCAGGAGCCACCCGCAGGATGTGGTACCGCACGGCTCCGGCGCCGACGTGCTCGGCGATCTCCGCCACCTGTTCCGCGGGGAGGTCCTCCCGTCGCTTCAGCACCTCGGACTTCGCACGTTCTACTGCCTCGTCCAGCAGGTCGTCCAGATAGACGGCCCGGCCCTTGCGCGTCGACATCCGGCCGCCCTCCGGGACCGTGATGTCCTGGTAGATGACGAACTCCGGCACCTGCGTCTCACCGATCTCGGCGAGCATGGCGGCCAGAGTCCGGGCATGCAACTGGTGGTCCTGCCCCAATACATCGATGACCCGGGCAAATCGAGAAAATTTCTGGAGATGATACGCCACGTCCCGGGTCGGATATAGGGAGGTCCCGTCCCCGCGAGTGACCACGATCTTGGCCGTCTCCTTCGGCAAGCCGTACTCGCGCGCGTCGAGCACGAGGGCGCCGTTGTCCTCGATGACGGCATGCGGTGCCTTTCGGAGCCGTTCGATGACCCGAGCGACCGAGCCATCCTGGATGAGGCTCGACTCCCAGACAAACGAGTCGAAGCGGATCCCGACCCGTCCCAGCGACGCGAGCATACCATCCAGCACGGCTTGGGCGAGCTCCCGATGTCGGGCCGGCGGATGCCCGGATTCGAGGTCCCGGACGAGGTCGGCGACGCCCTGCGCCGCGGCCGGGTCCTTCTTGAGCAGCTCACTGACGAACGGGTACGGACGTCCGTACCACCGGTCCGCCTTCTCCGTCGTGGACGAGGCCCCCGCCGGGGGCTGAGCGCCCTCCCGGACGGAGGGCGGCCATTGATCCACGGGGATCGACCAGATCCAGGTGATCATCGCCGATTGCCGGCCCATGTCGTCGATGTAGTACTCGGTCGTCACGGGGAAGCCGGCGGCCCGGAGGACTCGGGCCAGGGTGTCTCCGATGATCCCGTTTCGCACCCGGCCCACGTGGAAGGGACCGGTCGGGTTCGCACTCGTGTGCTCTACACACGCCTTTTCGGTTCGGGAGGGGCCGCGCCCATACTCGGGGCCTCGGGCGAAGACGAGTTCGAGGGTGCTCTGGACCAACCGCGGCGTGTCGGCGTGAAAGTTCACGTACGCGCCGTCGGACGTCACCCGGGCGAGACCCCCGCTCAGCGGAAACCCCTCGGCCATCTCGGCGGCGAGCCGATCCGCCGGCACACCGGCCGACTTAGCGGCGCGGTGGGTAGCGTATCCGAAATCGGCGACGCCGGCCGGCGCGTCCTCCAGCTGCCGGTCGAGCGCTTCGACGGATTCCGGGAAGCCACGCGCCGCGAGCCGACGCGAGAGTTCCGTCGTAATGTGGGATCGAGCGGGTGCCCACGGGTCCCAGAGAGCAGACGACGACACTCGTTCGCCACTGCCCACGGAGCTGCCCCGAACGCTGAAGAGCCGCGTCCGTCTTAACCGTTCTTCCGATGGCTACCTTCCTCGTGCGCTACGGCGAGCTCGCGCTCAAATCTTCCCCCGTGCGGCGGGAGTTCGAGCGGACGCTGCAACGGAACATCCTGACCCAGTTTCTCGCCGCGGGACGGACCTGCCGGCTTCGGGCCGACCACGGGCACCTCTACGTGGAGTCCGACGAGCCCGAGTCGATGCGGTTGGTACGCCGCGTCTTCGGTGTCACCTCGGTGAGCCCGGTGGAGGAGATTCCGACGGACCTCGACGGGATCCGGACCAAGGTACTCGTGTGGGCTGACTCCCTCCTGCGGCCCGGAAGTTCGTTTGCGATCCGGGCCCGCCGAACCGGCAGCCACTCCTTCACCAGCCAGGAGCTCGCCAGGGACCTGGGCGGGCGGATCCTCTCCGCGTGGCCCGAGCGGGGACTGTCGGTCGACCTCGACGATCCCGCCGTCGAGCTCGACGTAGAGGTCCGCGGCCCCCGGACGTATCTCTACTCGAGCCGGATGGACGGCCCCGGGGGGTTCCCCCTCGGGGTGGCCGGGCGGGTGGTCGCGTTGGTCGACGGCCTCCGCGGGGCAGTAGGGGCCTACCTCATGATGAAGCGTGGATGCCGCGTGGCATTCGTGACGGCGGGCGTCGGAGAGCTGTTCGTAGGCGGGACGCTTCTTCGCTTTGACCCGAAGGCACGGGTGACGGGCAGCGCAGGGACGGAACCCGAGGCCGTGGTGCGCGAACTGGTGGGGCAGACCCACGCCGACGGCGTCGTCCTACCGTTGCTCGTGGACGACTTCCCCGCGGCCCGGAGGACGTGGGGGGAAACCGTTCTGTTCTCTCCTACCCTGGCATTTACTGAGGAGGAGACAGCCCAGCAATGGCGGCGGATCGAAGAGCTCGCCGGTTGAGCCCCGAAGCTGGAGGGGGCCAGCGTACGCTTGACGCTGGCTCTCCGGAACCACCGATCTCGTCCGACCCCGCTCAAGCGGAGCCCCCGACCTCCGTCAGTCCGCCTGCGGCGCTCCGCCTGGAGGAGCGGCAGGCCCGCTGGTTCCAGACCCGCGAGCGAGTGATGAAACAGACCACGAGCCAACCCGCAAGCCCCGACGAATCCTCGCCCGACCCAAAGGGCTAAAGTAGCGAGCCCGGGTGGCGCGACCGCCCGCAGGGCGCTATGCCGAGCTGGACGGTCTCCGGGGAGTTCTACGCTCGCCGAAACAGCTGGCAAGCCTTCGCGAAAGTTCGCGACGCACCCAGCGCCGACGCGGCTCGGGAGTGGGCGTTGTCGGTGATCGGAGGCTGCCACCACGTGCCCCGTCGTCTCATTCGAATCCGGTCTGTGGAGCAGACGCCGGCATGAGCACGCCCCCGGAGTCTCCGCCCCCGGTCTCGGAGGAGCAGGTCCGAGACGACCTGATGCGCCTCGACCTGTATCGCAACCAGCTCTCCCAGATGCTCCAGCAGCATCAGCTCATCACCGCCTCGCGCACGGACCACCTCCGCGCTCGGGAGACACTCGAGGGGCTCGACCGGCTTGGGAGCGACCCGGAGCTCCTGGTTCCCGTTGGCGGCGACACCTTTCTGCGGGGGAGCCCCCGAGAGAGCGAGCGGGTCCTGGTCGGTATCGGGAGCGGTGTGGTGGTGGAGATGGAGCGGCCGAAGGCGAGCCAGCTTCTGGCGGACCGGCTGGCTCGGCTCGACCAGGCTGCCCAGGACCTCGAGGGCCAGATGCGGGCGCTCGAGGAACGTATCAACGTCCTCTCGGGCCGGCTGGAGGCGCTGAGTCAGGGTGGCTCGCAGCAGGGCCCTTCCTCCGGCCCGGACGATGTGGGCAGCGATTAAGTCCCGCCTCTTTGGCTCCTCCAAACCGGAGGCGTCCGCGGAGGCGCCAGCCCCCGCGGCGGGTGCGCCGAGCTCCGCGGCGTCGGAGAGCGGCCTGACGGACGGATTCGGTCGTCGGCTCTCCGACGACACCGTGGACACCGTGCTCGAGGACCTCGAGATTGCGCTCCTACAGTCCGACGTCGCCCTCCCGGTCGTCGAACGGATCCGTAAGGACATCCGCAAGGAGCTGGCCGGAAAGAAGCTGCGCTGGGGCTCGGATGCCGAGGCGGCGATCCGGTCGACGTTCGAGGCGTCGGTGCGTAACATCCTCGCCCAGCCGCCCATCGACCTCGTGGCACGGATTCGGGCCCAGTCCCCAAAGCCATTCGTCGTGCTGGTAGTGGGCGTTAACGGTACCGGCAAGACCACTACCGTGGCCAAGCTTGCGGACTGGCTTCGGCGGCAGCACATCACCGTCGTCATCGCCGCGGGCGATACGTTCCGCGCCGGCGCCATCGAGCAGCTGCTGGTGCATGGGGAGCGACTTGGCATCAGGGTCGTTCGGCAGCAGGAGGGCAGCGATCCCGCGGCCGTGGCGTTCGATGCGGTAGCCCACGCCCGGGCCAAAGGGCTTGACGTCGTCCTCGTCGATACGGCAGGACGACAACACACGAACGAAAACCTGGTCGAAGAGGCGAAGAAAATCCGACGAGTCGTGCAACCGCACCTGACGCTCTTCGTCGGCGACGCATTGTCGGGCAACGACACGCTCGAGCAGGTGAAGCAGTTCCAGGCTGCGTTGGGCATCGATGGGCTCATCCTGACGAAACTGGATGCCGATGCGAAGGGCGGAGCGGCGCTCTCGGCGACTTTCGTCACCAAGAAGCCGCTCATGTTCGTCGGGGTGGGCCAGGGCTACGAGGACCTTCGGCCGTTCGACGTGGACTGGATGGTCGCGAGGCTCCTCTCGGAGGGGACCGCGAGCTGACCGCGCACATTTCCATCGTCCTGGTGCGTCCGAAAGAGGACGGGAACGTCGGTGCGGTCGCACGGGTCGGACGGAACTTCGGCGCCGAACGCCTGGTCCTGGTCCGGCCTCGGGCGGCCCTGGGCCCAGAGGCGCGGCGGAGGGCGATGGGGGGGATCCCTCTTCTCACCGGCGCGCGGACCGCCGCATCGCTCGACGCTGCCGTGGAGGACTGTGACCTGGTGATCGGATCGACCGACCTGGTGCTTGGACGGTCGACCGCCTTCTTGCGTCGGTCGATCGACCCCGAACGACTCGGTGCGATCGTCCATGCCGCCGAGGGCCGGATCGCGCTCGTGTTCGGGCCCGAGGACAATGGCCTGTCCCGGGGGGAACTCGAGAGCTGTGACCTCATCGTCCACATCCCGGCCCGACGCGACTTCCCGACGCTGAATCTCTCTCACGCCGTCGGGATTCTGCTCTACGCGGTGCACCGTTCCGAGGGGCCCGAGTGGGAGGAGACCACCCCCGCTCCCGAGCGCCTTTCGCTGGCCGGACAGGAGAAAGAACTGCTCCTCCGACGACTCGCTGAGCTTATGGTCGCCGCCGACTACCCCCGGCACAAGCGCCGGGGCCTCACCCTGTTGTTCCGGCGGCTGTTCGGCCGGGCCGTTCCCACCGAGCACGAGTATCGCATGATGCTCGGCTTCGTGCGAAGCATCGACCGGATGAGGAAAAAACGACATGGCTGAAGCAGCCGATTGGCTCCGGGTCCGAGGCATCGGGCGGGAGCGCTTCGTCGGCTACGTCTCCGATTACCTGTCGGGAATCGGGTTCACCGTGGAAAAGGTCGAATCGGCGGAGCCCGCCTCCACCCAGATCACCGGGTCGCTGGTCCGGATGAACCCCTCGGTGCCCGCAGGGCTCAAGGTCGTGAGATTCCGAGTGGCGCCGACCAGCGGCGGGGCGGCGATCTATTGGGAAGCGCCCGCGACCCTCCCGGACTCCGAACTCGCCCGTGCGGACCGGTTTAGCCGAGAGCTCGAGACACATCTGGGGCGAGCGGTGTCGACCGAGAGTCATGGCACGGCCAAGGTGGTTCGCTCGCCCGTGGCCCGGCTACCGTGGTTGCCCGAAGCTAACGCCCGGTGACCATCCTCGGTGCGTCTCCCCCTTGACCCCCCTCCCCCTCTCTGGACATGGTGAAACGCCATGTCGGAACCAACTCCCCACGCGAGCCCCCGAGCCTCTTCCCGATCGTCGTTGGATGGACCCGAAGCGCTCCTTCTGAGCGCCTGGAGTGCTACCAACACCCATCCCACCGAGTTTCGGGACTACACGTCGCTCGAGTACTCGCGGTCGGAGGCCTCGTGGCTCAGTGCGACGCTGCCACGCTCGCCGGCGGACGCAGAGTCTCACCGGTCGAGCTTCTGGGCGTTCTTGCGCCGCCGCGGCCGTGACCGAGAGCGCCGCAGAACCGCCGGTCCCGGACCCGACGGTGAGAAAGCCGCGTCCACGAGCTCGTCCCTCGGCGCTGCAGAGTCCCCGGCCCGGGCGGGGATGTCGGGCAACGTGTCCGTCGACTCCGAGCAGCAAACCGTCGCCACACCCTCTTATGGGACAAGGGCTCTCAGCCGCCTGCTGGAGGCCCCCGGGCCACTCTGACCAAGGTTGTGCCCCGAGGGACCCGCGGAGGGAGTGAATGGTCACGTCGACGCCGGCCGGGGGCCGAATCGAAGGAAACTATGAATTGCCGCCCGGCGGGGTCCTGAGACCTCCGCCCGGTTCGACGACCATCGAGATTACGGGCCAGCTCTCCGTCTGGGGTTCGGGCGCCGTCGAGGGGTCGCTCCAATGCCAGGAGCTCAGGGTCCGGGACGGAAGCTTGCGGGTCGCTGGGTCCGTCGTCGTTGCTAGCCGGTTCACGCTGCGGCATGCTCGGATTGACATCGCCGGCGATCTGACGGCGCAGTCGCTGTCGGGGGATCGCGGGGTCTCGATCCGAGGGAGCCTGACCTGCCCGGATGTGGACATCGACGGCATCCTCGAGGTGGCGGGCGCGACCCACGGACAGGACCTGGAAGTTGGCGGTTCCGCAGAGCTGCGCGGTGCCGTAGAACTCAACCGCCTCAGCGTGGGCGGCCGAGTCCTGGTCGGCGGAGGGATCGTCCGGCAGGGGATCGAAATCGGCGGGAGATTCGAGACCACGGCGCCTCTGACCTTCGGGTCGCTCGAGATTGGCGGGATGGCCCGGCTGCGGGCCGGTGTTCAGGGCGAGTCGGTCGAGGTCGGCGGCCTCATCGACTGTGAGGGCGACCTCACCGCGACTCGTACCATGGAGGTAGGGGGTAAGATCCGTGTCACGGGTAAGCTCCAGTCGGGCCGGATCGAGGTCGGCGGACTACTTGCCGCCGGCGCCGTCGAGGGGACCGATATCGAGGTCGGTGGCGTCGCGGAAGTGGACGGAGCTGTCCACGCGCTCCGGCTCGAGGTCGGCGGGCGGCTGACGGCCGAGCGGGTCGTTGTCACGGACCGGGTCGAGGTCGGCGACGAGATTCGGACCACTTCCGGAGTCAAGGCAGACATCCTTCGTGTCGGAGACCGGAGCAGCGTTCGGGGGCCGGTGGTGGCCCGTGAGGTGCGAGTCGGGGAACGTGGAGAAGTCGAGGACGTCTGGGCCGCGACATTACGGCTCGAGTCTCGGGCCCGGGCACGGAACGTGTACGTGGAGGACCTCGAGGTCGATCAGCGCGTGGAGATTCACGGTGACACGCAGTACATCCGTTCCATCCGGGGAGAGGGAGCCCGATACGCTCGACCGCCACAGCAGGTGACCCAGCTTCCGCCCCCCCCGCTCTGATGCACGGCCCCCCGGAGGAGCTGCCAGAGCCGGCCGAGGTCGCGGGCGAGCCGGGCGTCGGCGTCCCGCCCTACGGAGCGGACCGCCAAGGTCCGCTCGGGGCGCGCCGCTCGCCGCTCGACCTGTACGCCGAGCTCCTCGAAGTACTCCGGCGGACGGCCTCTCCCTGCCGGATCACCCGCCTCTCGTATGCGGTCGGCATGCCGGTCGACCGAACCCACCGGGCGGTCCGGTTTCTGGTGCAGCTCGGACTCGTTACGCGGACCTCCGACTCGACGCCATCGTGGCGCCTGACGCGACGAGGTTACGACTTCCTTCAGACATACTGGAAACTTCGAAGCTTCCTCGGCCCGGTGGAGGGCTTCGTCGACTGAGCGACGTGAACCACGAGGGCCACAACCTGCGCGCCTCCGAGTAGCCTTATAAACGGGACGAAGGTCCCCCGCCGACCTTCCATGTCCTCGTCGTCCTATCGCTACGCTGCCCGCTCGTTCCGCCAGACCCAAGGTCCGGAAGGAGCCGCCCTCCGGCATGAGCGGCTGCTCACCTGGCGTCGCGAGACCACCGTGAACCGGCTCGAACACCCGACACGCCTTGACCGGGCTCGGGCCCTCGGCTGGCGAGCCAAGGAAGGATACATCGTGGTACGAGTCCGCGTTCGACGCGGCGGACAGCGCAAGCGCGCGATCATCGCGGGCCGTCGCCCGAAGCACAAGGGCATCCTCCAAATGACCCTCGCAAAGAGCCTGCAGCGGATCTCGGAGGAGCGCGCGCAGAAGCACTACCCGAACCTGGAGGTGCTGAACTCCTACTGGGTCGGGGAGGATGGTAAGCAGAAATTCTTCGAGGTCATCCTCGTGGACCCCCTTCATCCCGCGATCCTGGCCGACCCCAAGATCGCGTGGATCGCCTCCCCATCGCAGCGGGGCCGCGTGTACCGCGGCCTCACCAGCGCGGGGGCCAAGGGGCGGGGACTCCGCCGGAAGGGCAAGGGTGCGGAGCGCATGCGGCCGTCGCGCACGCAGAACCGGCGTGATGAGCGCCGGACCCAGGTGAAGGTAATCCCGTAGCGGCCCGGTCACCCGAGGCCGGGACCCCGGTGCGCCGTTTCGAGCGAAACCCCTGCACGGTCCGCGGCCCGGAAGGCCCAGGTCGCCAGCCCTTCCACGTGAGCTACCTCCCCACGGACCGCTTTGGACAACCGCCGACGGTACTCGACGTCGTACCGGACGCCCTCCGCAGCGAGCAGTTCCGTCAACCGGTGCGCGAGATGTCCGCCTTCCCGGTCCCAATCCGTGAGGACGATCACGAGGCGACCCCCGGCCGCAAGGGTCCGGGTCAGACGGCTCAGTCCGCGGCCGGAGTGGAAGAGCAGGACCTCGCCGCTGACCCCCAGGCGGCGGAGCGACCGGCGATCCCGTTCGCCTTCTACCACAGTGACCGTCGACGGGTCGTTAGCGCTGCCGAGAAATCGGTCCCAGATCTCCGCGAATTCGGCCCATCCGTCGTCGTGAGGATCCATGGGGTAGGAGGCAAACCCAGGCCTTGTCGCGTCGGGTCGACCAGCATTCACCGACGGCGGGAAGAACTAAAACCTCCGCCCCATCCTCCGTCTTCTCCCATGCCGGATTACTACACGAAGCTCCTCGAGCTCCGGCGCGCCGAAGGGTCGGCACACGGGCTCTCCAAGCTCCCGCTCGACTTCTATCCAGCGACGCGCTCCTATCTGGCAGAGCTCAAGTCGACGTTCGAGACCGAGCTCCGGGAAAATCCGTCCGGCCGGAAGGGAGAGCTGGCGCGCCAGACTCACCAACGGGCGGTACAGACGGCGCGAGACATCGTGGAGGCCCGGATGATGAAGATCCTTACGGCCGCGCTGCAGGCGAGTCTCGGAGGGCTCCGGGAGCTGCCGAACGCCCTGTCGGAGGAGCGGGCTCTCTACGACGGACTGCTCGGCTATCTTCGCCAGCACCGCGCCGACGTCGCTCCGTACCTGGAGTCGCCGGGCCCTGCCACCCCGTCAACGGGCCGACGTGCGACCGGGACGGCATCGAGGACCCCACCGACCGAAGCTGCGACGCCCCGGACGGCCGCAGTCCCGGGTCCGTCGGGGCCCGAGACCTCGATCGTTCGCGTGCTCAAGGATACGCCGAAGCTTGCATTGGGCGCGGAGTCGATCGAGCTCCGTCGGGACGACGTACTGAGCCTCCCGCCGGATGTGGCCCGGCTCCTGGTGGACAGTCGGGTCGTCGAGCCGGTGCAGGTTCAGGACCGGTTCTCGCCACCGCCGACGTGAGACGACAAGGGCTCGAGCTCGAGGACCTGGAAGTTTTCGAAGCCGAGCAGGAAGCTCTTCTGCGCCAGCTGGAGTTTTACGACCTCGACCGGGTCCGCCCCCGCCGCCTCCTGGAGTCGCACTCGGTCCAGCCCCCAGTCGACGAGCGCGGTTCGGAGGGGACCGTACGAGACCTGGCGGAGACCCGCGGCCTCGGCCGCCCTGCGGGTCCGGCTGAAGTTGACCCAGCAGCTCAGGTCCGCGGTGCCGGGCCGTGAGAGCGGGTCGACCGGCTGGTGGGACCGAATGGCCTCGAGCGTGCCCAAGGGAGCGCGCGACAGAAGCGCCGACTCCTGGTCCCCGTAGTCGATCACGATCGCGTACCCTCGTGCAAGGTGGTCCGATACTTCGCGCATCCACGCATCCGTCGTGGGCGAGATCTCGAGAACGGTCCCCGGGGCGGCTGCGGAGGGGAGGTCCGACGGCAGGGCGTCCGGTTCGACGGGGCGGGTCGCCCAAGCGAGCGCACCCGTCTCTGGGACGCTGACGCCGAGTTCTGCCCAGCCCTCCGGGGTCCGCTGGAGGCGGCGCACCGGCAACGCATCCAGCAGCTCGTTCGCGAGTACGACGCCACTGACCGGACCGAGAGCCGCCAGGGAGGACGAGAATCTCCAGGGAAAGGGCACCCCCGCGGCCGATAGCCGCTGACCTGCCTGCGCCTGGAGAGCCGGCGATCTCTCGACGAGGATGTACTCCCAGTCGCCCCCTCGCTCGCCGGCGGCCGCGAGAGCCTGAAGGATGTCGACAGCCAGCGTTCCGTCCCCGGGGCCGACCTCCACGAGGCTCCACCGGCCCGCGTACGGCGTGCGGCCGCGAAGGTCGCACAGGTGCGCGGCGAGCGTATCACCGAACAGCCGGTGGACGTGGGCCGCGGTGTAGAAATCGCCAGCCCGGCCGAGGCGGGTGCCCGATCGGTCGTAGAATCCCTGCCCCGGGTCGTACAGCACCATCTCCATGTAGCGGTCGAACGGGAGGTACCCGCTCGGGTCGGCCGCTGCCCGGAGACGGCGGCGGAGTACGGAGTCACCCGTTGGGGCAGCTGCATCGGCCGTCGCGGGAGACGGACGGCCGTTCATCGCCAAGGGCCGGAACCGCCCGCAGCCTCAGCCGATGTAGCCGAGGTCCTCGCGGGCCTGGGCGGGGGTCTCGGCCGGACGCCCCGGCTGCTCCGCTTCTCGGAACTTCTGGGCGATCCGGTCGATCTCCTTGGCCTTGTGCTCGAGCTCGGTAAAGTCGATCGACAGACTGAGGACCTTGCTGAGTACGCGGAGCACGGCCTCCGCGCTCCGGGGGTCGACGAAGTATCCCGACGTCTCGCCCATGAGGCACACCCCTTCCATTCCGTAGACTCGTCCCAGTCCGAGGAAAAGTCCGCTCGCACCGATCAGCCCCCCGCCGGGGTCGGTTCGCGAGAAGACGACGCCGTACTTCTTCATCGACTCGACACGGCTCTCCGAGGTCGCCGCGCCGAGCACCCGCGGGCCCTCGACGAGATGCCCCTGGGCGAATCCCGCCAGCGTGTAGACCTCTCGGACGCCCATCTGGCTCGCCAGGGCCAGAACCCGGTCGGTGAGTTCGTACTGCCCCTCCGGGGTGATGCCCTGATAGTCTCCGCCGAGCAGGATCAGATCCCGCTGCCCCGCACCCTGGGCCCGGACGTACGAGAGGTCATTCGACACCAACCGGATGAGTCCCTCCTCGCTGACGTAGACCTGGGGAGGAAAGAATTTCGAGTGGATCCAACCGAACGGGACGGCCTGGAGCTTCTCCTTGAGATAGTCGATCGCGAGCTTCCCGACATTCCCAACGCCCGGAAGGCCCTCGACGAGCACCGGCTCGTGCAGCGTCACCTGTTCGGTGATGCGGATGAGTACGTCCTCCATCTCCCGTTCCGACCGAAGGAGCGGAACACGATAGATAACGGTTCGGTTCCCCGGCGGTGCCGGGGGCCGGCACTCGCCCTAGGACGGAAGGACGTGGAAGCCGTTCTCGTCGATCGAGACCCTCCGGATCTGCGTGCGCTCGGGATGGTTCCGCAGCTTCCGAACCTCGAGCGTATGGTCGAATGTCGACCCGTTGGGTTCGGAGCGGAGCGTGATCCCCAGGTCCGCGACATCCTCCAGCATGGCGCTCGATCGACTGTCGAGCGATCCCTGCTGCACCGTCACCATCGCCTTGCCGCCTAGCAGTTGGGTCCGGGAGCGGATCTGGCGGACCAGGTTGACGACCTCCGAGACTTCGAGGAGCTCGAGCAGAAAATCCAGCGAGTCCAGGACGAGGCGGAACGGCGAGTCGAGATTGGCGAGCTCGTTGAGGAACCGCCCCACGAGGCTGTACGGCGCGAGCGGAACCTCCGGCCGCCGCGCGTTCCGGAGGTCCTCGATGCGTAGCCCCCGCTCCCGGAGCCGGGAGACCTCGAGCTCGGGCTCGAGCACCCGCCGGTAGTAGTCGTCCGACAGGTTGCCGAATCGGATGGCATCGGGGTCCCAATGGAAGGAGCGGAAGGCATCCTGGGCGTCAATGGTACGTTCGGCCGTGGTGTAGTACAGCACCGGGGCCGACCCGATCCCGGCCTGGGCGAACTGCTTGGCCAGGAGATGCGTACCGGAGCCGGGCGTCCCCACGACGACGACCAGGCTCCCCGGCGGGAGATAGGGGGTTAGGCCGGAGTCGATATCCGGGATCCCGAGGAGCGGCTCGTCCCCGGTGGTCACGTCCCTCCCCCCAGCGAGAACGACTCGTCGACGACGAGCGAGAGAATCCGGTCCAAGTCGGAGCCTTCGGCGTCCGAGGTCGTGAACAGGACCGTCAGCACGGACCGCGTCTTCAGGTTGTTGACCAGGATGTGAAAGAATTCGGACAGGACCTCGGGACTGTTGTGCACGGCCAGCGAGTTCACCGAGTCCACGATGACCATGTTCCGCTGACTCGGGTGCTTCCGGAGGAGGTACTCGATACGGAGCATGATGCCCTCCAGCATCGTCGGACTCTCGACGTACGAGGCGTTCGGGAGCACGTTCTGGAAACTCATCATGAGGTGCGAGATCGCATCGACGAAGGAGACACGTCCCGACGGAATGTCCAGGGCCTGCAGGAGGCTCCAGACGAGCGACGCCGGGTTCGTGACCGACACGTAGATCGTGTGGGTGTTCGACTCGCCTCCGAGGTCCCGGACCGTGAGTCCGAGCGCGGAGAGATAGTTGTCCGCGTACTCCTGGGAGCTCAGACGAAGGGCGACCGTTCCTCCACTCGAGTAGGAACGCAGCCGGTCCGCGATCTCGGAGTCCCGGGTCATCGGGTCAGCTGGTCTCCAGGCGTCCACCTTTCAGGAAGGGGGCCAACAGCATACCGATCGGGGTGAGTTCGATGACGTACTGGGCTCGGGAGTGGACCGTGCCGCGCATCTTGATAATCTGGAGAACGCGCAACATGTCCCCGCGGCGACGAACGTTCGAGAGCAGCACCACGCCGTCCACGATCGCCTCTTCGACGCCGTAGAGGGAATGGACCCCCGGCACGGCGCCGACCTCCGCCACCATCAGCGAGGTCGTTCCGAGCTCCGAAAAGGCCTGGCCCAGCTTCAGGATGAAATCGCGCGCTTTCTCCTCGCTTCGGACCCGGAATCCCACCGAGGTCAGCGAGTCGATAACCACTCGCCGCGCTCCGCTTTCGCGCACGAGGTCCTGGATGGTCCGAACGAGGATGTCGACTTCGCCTGGCTTGAGCTCTTCCCGGTTTAGCCCCAGCCGATCGTAGATGATCGGGAGATCGACGATGGTGATCATGTCGTGTTGGACGAGTTCCGGCCGAAAGAACTCGAAGGTCGCGAAATTTTGGAGGAGCTTGGTCGACGCCTCGGTGACAGAGATGAAGAGTCCCTTTTCGTTCTTCTCCGCACCCCGAACGAGGAACTCGAGGCAGAGCGTTGTCTTCCCGGTCCCTACGCCTCCCGCGATCAGGACCATGTTCCCGCGCGGCACGCCGCCGCCCAGGATGTTGTCGAGGCCCTCGATGCCGGTGACGCATCGGCTGTCCTGCGCGGCCTCCGCCGTCGGTACGGGCCCGGAACGGCTCCCGCTCACGTCCTTGCGAGCCGAGCGCCTACTAAAATGCTTGTTCCTCTGATCCGTCGCCTGGGTCAGCTCCGGCGAGGGACTTCGGGTGCTCAGCGAACAGGGCACGGAGCCCCACGACTGAGAGCACCCAGTACGACCCAAGGTCGTCCCGACCCGACCTCACGATGAGCCCGCGCGAAGACAATGCCCGGCCGCAGTCGCGCACCATCCGCTCGGCGGCCTCCGGGGCTTCCGAGCAGCGGACTCGTAGGTCGCGCAACCGAACCGTAATCTCGGTGCCGTGCCCCGCCTCCTCGACGTACTGCCGCAGAGCGCTCCAGGGCCCTGCCCCGCCGACGAGGTCCGCTCCCCCTGACGTGTCGTCCGGCGATGGACCCGGGGGCGTGGGGTGGGCGCGGGGGCGATTGTCCGAAGTCGGTTCGGTGACCGGGTCGGGCCGCAGGCTCCTGCTGCTAGGGGGAGGGAGGGCAATCCAGCGGATCTGCGCGCCCTTGTCAACGAGCACCGCTGCCTCACCCCTGCGCAGGCGCATTGCCGCCTCCGGTCGCACCTCCGGCGCCCACCGGGCAAGGTCCCGGAGCCCGGCCGGGTCGCCCCGGAACACCACGAGGTCGGCCGAATTCGTCCGCAGTGCCTCCTGAAGCGGCGTCGGGAGGGAGTCGAAGGACTGCGTCGCGGCCCAGATGTGGAGATTGAACCGGCGTCCCAGACGGAGCATTTCAGCGAC
>JASHOK010000068.1 GCA_030041175.1 Thermoplasmata archaeon | reverse complement strand
TCGGAGAGGAGCGCCATCGGATCCTAGGCCTCCACCGCACGTCGGCGCACGGGGTCCGAGGCCCGTTCCCAGCGGTTCGCGAACCAGGACCCGGCGAAATAGAGGGCGATCATCGGCGTCGCGATGAGCATCATCGTGATGCCGGAGTTGTCCGGGGTGATGATCATCCCGAAGACGAGGGAACCGATGACCGCGGCTCGCCAGTGCTGCCGCCAGTAGGTCGCCCGGACCACTCCGAGACGGGTCAGCGCGTAGAGAAAGACCGGGAGCTCGAAGACGACCCCGAAGGCGAACGAGTAGAGCAGAGCGAAGCTGATGAAGTCCTGGACGCCGAGCACCGGCGCCAGACCCATCGCCGCGACGTACCGGAAGAGCAGCAGGAAGGTGAGCGGCGTCCAGTACAGGAAGCCGATCGCGGTCCCCACGGCAAACAGGATCGTCGCGGGAATGCCGATCTGCCGGATGAGCGCTCGTTCGTTTGTGCGAAGCGCCGGGACCAGGAACGCCCCGACTTCGTGGACGATCCAGGGCATGCCGAAGATGAGGGTCAGCAGCGCGGCGATCTCCATCTGCACGACCACCGAGTCCCCCACGCCGACGTTCAGGAGCTCGACGTGCGCCGGAAGCATCCAGGCGACGAGCAACCGGAAGACCTGGGCCGTGACGTTGTAGAACAGGTTGGGATACGGATAGACGGCCACCAGGCCGACGCCGGCGACGGTGAAACGGATCGGCCGGAGCTGGAAGGTCACCAGAAAGCCGAAGAGCGGCGCGAGCACGTACAGGATCCGGAGCAGCCGTCGGCGCAGCTCCGAAACCACCTCGAGAATCCGGTCCAGCTTGAGCATCGATCAGGAACCCCTCCCTGACGGAACGCCGGCGCGTGTCGTCCAGCGTCCCTGCTGTCTCCGGTTCGTCCACCCGGCGCGCACTCCCCCCTCCGGTCTTCCCTCGTCGAGCGACCGGCTAATGGGCTGCGCCGCTGTCCGTGCCAGAGCTGGCCGATGCGGTCGCCGCCTCCTGCTTGAGCTCCCGCTCGACCTCGAGCCGGCCCTTCTTGAACTCGCCCATGGCGCGTCCGAGACTGTGGGCCAGCTGCGGGATCTTGCTCGAGCCGTAGAACAGGATCGCTGCGACGACGGCAATGATCAGCCAGTCATCGAGGCTATCCAGCATCCCCGCCCGCTCCGGCGCTCCGAGAGGGGCGGCTTCGATATGGGATGTGTACGGGAAAACCCGATTCGACGGGATTGTTCGTACCCGGCGCTTATAATGCGCGAGCTCGGCGCGGCTCAGGTGGAGGCGAGCAGTACCATCTCGTTGCCGCTGGCGACCGCCCGGTCGAGGGCGACCTCGGCGAGGGCCGACAGTCGGCCGGCGCAGAGACCGAGCGCATACACGGCCGGGCCCAGGCCGTTCTTCCGGAGGGCCGGCTTGCCGTGCTGGGTGATCTCGCGCGCGGAAACCTGGACCCGGCAGCTCTCGGCGTAGGCGTCACACGCCGCGGTGAGCGTCGGGTGCATCAGCGTATCGACCACCGCCTTGAGACCAACCTTGAGCTCCGACAGGAGCCCGCCGAAGCACTCGAGCGCCTCGGCCCCGTCGGTGGCGTGGCGGTTCAGGGTGTCCGTGACCTCGGCCAGGAGGCGACCGATCTCCTCGAGGGTCTGGACCACGACACGCCACTCGAGCAGTTGGCGTGGATCGGGGCTGCCGATACGCCGGGCCAGCGACCAGTCCCGACTCGCCAGGAACAGCTGCCGGACCAGCAGGGCGAACACCTTGTTCGCCTCCTCGGTGAAGGACGCCAGCCGACGCGTCGGCGCGCGCTTGGTCACTACGACCTCGGCTTCCTCGATGTAGGCCACCAGGATCATCTTCATTCGCTGGACGAGTTGCGGCAGGCCGTACTTCGACGGGTCGATGAAGTTCTGGAGCAGTACGCGGTTCGGCTCCTGGGCGACAATCGAAACGCCCAGCAGGCCTCGAGCGGCGTCGAGGAGCTCCTCGACGCGCTCGGAGGTCAGGGCGGTCTCGGTCCGGATTTCGACCGCATCGTGGCCGGACCGGTAGGCGCCGACCACCAGTCGCTTGAGCATGCCGGGGTCGTCGAAGCTCTGGGCCTGAATGAGGTACGGAACGGCGACCGACCCGCCGGTCTCCGGCGGAGCGGGCTTGAGGAAGAGCGTCCCGTCGTCGTTCTGGTCGAAGACGACGACGTCCCCGGGCCGGAGGCGCATCGCCTCAGCCCACGGCTTCGGCAACGTCACCGCGATCGAAGAGTGTCCGGCCTTCAATACTCGACGTTCTCGCCCCGGTTGCCCCCACGCCATTTCCGCAGCCCCCTCCGAACCTCCTACAAGGTCCGTAGCTTCCGTAGGTGATACGTCTATTAAAATTGACTGGAAAGCTCCTACGAGCTACGTAGCTTCAGGAACCGGGCTTGAGGGGCGGCTGCTCGGGCGGAGTTTCGGGATAGCCGAGCCGCTCGGGCGGCATCTCGTACTTCGAGCCCTCGCGCTTCCCGACCACGAAGCCGAGGACGATGGCGATGATGACGAGACCGATGATCGTCCCACTGATGATGAAGACCGGGAGACCAATTCCGGGCGGTGCGGGGCCTGGGCCTACCGTCTCCCCGACCCCGAGGAATCCCTCCAT
>JASHOK010000067.1 GCA_030041175.1 Thermoplasmata archaeon | reverse complement strand
GGGAGCGGTGGGCGCTGGGTGTAGCCGGTCAGCGTCATTGATGTGTAATCACCGGCGAAGGTCTGGTATCCGCCGTTGAACTGCCCCTTCCCTTCCGTGAAGTAGGCGTCGTTGTCCCCGGTGAAGTAGGGCGTGATCCGGTTCAGCTCCGGATGGATCGGGGCGCAATGGTAGCACTCAGAGTAGTTCTCCACGATCAGCTTCCAGTTGGCCTCGATCGTGTAGGTATGCCCGGGACCGGCCCGGAGCTGGGCGATTGGGAACCGGGCGATCCGCTTCAGGAACGGGCCCAGCTGGGCGGACAGCGGCCGCGCGTCCGGGTCGAGGTTGAGCCAGATGAAGCCCGCCGCAGTCTCCGTCCGCACCGGAAAGAGGCCGTTGTCTTCCTTCCGGAAGCCTTGGACCGCCTGCATGTGACCGGCCCCGGTGAGCCGACCGTCCAGGGCGTACACCCAGGCGTGGTACGGACAGGTGATCGAGTTGAGGCCGGTGCCACAGGCCTCCTCGAGAAGCTGTGTCCCCCGGTGCCGGCAGACATTCTGGAAGGCACGGATCTGGCCCTCCTTGTCCCGGACGATGAATACCGCCTCCGTGCCGATCGTCCGGGTCAGGTAGTCCCCGGCCTTCGGGATCTGCTCTTCGCGGCCGACCAAGAGCCAGTTGCGGTAGTAGAACCGCTGCAGCTCGGTCCGGAGCACCGCTTCGTCCTGATAGACGTGCCCGTCCGGGGTCGTTCCCGTCAGGTGGCCGGTCGGCTCGCCCGGTCGCACTCCCTTCCGAGCGCTCGCCAACGCTGGCATCACTGGTACCGGACCGGCCGGCGCATAAAAACTTGGCGCCAGAGCGGGTATTGGGATGGGATTTCGATATAGATTCGCGCTCTATCCTTTGGATTGACCGTGTAAGCCACAGGGCAAGGCCGGGTTGCTGTTAGCCTAGCCCGGCGGATATACGGTCTGTTGGGTATCTAATCGGCGAATAGTCCGATTTATGCGCTAAAAATATCGATTTTGCATGAAATTTTGTCGATTCGGCCAGAATCCGGATTCCGAAAGCCTCCGAAGTTGAGCGATTCGGAACGGAATTTGTCACGAACCTTACCGGGCCCGCCGAGGCGGACCGTCGGGGGCCGGCCTCGACGGCCGTTAGCGGGCCGCGTGGCGCCGCAGGGCGCGTTCCAGGGTATCGAGCCCGGCGGCCAGTGCGGCCGGGCTGATCGTGAGTGGCGGCTCGATGCGAATCACATGGTCCCCGTAGTTCCAGAGCGGGATCGTCCCATGCTCCACGCAGTCGAAGAAGACGCGGCGTCCCCGCTCGGGGTCCGGTCGGCGGGAGCGCTTGTCCTGGACCAGCTCCACGGCGAGGCAGAGCCCGAGCCCGCGGACCTCCCCCACATGGTCGAACCGCTCCCACTCCCGCACCCGCCGGAGAGCGGTGGTGCCGAGACGGTGGGACCGCTCGGGAATCCGGTCCCGCCGCAGGATCTCGAGCGTCTTCGTGGCCGCCGCGCATGCCGCGGGGTGGCCGGCGAACGTCGTGCCGGCCGCCACCTTGGCCCGGCCCATGACCTCCTCCGTGCCCATCACCGCCGCGATCGGCATGATGCCGCCCGAGATGCCCTTCCCGATCGCGAGGAGGTCGGGGGCGACCCCGAAGTGCTCGATCGCCCACATCGTCCCGGTGCGTCCGAGGCCGGTTTCGACCTCGTCCGCGATGAAGTACCACCCGTGGTCGTGACAGAGTTTCGCGAGACCGCGGACGAACCCGCTCGGCGGAATCCATACCCCGGCCTCGCACGCGACCGGTTCGAAGATCACGCCGGCGATGCGGTCGGCCTCGGCCTGCCGACCCAGGATCTGTTCTCGGATGTAGTCGAGGACCCAGCCACCGTACTCGGTCTCGGACATTCCGCGAGGCCGGCGGTACGGGAACGGATACGGGGCGTAGACCGCGCCACCGCCCCACGCTTCCCAGTGCCGTCGCTCGTGCGCGCTGAGGCTGCCGATCAGATTCGTTCCGATCGACAGCCCGTGGTACTGGCCGAGGAAGCTGAGGATGAGCGGACGGCCACTCGCCTCGACCGCGTGCTTCACGGCACCTTCGGCGGCACCGGTTCCCGACAGTTCGAGGAAGACCCGCGTCAGATTGGGGGACGGCCGATTCTCGATGAGCTTCTCCGCGAGTTCGATCATCGGAAGATGGGGATTCATGAAGTAGGTCAGGAACCCGTAGCGGGCCAGCGCCTGGACCGTCACGTCCAGCACTTCGTCCGGGACGTTCCCCAGGTTGTTCGTCGCCCACTGGCTGGTCAGGTCGATGTACTTCTTTCCGGAGGTGTCGCGGACGTAGGACCCTTTCGCGTCGGCGACAATGATGCTCGCCAGCCGCGTCTCCTCGGACCAGAAGTACTTCGGGAAGAGCTCCCGATACCGGTTCCACGGCTCCTGCCCCGGCCCGCGCACGTGGGGTACGGGGCTCTTCCGGGCGGGGATCGGCCGACCTCCGGGCTCAGCCCTTCGGGATGCCGGGAAGGTCTTCGAGGATCGCGTGCGCTCCGTTGTAGCCGGGACCGCCCGTCACGCCTCCACCAGGATGCGCGGTCGACCCGCAGAAGTACAGCCCCGGGATCGGGGTCCGGAAGCTGCTCCAGCCGAGGATCGGCCGGAAGGAGAAGATCTGGTCGGGCGTGATGTCGCCCTGGAAGATGTTCCCCCCGGACATCCCGAGCGTGTTCTCGATGTCCTCGGGGGAAACGACCTGCCAGTGGTGGACCTGTCGACGGATGTCGGGCGCGAACTCGGCGATCGTGTCGAGACACCGTTCCCCGGCAGTCGGCTTGAACTCGGACCAGGTCGTGCCGGCGAGCTCCCGGGGCGCATACATCACGAAGCAGGTCATGACGTGCTTTCCCGGAGGCGCCATCGTCGGGTCGGAGGCGCTCTGGAACTCCATGTCGAGGAAGGGGTGCGTCGAGAAGCGACCGTACTTCGCATCGTCGAACGCCTTCTCGAGGTACTCCATGGACGGAGCGATCTCGATGGCGCCCTTGTGATGCGGCCCCGGCCGGCCCGGTGCGGCCGTGAATTCCGGCAGGTCGTGGAGCGCCGCGTTGAATTTCAGCGCCGCGCCCCGCGTCCGGAACCGCTGCACCTGCTGGCGGATCTCTGCCGGTACGGCGTCCGGGGGCACGAGCTCGAGCAGCGTCCGCTTCACATCCAGGTTGGAGGCCACCACTCGCGAGTGGATCTGCTCCCCGGCGGAGGTCTCCACCCCGACCGCACGTCCGCCCTGCAAGAGCACTTTCCGGACGCCGACCCCGGTGCGAATCTCGACGCCGTGGTGCCGCGCCGAGCCCGCGAGCGCTTCGGAGATCCGGCCCATCCCGCCCTTCGAGAAGCCCCAGACCTTCCGTTGACCGTCGAGGATGCCGATGTTGTGATGCGCGAGCACATAGGCGGTGCCGGGCGTCTTCGGCCCGCACATCTCGCCGATGACGGCGTTCGTGGCGAAGCTGATCTTGACCTCGTCGCTTTCGAACCACTCGTCGAGGAAATCCCAGGCACTGAGGAGGAACAGCTCCCGCACGAGTTCCTCGGCCTGGGGACCCTCGAACATCCCGACCAGCTCCGGCAACGGGACGGGCGGAGCGAGGAGCAGCGGCTCGACCAGGTCGAGTACGTTGTCCCAGTACTCTTCGTACTTCGGATAGATCGCGGCGTCCTTCTTCGAGAACTTCGCGATCTCCCGCTGGGTCTTCTCCGTGTCATTCCAGAGGCTCAGCGAAGTACCATTCGGGAATGGAACGAAGGATTGCGGGTCGTAGAGGATCGTCTCGTACCCGTACTGGCCGAGTTCCAGCTCCTGGACGATCTGGGGCCGGAGCAGGCCGGCAACGTACGAGAACGTGTTGATTCGGTACCCCGGCCAGGGCTCCTCGGTAACGGCCGCGCCTCCGACCACCGGCCGTCGCTCGAGGACGAGCACCTTGGCGCCGGCTCGACCCAGGTAGGCGGCCGCCACGAGGCCGTTGTGGCCGCCCCCGATGACGATCGCGTCGTAGGTCGGCACGCGCCGCCCACCCCGGTCCCGGTATTTAACCCGCGGCAGAACGGCCCGGGGAACTTAGGCGGGCGGCGACGCCACGCCCTTCAGGTCGGCCAGCATCACCTGGGCGGCGTTCCGTCCCGGGATCCCGGTGACGCCGCCACCCGGGTGGGCCGACGATCCGCACAGGTAGAGGCCCGGAACCGGTAGACGGTACCCGCTCGCACCCGGGAAGGGGCGGAGGGAGAACATCTGGTCGGGCGTCAGGTCCCCGTGGAAGCAGCTGCCGCCGGTCATGCCGAGCGTCTCCTCGATGTCCTGCGGGGTGACGACCTGCGCGTGCTCCACCACCCCGCGGATGTCCGGCGCATACTCTTCGATGGTGGCGAGCACCAGATCCGCCGCAGCGGCCCGGCGATCGGACCAGGATGGACCGGCCAGCGCGGTCGGGGCGTACTTCACTGAGCAGGTCATGGTGTGATGGCCCGGAGGAGCGACCGTTGGATCGACCGCACTCTGGAAGAGGATCTCGGCAAAGGGCGGGTCCGAGAGCCGGCCCGCTCGAGCCGTCTCGTAGGCCCGGTCCAGGTACTCCAGCGAGGGCCCGATCAGGACCGAGGCCCGGTGATGCGGCCCGGGCGCCTCGGGGGCGGCGGAAAATCGCGGCAACCGGCGGAGTGCGGCGTTGAACTTGAGGGTCGTGGCGCACGTACGGAAGCCCCGGACCTGTCGCTGCAGCTCGGCCGGGACCAGATCCGGCGGGGCCAGGGCCAGCAGCGTTCGCTTGATGTCGACCGACGAGGCTACGATGCGGGATTCCACCGTACCGCCGTCATCGGTTTCGACCCCGGCCACCCGGCCATCCTGGACCAGGAGTCGACGCACCCCCATGCCCGTGCGGATCTCTGCCCCGAACGTCTGCGCCGCTCGTGCGAGCGCCTCCGTCGTCCGACCCATCCCGCCGACACAGAATCCCCAGGCACCCGCGCGGCCCTCGAGCTCGGTCACGCTGTTGTGCGCCAGGACGTACGCCGTACCCGGCCGTCGCGGACTGGTGAAGGCCCCGACGCACGCGCTGAACCCGAGGACGGCCTTGAGTTCGTCCGACTCGAACCATTCCGACAGCAGATCCTCGGCGCTCCGGAGAACCAGGTCCCGAAGGAGTCGCTCGTACCGGGGTCCCCGGAACTGTTCTGCCAGCTCCCGGAGCGAGGGCGGTGGGCCACCGAGGATCGGGCCGAGGAGACCGATGATCTCGCTCCAGTGATCGAGGTACTTGGGGTAGACGGCGGCGTCCCGCTTCGAGAACTTCGCGATCTCTTTCTGGCTGCGGGCCAGGTCCGACCAGAGCGTGAGGGACCGGCCGTCGGGAAACGGGAGGAACGCTTCGGGATCGTGGGGAATCGTCCGATAGCCGTGCCGGGTCAGGTCGAGGTCCTCGATCACCCGCCCGCTCAGCATGCCCGCGAGGTACGCGTACGTGTTGATCCGGAAGCCCGGCCACGGCTCTTCGGTGACGCAAGCGCCGCCGACGAGGGGGCGGCGTTCCAGCACAAGCACGCGGGCGCCCCCCCGCGCCAGGTAGGCGGCAGCGGTGAGCCCGTTATGGCCCCCGCCGACCACGACGACATCGTACGTGCGGGCCCGCTCCCCTGGTTCCGCGGTCAGACTCAGCCGTAGTTCACCGAGATCAGCTTGACCTCGGTCATCTCTTCCATGGCGTACCGGAGCCCTTCCCGTCCGAGGCCGCTCTCCTTCACGCCGCCGAAGGGCAGCGCGTCCCAGCGCAGTGAAGTGGGATCGTTGATGTGGACGCCGCCGGCTCGGATCCGCTTCGCGACCGCGAAGGCGCGCTTGAGGTCGTTCGTGTACACTGCGGCCTGCAGGCCGTACGCGGTGCCGTTGGCAATCCGGACCGCCTCGTCGAGGTCGTGGAACCGGAGGATGGGCACGATGGGACCGAACGGCTCTTCCTGGGCCACCTTCGACTCGACCGGAACCTGGTCCAGGACGGTGGGATGATAGAAGTACCCCGCGCCAAGCTCCGGGGCGCGCGAACCCCCGAGGAGCACCTTGGCCGACCGGGCGACTGCGTCTCCCACGAATTGGTCCATCCGGTCCAGGGCCGCGGGGTCGATGACCGGACCCACTTGAGTATCCTCGGAAAGCGCCGGGCCCACCTTCAGAGTCGCCGCCCGCTCCGAGAACGACTTCGCGAACCGGTCGGCCACCGCGTCCGAGACCAGCAGGCGCTTCGATGCCGTGCACACCTGGCCCGAATAGCCGAACGCGCCGCGCACCGCCGCCGCTACCGTAGTGTCCAAGGGCGCATCGTCGAGCACGATGAACGGGTCCATTCCACCCATCTCGAGAATGACGCGCTTCGCGTGGCGCCCCGCCTTCGACGCAATTCCGGTACCCACGCTCGTGGATCCGGTGAACGTGATGAGCCGGGTTCTCGGGTGCTCGACGAGCGTATCCCCGACCTCACCACCGGGGCCGACCACGACGTTCACCACGCCGATCGGGAAGCCCGCAGCCTCGGCGTGCCGGGCCAGTCGGAGCGCGGTGAGCGGCGCCGCGCTCGTCGGCTTGATCACGATGGGATTGCCGGCGGCAAGGGCCGGCGCCACCTTGTGGGAGAGCAGATTCAGGGGAAAGTTGAACGGGCTGATCGCGACGACGACCCCGATCGGGTCCCGGACCGAGAACAGAAACCGGCGCTCGTTGCCCGTGGGATAGGCATAGGCGTCGGCGGGGAAGGTTTCCCCGGTCAGGTGTCGTGCCTCGTCGGCGGCGTACTGGTAGACCGTGACCGCCCGAGTCGCCTCGACGCGGGCATCCACGATGGGTTTCCCGACCTCTTGGGCGATGAGCCGGGCCATCCCTTCGTGGTCGGCGGCGAGCCGGTCCGATAGCGCGCGCAGCAGGCGGGCCCGCTCATGGATCGGGGTCGACCCCCACGACTCTTCGACGGCGGCCGCAGCGTCGACCGCGGCGGCGGCCTCTTCGCGAGAGGCGACCGATACCCGACCGATCGGCCGACCCGTGGAGGGATCCCGGACCTCCTGCCAGCGGTCGGTCCGCGAGGGCCGCCAGTGCCCCCCGATGAAGAGGAGGCCGGTCTCCCCCGACTCTGCCGATGCCATGCAGCTTCGCCCGGCGGTCTAGCTCGGGTCGCCGTAGACCGTGTAGTGCCAGCCCTTGCGCGCAAGGCCGGTGAGGTCGATGTACATGTTCTTGACGACGGTGTAATCGTTGAGGGAGTCGACTCCGAGGTCCTTGCCGAACCCGGACTGTTTGAACCCCCCGTGCGGCGTCTCCGAGCCGATCGGCAGGTGGTCGTTGACCCATACGTCGCCAAAGCGGATGGCGTTGGCCGCCCGCATGGCGGTCCGCACGTTCTGGGTCCAGACGCTGCCGGCCAGGCCGTACTCGACGCCGTTGGCGATGTCGATGGCCTCGTCGAACTTCTCGAACTCGATGACATCCAGCACCGGACCGAAGATCTCGTGCTGGGCGATCTTCATGTCCGGAGCGACCTGGTCGAAGACGGTCGCGTTGACAAAGGCGCCCGCCCTGAGCTTGCCGCCCGGCTCGGCCCCGCCGACCCGGAGCTTCGCCCCCTCGCGCTTCCCGGTCTCGACCCAGTCGAGCACCTTCTTCTGGTGGCTCGCATGCACCAGGGGACCGAGGTCGGTGGACCGGGACATGGGGTCGCCCACCCGGATCTGCTTGACGCGGTCCAGGAGCCCCCGCTCGAACTTTTCTCGGACGGACTGGTGGAGGATGAGGCGAGTGGCGGCCGTACAGTCCTGTCCGCCGTTGACGTAACCGCCCACGATGGCGCCCTCGACCGCGGCCGGAATGTCGGCGTCCTCGAAGACGACGAACGGCGCCTTACCTCCGAGCTCGAGCTGCACCCGCTTGACCGTGCTGCTCGCGGACTCCATGATCTTTCGCCCCGTGGCCGTGTCGCCCGTGAGGGAGACCATGTCAACCTTCGGGTTGACACAGAGTTCGTTGCCGACCTCCTCCCCCGGACCGGTAACGACGTTGAGCACGCCGGTCGGCAGTCCCGCATCGATGAACGCCTTCGCGAGTTCGAGCGTGCTGAGAGGGGTCCAGCTGGCCGGTTTGAGAACGACCGTGTTCCCGGTGACCAGCGCCGGGCCGATCTTCCAGACCGCCATCATGAAGGGGTAGTTCCAGGGCGTGATCGACCCGACGACGCCGACCGGCTCTCGCCGGAAGATCGTGGTCCCGTCGCCGAGAAATTCCTGGGGACTCTTCGCGTCGAGCGTGCGCACCGCGCCCGCGTAAAAGACCAGGTTGTCGATCGAGCTCGGGATGTCGACGTCCGCGGCCTGTTTGATCGTCTTTCCTTGGTTCCGGCTCTCCAGCTCCGCAATCGCGGAGGCGCGCTGCTGCAGGAGCTGGGCGGCCTTCAGGTAGACATCGCCTCGCGCCCGCGCCGGCATCCGGGGCCAGGGGCCCTTGTCGAACGCCTCCCGCGCGGCGTCGATCGCCTTGCGGATGTCCTCGCGGTCCCCTTTGGGGACCTCCCCGATCTGCTTCCCCGTGAATGGGCTGACCACCGAAATCGTGGCTTCCGAGGAGGACGCGACCCATTCTCCGCCGACCAGCATCTTGGAAACCGCCATCCAACTTCCCCGGGCGGCGCCAGACCGCCACGGGTAAAGATGTTATCGACGGGCCGCCTGCGGCGGGCACCGGCCGGTGGAAAATCGGCCCTCGGCCCGAGTGCTAGGGTTTAAGAGAGGGAGCTTCCTCTTCGCCGGCCGCCGCTGGAGGGGTTCTGTGAATCCCCGCTCTCTTCGAGTTGGTGCTATCGTCGTTGCGCTGCTGACCATCATTTCGGCGAGTGGAGTCTACTACGGCCTCAGTAAGGCGGCCAGCCAGGCGTCGAGCTGTGCGCTCGGCACGACCAGCTCGATTGTGATCGACCAGCCGGAGGTCCCTGACTCACTCGACCCGGCGGTCACGTACACGACTCCGGGTTGGGGCGTCGTTCAACAGGTCTACCAGACCCTCGTGTTCTACAATGGTACGGAATACGGCCCGTCGTCGGTCGCTTCCTCCACGCTCGGCCCCAATTATCAGGTCCCTCTCTTGGCCGAGAACTGGACCACCTCCGCGGATGGAACCCACTGGAACTTCACGCTCTGGCCGAACGAGCACTTCTCGAACGGCGACCCGATCAATGCCTACGTGATGTGGTATTCTCTCTACCGGGGCATGGTCATGAACCAGGCCCTCGTCTATCTGCAGGAGGAGAACTTCTTCCTGCCCGGCCTCACGTATGATGCCGACGAGGGCACGGCGGCCATGACGGCCTCCCAGAACTGGCTCGATGGGCTTCTCAACTCCATGAACAGCCTGTCGATGGTGACCAACCCGCCCAGCGACCTTCTGAGCATCATGGAGGCGCACAACCAATCCTTCCAGGTCATCAATGCGTCTACGATCGAGTTCAACATCGGTGCCGGCTCGGTCGACTACAACGGCCCGGCTCCCTATCCGTTCCTGCTGGACCAAGTAGCGACCCCGGGATTCGCGGCGGTGGATCCGATCTGGATCGCGCAGCACGGCGGAATCCAGGTCAACGAGGTGAACACGTACGTCTCCAACAACATGATGGGCAGCGGACCCTACGAGCTCACCTTCTGGTCCCCGTCCACCGGGTACTCCCTCGCGCCGAACCCGGACTACTGGGCCACCTCGATTGCGGCCGCGCATCCTCAGTACAACAACCTGCAACCGGCCAAGTCCTCGATCGATGTCTCCTTCCAGGAGAACCCGACCATCGTGGTCGAGAACATGGAGACGGGCGCCGCCGCGCTCGGCTCGTTCGCGTACATCGGGCCGTCGCAGATCAACCAGCTCGAGGGACAGAAGTGCCTCGTGGTCAAGCCGCTGCCACCGGTGTTCGGGGCCCTGAGCTTCTCGCCCTGGATCTACATGGACCAGAACGCGTCCGTTCTGCCGGGGGAACCGATGAACCCCTTCACGAACCTCTCGCTCCGGGCGGCGATCGTTCACGCGATCAACTACGCTCAGATCGTGTCGTACGGGTTCGGAGGCCACGCGACGAACTGGGTGGGACCGATCCCAACCGGCTACCCGGACTACAACCCGGGGAACCTGGCGAACTACTCGTATGACCTGGGCCTCGCCGAGCAGGAGATGAACGCGTCGCCCTGGCCGATGTCCAGCGGCGGCCTCAACCACCTGTTCCCGAACGGCATCAACTTCGAGTACATTCAGGGCGGCGACTGGAACGTGGTCGCAGAGCTGGTGAAGACCGACCTCGCGGCCATCGATGTTCCGCTCAACCTGGTCCCGATCAGCATCGACCAGCTGGCCGATGAGCAGTACACCGAGACCGATGGTTCCCTGGGCACCGTCTGCGTCTCCCAGACGTCGGCGAACGGCGGGCCGTTCTACATCGGACTCGACTACTACACCGGGGACTATGTCGGCCCCGATGACCCCACGGAGCTGAACGCGTGGAGCGCCGGCGGGTACAACATCTGCATGTCCGAGTTCTCGAACCAGACCGTGGACCAGTGGTTCTACGACGCGGCCGAGAACCTGAACGTCACGGCGGCGGCCGGCTACTACGGGGACATTACGAACTACCTCTACTACAACTACACCGACGCGTGGCTGCCGATCCCAACCTCCTTCCAGGTCTACAGCGTCGACCTGGCGGGGATCGTGCAGAACCCGATGGGCAGCGGGATCGGCTTCCAGCTGATCTACAACGAGGATTACATCACCTAGCGACACCCGGCGGTCGGCCGGCTCACGTTGCCGTCGTGCCCACGAGTTCCTTGCCGGGGGCGATGGCCGAGGGAGCTCCGGTGCCCTCCATCGCCATCAGGGTCTCGGGCGGGATGTCCACGACCTCCTCGGCGCGGTGACAGGCGGCGAGGTGGGTCGGGTCCTTGCCGATGGCCCGTAGCAGCGGTTCCTCGACGCGGCAGCGGTCGATGACGAACGGGCACCGGGTCGCGAAGCGGCAGCCGGGCGGCGGCCGGATGAGCGTAGGGATTTCACCGGAGATGCGGTACCGGGCCCGGCGACGCCGGACGTCCGGCACGGGCAGCGCGGCCATCAGGGCCTTCGTATACGGATGCGTCGGGTGCTCCAGCACCTCCCGCACCGTGCCGATCTCGGCGAGCTTGCCGAGATAGAGCACCGCCACCCGGTCGGCGACGTACTTCACCGCCGACACGTTGTGCGTGATGAGCAGGTAGGCGAACTTGTACTCCGCCTGGAGCGCCACGAGCCGGTTCAGGATCTGGGCCTGGACCGCGACGTCCAGCGCGCTCGTCGGTTCGTCGAGCACGATGAGCTTCGGATGCAGGCTCAGCGCCCGGGCGAGGGAGATCCGCTGGCGACCCCCCCCCGAGAACTCGTGCGGGTATTGGTCCAGGATCTCCGGCATGAGGCCCACGGTCGGCAGCAGCTCGGCCACCCGGCGGCGGAGATCGGCCCGGCGAAGACCGGCCTCCTGGGCCCGGATCGGCTCGGAAACGATCTCCCAGACCCGCATCCGCGGGTCCAGCGAGCCCACCGGGTCCTGGAACACGACCTGCACGTTCCGACGCCAGGCCCGGAGCTTGCCCCCCTGCAGGTGGGCGACATCCTTTCCCTCGAACAGGATCCGGCCGGCCGTCGGCTCGTGCAGTCGGGCGATGAGCCAGCCCAGGGTGGTCTTTCCGGAACCGGACTCCCCGATGAGGCCGACGGTCTCGCCCGGCCGGACCTCGAAGGAGACCCCGTCGACGGCCCGGATCGCGAGCTTCGCATGGCGACGGATCGTTTCACTGAGCGAGCGCGTGAGGGGGAAGTACTTCTGGATCTCCTCGACCTGGACCAGAGGACCCGAGCCGCTCATGGCATCGTGGGCACCTCCTCCGGGAAGAAGCAGGCCGACTTGTGCAACAGTCCCTGCGGGCCCGGCGGCAGCGGCGCGAGCGGTGGCTCCGGCTTGTGCTTGCACACGTCGCGGGCCAGCGGACAGCGGGGGTGGAACGTGCAACCGTCGGGCAGGTGGGAGAGGTTCGGCACCGACCCCGAGAGCGACGGAAGCGCCCCTTCGTCCTTGTACTTGTTGGGGATCGACCGGAGCAGCGCCTTCGTGTAGGGGTGTCGCGGCGACTCGAAGATCTCGCCCACCGGGCCGAACTCGACCAGATGGCCGGCGTACATGACCCCCAGGTCGTCGGCCATCTCGGCGATGACGCCGAGGTCGTGGCTGATGAAGAGGATCGAGGTCCGGACCTCCTCCATGAGCTCTTTCATCAGGGTGAGGACCTGCGCCTGGATCGTCACATCCAGGGCACTCGTCGGCTCATCGGCGATGAGCAGCGCCGGCTTGCCGCTCAGCGCCATGGCGATCATGATCCGCTGACGCATGCCGCCCGACAGCTCGTGGGGAAACAGGTTGACGATCCGCTCGGGGTCGTTGATCCGGACGAGTCGCAGGAAGTCGAGCACCTCCGCGTGGATCTCCCGCGTCATCGGCGGCCCACGGCCCTTGATCGTCTGGGAGACGTTCGGGGGAATGAAGGGACCCGTCACGACATCGGAGGCCTTCGGAAGCTCCCGTTTCGAGTAGTCGTACCCCTTGACCTCGGGCTTGATCCCCGGGATGAGGCCGCGCTCGCGGAGCTTCCGGATCCGGACCGACTCGGCGATCTGGTCCCCGACCCGGAAGGCCGGATTGAGCGAGTTGATCGGTTCCTGGAAGATCATCCCGATGCCGGTGCCCCGGATCCCCGGCATCCGCCACTTGGGCAGCCGGAGCAGGTCCGTGCCCTGGAAGACGATCTTTCCGGCTTTCACCTTCGCCGGTGGCTCGGGCAACAGCCGCGGGATCGAGTGGCCCAGGGTGCTCTTGCCGCACCCGGTTTCCCCCACAATGCCGGCGACTCGGCCCGGCAACAGGTCGAGGGACACGTCGTTCAGGGCCCGGAACGTACCCGCACCGACCGTGTAGTCGACCGTCAGGTGCTCGACCCGGAGCAGGGCGTCGGCCAGAGGATCAGCCTCCCCCGAGGAGGACGCCCGCGGCTCGGCCGCTCACGTGCCTTCCCCGGAGTGCGACGCGACCGTGGTTGTCGACATGATCCGGCGGCTGCGGGGGTCGAGGATGTCCCGGAGCCCGTCCCCGAGCAGACTGAAGGCCAGCACGGTGATGAAAATCGCCGCGGTGACGGACAGCACGGTCCACGGTTGGGTGAGCAGGAGGTCCTGGTACTGGTACATCAGGTTCCCCCACTCGGGGATGGACGGGGGCACCCCGACGCCGACGTACGAGATCGTAGAGTAGGTCACGATGACGGTGCCGACATCGAGGCTGAAGTAGACGGCGAGTGGCTCGAGGACGTTCCGGACCACGTGGCGGAACAGGATAGTGGTCTCGGAAACGCCGGCCGCCCGCGCGGCGATGACGTACGGCTGGACCTTGATGGCGAGCACCTCTCCCCGCGTCAGCCGGACGTAGAACGGCCACCAGGTCACGATGACGGCGAGCTCGGACTGCACCTCGCCTCGGCCCCAGGCCGCCGTGATCGCGAGGGCGAGGACGAGCGTCGGGAAGGAGAGGAAGATGTCGGTGATCCGCAGGATCCCGATCGACGCCACCGAGCTCAGCGTTCCGGGCGTGTCCCAGAAACCGGCCACGAGCCCGAGCAGTCCGCCGACGATCAGCGAGACCCCGGCGACGCTGAACCCGATTCCGAGGTCCGTGGGGAGAGCGGCCAGCACGTTGGACAGGACATCCGTACCCCCCTGGTCCGTTCCCAGCAGGTGGGCCCACGACGGGGCCTGGTTCGGCGGGAACGCGGCGTAATCGAGCGCCGGATACGGCAGGATCGAGAGCGTCCGGTGGAGGAGCACCGAAGAGACGACGGGCACGGCCACGATGAGGAAGGCCGTGACCGAAACGAGGACCACGAGGATGAAGCCGACGAGCGTCAGGGGATTGGCGGCCAGGATCCGGAGGACCAGCCGGACATTCGCTCGGAGTGCCCCCCGGGGCCGCGTCGGCGCGACGGACCCGGCCTTGACGGCCTTCGTCGCGGGCAGGCTGGGGGTGGACATCTACCGCCACGCCACCCGGGGGTCCAGGATGCCATACAGGATGTCCGAGATCATGTTCGCCACGACGACGACGATGGCGAAGAAAATCACGACACCGATCGTGCCCGCGAAGTCGTAGCCAGTGATCGCATCGTAGGCATAGAGGCCGATGCCCGGCCACTTGAAGATCGACTCGATGACGACCGTGCCGGACACCATGGTGCCGGCGGTGACGCCGAGCACCGTCGTGGTCGTGATGAGGGCGTTGCGGAGGGCGTGCTTGTAGAGGACCCAGAAGTCACCCAGGCCCTTCATCTTCGCCGTCTTGACGAAGTCGAGCGGAAGGATCTCCAGCATCGACGACCGGGTCATTCGGGTCGCGATGCCCATGTTGAGGAAGGCCAGGGCCAGCGCCGGAAGGATCAGATGGACAATGGCATCGCCGGTCGCCGACGGGTTCAACGCAATGATCGCGTCGAGGACCGACATGTGGGTGATCTGGGGGACGGGGGCGCTCGTGGTCGAGAAGTCCCCCCCGGTCACGCCTAAGAGCGGACCCAGCCCGATCGCCAGGATGACGCCCGCGATGTAGGTCGGGGTCGCCCAGCCGCTCAGATAGAAGATGCGGACCAGGTGGTCGGCGATGCGGCCGTTGCTCGCCGCCGCGACGACCCCGAGGGGAATTCCGACAAAGATCATCATCGCCGTCGCGGTGAGGACGAGCTCGAGCGTTTCGGGGAAGGTCGAGAGGAGATACGGGAGGACCGGGAGGTGGAACAGCGGATCCACTCCCCAGTTGCCGCTGAGCAGCCCCTCGAGGTAGTAGTAGAACTGGACGGGCAGCGGGTCGTTGAAGTGGTTATTCCGGATGCAGGCGTCGATGGTCGCCGGCGACGCCTTCGGACCCGACCAGATGGCGCACGGATTCGAGACGGCGATGTGGGTAAAGAAGAACGTGATGATGACCACGCCCAGCAGGACGGGGACAAGCTGGGCCAGACGCTTCGCGATGAAGACGGCCAGGTCGCTCCAAGAACGGCCCATCTCGTGTCGGCCCCCCCACGGGTTGAGGGCTAAGAACCCTTCCCCGGGCGGTGTCGGCCCGATGCGGGCTCCGGCCGGGGGGGCTCCGGAGGTCCGGGGTCGGAGGACTCCGCCGGAGCGAAGACGACCAGGAGCTCGAGCGCCTCGGTCACGGTGTGGAAGCGGTGCTCCACCTCCTTGGCCACGAAGATCGTGGAACCGGCTTCCACCCGCCGGTCCTTACCGTCGATGGAGACCATCGCCCGGCCCCGGATGACGTAGTAGACCTCGTCCTCGTGATGCGGCGTCTGCGGGTCGATTCCGCCGGCGGGAAGCGCGTAGAACCCGACGCTCATCTCCGGTATCCGGAGGAACTCCACGTAGAGGTCCCCGGAACGTACCCGCCGCTCGCGGAGTTCCGACAGGGGGAATACGGCGCCCGGCTCCGCGGGGGGCGGCGTGGGTTCCCTGCCCCCTACGATGGAACGCCCGGGGAGCCGTCCGAGCCCCCACGCAGGTCCTCGAGAATGATCTGGGCCGCATTGTGGCCGGCCGCTCCGGTCACCCCACCGCCAGGGTGAGCAGCGGAACCACAGAGATAGAGACCGCGCAGCGGCGTCCGATACTGCGCCCAGCCGGGGACGGGCCGGAACGAGAGGATCTGGTCCGGGGTGATGTCGCCCTGAAAAATGTTGCCGCCGGTCATTCCGAGGGTGGCCTCAATGTCCGGGGGCGAGATGATCTGAAAGTGCTCGACAACATTGCGGATGTTCGGAGCATACTCGGCGATCGTGTCGAGGATCCGGTCGGCGGCCTGCGGCTTGAACGACTCCCAGTCTGTCCCCCGGAGTTGCGTCGGCGCGTACTGCACGAAGCAGGTCATCGTGTGCTTTCCCGGCGGCGCGACCGAAGGATCGAGGGCGCTCTGGAAGAGCATCTCGATGAACGGACGGTCGGAGAACCGCCCCTCGAGGGCGTCCCGGTAGGCCCGCTCCATGTAGGCCAGAGACGGCGCGATGTCCACGGTCGACCGATGCGCATCGCTGGGCGCACCCGGGTCGGCAGTGAATTCGGGCAGGGCCGACAGGGCCGCGTTGAACTTGAGGGCAGCTCCACGGGAGCGGATGCCCCGGACCTCCTTCACGAACTCGGCCGGCAGTGAGTCGGCCGGTGCGAGCTTGAGGAACGTGGTCTGCGCATCGGCGTTGGACGCGATCACCCGAGCCGAGATCTTCTCGCCGGCGCTCGTCTCGACCCCTGTCACCGCCCCGTGGTCGACCACGAGCGAACGCACGCCCACGCCGGTCCGGATCTGGACCCCGGCATCGGTGGCTGCGGCGGCGAGCGCTCGGCTGATGCCCCCCATGCCTCCGACGGAGAACCCCCAGACCTGCGAATGCCCGTCGAGGTTCCCGACGTTGTGATGCGCGAGCACGTAGGCCGTCCCGGGGGTGTTCGGTCCGCACAGCGTCCCAATCACGGCATTCGGTGCCAGGACGGCCTTGACCTCGTCCGACTCGAACCACTCGTCGAGGAGATCCTGCGCGCTCCGCAGGAACAGGTCCCGGACCAGCGTCTCGGTTTCCGGGGTCGAGAACATCTGGAACATCTCGGCCAGCGGCGCGGGAGGAGCGAGCATGACCGGCTCGAGCAGTTCCAGAACGTGGTCCCAGTACTCGACGTACTTCGGATAGGCCCGCGCGTCCCGGGCGGAGAACTTGGCGATCTCCGTTGCGGCGCGGTCGGCATCGACCCAGAGCTTGAGCGCTCGGCCGTCCGGAAACGGCATGCAGTACTGCGGATCGTAGAGGATCGTCCGGTACCCGAATTTGGCCAGCTCCAGCTCCTGAACGATCTCGGGTCGGAGGAGACCGGCGACATAGGAGTACGTGTTGATCTTGAAACCGGGCCACGTTTCCTCGGTGACGGCGGCCCCGCCCACGACATCCCGACGCTCGAGCACGAGTACCCGGGCCCCGGCTCGGCCCAGGTAGGTGGCCGCGACCAGTCCGTTGTGGCCGCCGCCGACGATGACCACGTCCCAGGAGTTCACCGGTCGACCTCCCGGGACCGCACGGTCTCGCTCAGAGCGCGTAGTCTCGGGGAAGCGACTTGAGCTCGGTGAAGGTCTCGTGGATCACGGACAGGAAGTGCTCGACGTCCTTGTCCGAATGCGTGGTCGAGAAGGTCAGTCGCTCGTAGTTGTCGGGGTGGATGTAGATGCCACGGTCCAGCAGGAGCTGGTGATGCCGGAGATAGAGGTTCCAGTCGATCTGGAGCGACTCCCGATAGTTCGTGATCTTCTTGCGACGCGTGAAGAAGAACTGGAGCATTCCGGGCACGGACTGTACCAGCACCGGGAGCTTGGTGTCCCGCGCCGCGACCTCGATGCCGCGTTCCATCTTCGTCGTGAGTCGGGTGAATCGGTCGTAGATCTCGGCACCGCCCAGCTGGAGGAGGCGGAGGTTCGCATACGCGCCCGCCAGGGTGAGCGAATTGGCGAAGTAGGTGCCACCGAACGAAATGCGACCCGGCGCGATGAGGTCCATGTACTCGGCCTTCCCCGACACGGCGGAGATCGGCACGCCGCCCCCGAGTGCCTTGGCCCAGCACGATAGGTCCGGCTGCACCTTGTACACGCCCTGGGCGCCGCCCGGCGCGATCCGGAAGCCGGTGAACACCTCATCGAAGATGAGGAGCATGTCGTTCGCCGTCGTGATCTCGCGGATCTGCTTGAGATAGTCCGGGGCCGGAGGGATGATCCCGGCATTGGCCATCACCGGCTCGAGAATCACGGCGGCGATCTTGTCGCGGTACCGCTTGACCATCCGCTCGAAGGCCGGGACGGAATTGTACGGAGCGACGGTCACATAGTCGGTGACGCCCGGCGGGATGCCGGCCGAGTTCGGCAGCGGACGCGGATACTCGTCGAGACCCGCGACGATCGGCGGGGCTTCCGCGCTGATGAGCGCATAGTCGTGCTGACCGTGGTAGTGGCCCTCGAACTTGAGGATGCCATCCTTTCCCGTGACGGCCCGGGCGATGCGGATCGCGTTCATCGTCGCATCCGACCCGTTCGAGCAGAACGCCACGCGTTCCGCGTTCGGGACCAGTTTCTGGAAGAGGGTGGCGACCTCGATCTCGAGTTCTGTCGGAGAGGCGAAATGGAGACCGAGTTCGGCCTGCCGCTGGATCGCCTTGACCATCTGCGGATGGGCGTGACCGTTGATGAGACACCCGTAGGCGAGATTGAAGTCGAGGTACTCGTTCTCGTCCTCGTCCCAGACCTTCGGCCCCTTGCCCCGAACGATGAAGGGGGGGCAGGGGTCGTACGACGCAACCCGAATCAGGGAACTGGTCGAATTGGGGATGTGCTTCTTCCCTTCCTCGAAGAGCTTCGCGCTCTTCTTGAGCTTCGGAACGAGACGGGCGATGGAGATCGGGAGTGGCGCCGGCTCCTCGGCCGCCGGCTCCTTCTCCTTGGATTCCTTCGATTCCTTGGCTTCCTTGGCCTCCTTCGCCTCCTTATGCTCCTTCGGGGGAGTTGGTTCGACCGGAGGCGCGGCGGGCGGCTCGACGGCGCCCGGAGGCGTGGCATTCGCCTCCGCCTGGAGGCCCTGCGGGGAAGGGGCGGAGGCCGAACTCAGGAGACCGTCCCGCTCTCGGGCCGGAATCGACACCGGAGAGGCGACTTCCCGGTCCGACATAGAAAACACATCCTAAGAGGTCCGGGCCAGCCGAATGTCCCTATATATAATTGGCGCGGCCAGAGAACTTCATATGGGCTTAAGCAACCTAAAGCAAGATTCACGTGGAATTGTACATTGTGGATGTATTGTTCGAATTTGATACATTACATACCAAATTTCCAGTATTTTAGCGCTGAAACGACACTTATTCCCACCGGGAGGGCGTACTGTCCGTCACCCGAAGCGGGGGTTCCGGCGGGCAAATTCGGGTGACCACCCCCCGGGCCGCCAGCATCTCGCGAAACGGCACGGGCGGCATGCATCGTTCCGGTGGCACGACCCCCCGGCCCACGGTCTTGCCCTGCGCCATCAGGATCGCCGCAATCGAACCGCAGACGCCGACCGCGATCTCCGTGGCGGCCACGCCCCACTCGGGCTTGGACCGGAACGCTGCGTAGGCGTGTCGAGTGACTGGTCCGCCCTTGCCGCGGCCCTTCACTTCCACATCGACGATCTCACGATCCTCGACCCGGACCCCGTCCGGGTAGCCGAGCAGCTTCTCCCGCTTGAGGACGGCCAGCAGCACATCTTTGGGAGAAACGGACTGGCCCCGCACCTCGACGGCGGCGTTGGAGCCGAATCCTAGGGCCGCCAAGAGCTGAAGGACATCGATCCCCGGTCCTCCCTCTCGCCACTCGCAGTGCTGCAGGCCCTTGTCGCGAAACGACTCCGGGAACGTTGCCGGCTCGGAGTGCAGCGTACGGTACAGCCGCGTCCGGCCGATCGGTGCCGGGAATTCGTACTCCTCGCCTCCGCTCATCGCGGGACGTTCCCGGTACGCACCGGCCTCCCAGACCATCGCCGGGAGCACCATCTCGTCCAGGAACGTGCTCGGGGACCACGTGAAGACCACGGGCGGAGCTCCCTCAGTAAAGTCCCGCCACCCGTCGCGGATCATGATGGAGTCCACCCGGTCAAGGTCCTCCGTTGCGGCGGCGGCAAGGACGTTCGAGATGCCCGGGACCTGCCCCATCCCCGGCACAGCCAGGAGCCCTGCCTGTCGAAAGCGGTCGTCCAGGGCGAGCTGCTTCCGGGTCGTGTGGAAGAGCCCCCCGAAGTCGAGATACTCGACGCCCGCCGCGAGGCAGCCCTCCATCACGTCGAGATTGAAGGTGTACTGCACCGCGTTGACGCAGACCCTGGCCCCCCGGAGCAGGTCGACGAGCTGAGCTCGATCTCGAACGTCAATCGCGTGGGCGGTGACCTGGCTCTTATGCGACGCCTTCCGGGCGGCCTCTTCCGCGAGCCCCTCATCCAGGTCGCCGACCCGGATCCGGTCGAAGACGCCGCTCTCGGCAAGGTCCCATACGGCACACCGGCCCGTGAGACCGCCACCGCCCAGTACCACGACGTCCATGGAATCCTCGGACCGGCCCGGAGCGACGGTCCAATATGAAAGCCGCTGGACACCGTCCACCGCGCATCGGCTTCATGTGGCGAAAGGGCTGCAGGAGTCGATGCCCGAGACCGGAGCCACCCTGGTCGACCCCATCCGGTTCCGCCAGCTGATGGCGCGCTGGGCCACGGGGGTGTCGGTGGTCACCACGCGTCACGATGCGCGGGACCGGGGGCTGACGGTCAACGCGTTCCTCTCGGTCACTCTAACGCCGCCGCGCATCCTGGTATCGATCAATACGGATGCAGACGCCCTGCCGGCACTCCGCGCCTCGGGGGCGTTCGCGGTGTCGATCCTGTCTGCGACCCAGCGGGCTCTGAGCCAGCGCTTCGCCGGCCGCGTCACACCGGAGGAGAAGTTCGCAGGGGTCGATCTGCACCGCGGCCGGACCGGAGCGGCCCTCCTGGATGGGGCGATCGCCACTCTTGAGTGCCGTCTCGTGCAGGAGATACCGGCCGGGGACCACGCGCTCGTCCTCGGAGAGGTAGTGTCGACCGAGGAGGGCCCGGACTCCCCACCGCTGCTGTTCTTCCGGAGTGGCTATGCCGAGGCAGAGCCGGACGAACTGCTCCGGCTTCCGCGCGGCCGGGACCCGCGGTGAAGTGCACCGCCCCGAACGCTTAGAACCCCTAGCCCCATTCGCGTCGGCATGCCGGAGGAGGCGAGCTGCCCGCGGTCCCGGGTGGTCATCGTCGGGAGCGGTCCCGCCGGTCTCACCGCCGCGATCTACACTGCACGCGCGAATCTCAAGCCCACGCTCGTGAACGGAGTCCCCGCGGGCGGCCAACTCATGATTACGACGGACGTCGAGAACTTCCCCGGGTTCCCAGAGGCGATCCAGGGTCCCGAACTGATCGAGCGGATGCGGTCCCAGGCCTCGAGGTTCGGGACCCAGTTCGTCGATGACCGGGTCGTGTCCGTGGACCTCAGCCACCGACCGTTCCGGCTCAAGCTGGGCACGCAGGGAGACCTGGACGCCGACGCCCTCATCCTGGCCATGGGGGCCAACGCGCGCTGGCTGAACCTCCCGTCGGAGAAGCGGCTGATGGGACATGGGGTGTCCGCCTGCGCGACCTGCGACGGGTTCTTCTTCCGGGGGAAGGCCCTGGCTTGCATCGGCGGGGGCGACTCCGCGATGGAGGAGGCTCTCTTCCTGACCCGATTCGCCACGCACGTGACCATCGTACATCGACGATCCGACTTGCGGGCCAGTCGCATCATGGTGGAGCGGGCCCGGCATCATCCCAAGATCTCGTTTCAGCTCGACTCCGTCGTCGAGGAGGTCCTCGGCGACACCGTCGTTGAGGGGGTGCGGATCCGGAACCTGAAGACCGGAGTTTCTTCCGTCCTACCGGTCCAGGGGATGTTTGTGGCCATCGGCTACGACCCGGCGACCGACATCGTCCGGGGCAAACTGGAGCTCGACGAGAACGGCTACATCAAGACCCACCGAAACACCCGAACCTCGGTCGAGGGCGTCTTCGCCGCCGGGGACGTGTACGACCACCGGTACCGTCAGGCGATTTCAGCCGCCGGTCTCGGGTGCATGGCCGCCATTGACGCCGAACGCTGGCTCGAAGAGCAAGAGGCGATGCTCGCGAAACCCACCCCTGCTCGGTAGCGAAAAGGCGTCTGCAAGAAACCCTTTATACTGCAGGGGGCGGTGACACGCCCGAGACGGCGAATGCCGAACAAGAAAACGCTGCACATCGAGTCCAGCGGCCAAATCTGCATCTACTGTGGGGCCTGCGTCGGCATCTGCCCGCTCAACTGCATCTACCTCGACGAGACCCGGATCACCTTCGATGAGAAGGTCTGCACCCGATGCGAGATCTGCGTCCGGGCGTGTCCCGTCGGCGCGATCGAGATCGGGTGACGCGGGCGGCCGGTGGGGGTCGTCGTGCAGAATCTGAAGACCGACGTGGTGGTCATCGGAGCCGGTCCCGCGGGCTCGATGACGGCCAAGTGGGCCGCGATGAGCGGCGCCAAGACCCTCATGCTCGAGAAGCGGCAGGAGATCGGTTCTCCGGTCCGTTGCGGCGAGGGCATGAGCAAGGCCTGGCTGCCGGAGGTGGGCATCAAGCCGTCCTCCCGGTGGATCAACGTCGAGGTCGAGGGCGCCCGAATCTACTCTCCGGCCGAGAAGGTCCTCGAGATCAACGAGAAGCACGCCGGCAACGAGGTCGGCTACGTCGTGGAGCGGGATGCCTTTGACAAGCAACTGGCCATCGATGCCGCGAACGCCGGCGTCGAGGTGCTGCTCAAGACCTCCGCCATCAGCCTGCTCCGAGACGACGGGCATATCGTCGGAGTGACGGCGAAGCAGTTCGGCCAGACCTTCGAGATCCGCGCGCCGATCACCATCGGCGCCGATGGATTCGAGTCCCAGGTCGGCCGGTGGGCCGGCCTGCCCACGAACCTCGCGCTCCGGGACATGGACTCCTGCATCCAGTACCGGATGACCAACGTCGACTCGGACTCTCGATACTGCGACTTCTACCTGGGCAAGGTGGCGCCGGGCGGATACGTCTGGGTCTTCCCGAAGGCGGACGGTCTCGCCAACGTCGGGATCGGGGTGCAGGTATCCAAGCTGCGGAATCCCGCCGACGTCAAGATGTACCTGGACAAGTGGATCGCCGAGCACCCGGCCTACTCGAAGGGCAAGAAGATCGACATGGTCGGCGGAGGCGTTTCCATCTCCGCTCCGATGAAGGAGACCGTCACGAACGGCCTCATGCTGGTCGGCGACGCTGCCCGGATGATCGACCCGCTGACCGGCGGCGGCATCGCCAACGGCTGCATCGCCGGCAAGATCGCGGGTGAGGTGGCGGCGAAGGCCGTCACGGCCAACGACCCGTCGAAGCAGTTCCTCCAGGCCTACGAAAAGGGCTGGCGGGCCAAACTCGAGGACAAGCTCTACCGGAACTGGCTCGCGAAGGAGAAGCTCTGTACCCTGCCGGACGAGACGTTCGACAAGATCATCGATGCGCTCCAGGGCGTGAAGCTCGAGAAGCTGACGGTGCTCAACATTCTCAAGGCCGTCCACGACAAGTACCCCGAAGTGACCAAGGAGTTCGAGGCGTTCCTCTAGGAACGCTGAGCTGCCGATGCCCGGCGCCCCGAACAAGCCGCCAACCATTGAGGGCGCCCCGCCGACCCCGGCGACCGAAGGGGGCGAAAAGCGACAGCACGCCCTCCGCCGCCTCGCACCGGATCGCCTGGTCCTGCGGCTCCCGATCTGGCGAGGACCTCCGAGTCCGGATCTCGTCAAGCCCCTCGAGCGCGTCGCGCAAGCCTTGGGCTCTGGCGAATTCCCCGAAGCCGAGCGAGCGCTGGACCAGTTCTCGGTCCGACTGGCCGAGCCTCGGTGGCCCACGATCCCCGAGCCCTGGGTCCGTCTGAGAGTATCGATCCCGGCACCCCAACCGCCTCACTGGGACCCGGACTTCAAGCTGACCTCGGCCGAACGGGAGACGAAGCGCACCCAGGAGTGGGCCGACACTCAGATTCGTCTGCTCCGCGCTACGCTCGATCTGGCCCCGAGCCTGAAGGTCGATCTGGCGGACGTTGCCCCGCGCGTCGACGAGGCCGAAGCCGTGCTGGGTCGGGAAGGGCCGGGCCCGGCGTTCTGGTCCCCGGTCGACCATGTCTGGGAAGCGGTCGAAGCCCGCGTCAGCCTGCCGGTGGCCGCGGCGCGACCGGCTCCCGCCGCAAAGCTCCCTCCGGGCATTGCTCCCGAAGAGGCCTGAGCGGGTCCCCGCCCGTCTTAAGCGCGGGCGCGTTCCCCCGCGCCATCCATGGCCCCCGGATCGCCGCCGATGCGAGGCACGTTCTCGATCGTAGCCTATGATGCCCAGCGCCGGGAATGGGGGGTCGCGGTCCAATCGAAATTCATCGCCGCCGGCTCGGTCGTTCCGTGGGGCCAGGCCGGCATCGGCGCCTTGGCGACGCAAGCTGCCTCCGATGGATCTCAGGGAGTGAAGGGCCTCGCCCTGCTGCGGGACGGCCTGTCCGCCCCGGAGGTCGTGGAACGGCTGAGTCGAGAGTCGCCGGACCGGGACGTGATCCAGCTCGGCGTCGTCGATGGAAAGGGGCGCGCCGCGGCCTACACCGGGCGCCGGTGCCTGGAGTGGGCCGGGCACCGCGTCGGTGCCGGGTACACCGTCCAGGGCAACATCCTGTTCTCGGACCGAGTCGTTTCCGCGATGGGCCAGACCTTCGAGGCCACCCCCGGCGATCTTCCCGAGCGGCTGCTCGCCGCCCTGGAGGCCGGCCAGCGCGAGGGCGGGGACCGGCGCGGCATGCAATCGGCGGCGCTGAACGTCTGGAAGGAGAGCGGGGGGTACCGGGGCGGGCTGGACCGGTGGGTCGACGTTCGGGTCGACGACCACCCCACACCGATCCAGGAGTTGGCCCGAGTGTTCCGGATCTACGACATGACGCTCCTGGCCCGCGAGGACCCGGCCTCCCTTCGTGCGCTCGACGCGACCACGACGACGGCGATCCAGCGGGCGCTCGGCGTCCTCGGCTACCTGATCGGTCCGAAGACCGGAGTGTGGGACGCGGCGACCGAGAAGGCCTTCACGAAATTCATCTCGGAACACAACTTCGAGAACAAGGTGCGAACCGACGGCACGATCTGGCCCTCGCTGCTGACGTATCTGGAGACGAAGAGCGCCGAGGAGCTTGCCCGTCGCGAGACCACCGCGCCGATCCGCCCGGGGGCTCTCGACCAGGGGCCCGGCGGCGGGATGCACGGCGCCGCTCCGCCGACGGGAACGGGAGGTGGAAGCGCATCCCCGCCGCCCGAGTCGCGCGCGCAGCACCGCCGGCGCCGATCCAAGTGAATCTCCGTCGTCCCTACGCGTCGGCGACGCTGGCCCGCCGGCTCGCAGCGGCGCTCGAAGCCGACCAGCCCGCCGATCTTCGGTGGCGCGTGCGCGGCGCCGAGCTCCGGTTCGAGTTCTCCGCGGTGACGCCGGAGAGCGCCCGAGCGACGGCGGACGACCTGCTCGCGTGCCTCTCGGCCGCGGAGCGGACCGCCGGCGCTATACCGGCCCCGAGGAACGGCTCCGGGCGACCGCGGCGAGGCGCTCGGTAAGCCGCGGGAGCACCTCGGACCAGGTGCCGACGATCCCCACGTCGACGCGCTGGAACACCGGGGCCGACGCGTCCGGGTTGATGGCCAGCAGAACGCGGGTACGCCGCAGCCCGATGAGGTGGTTGCCCGAGCCGCTGACCCCGACCAGGACCGCCAGGTCGGCCGACAGGCTCGTGCCGGTCAGCCCGACCTGCTGAGCCGCGGGGAGCCACCCGGCGTCGACGACCTTGCGCGTGGCGCCCAGGGCGGCCCGCCATGACCTGAGCGTCGGCTCGAGCCCGGCGAGAGAGTCGGGACCTCCGAGCCCCATGCCGACGATCAGCACCGTTCGGGCCCCCGTGAGGTCGCCCCACAGCGCCGGGTGGGGTACGGGCGAGCGCTCCACGAGTTCGGAAGGCTCTCCGCCTTCCTCAGCGGTTATCGCTTGCAGCGGCACAGGACCGGCCGTCGGATCTTCCCCTCGGGCCAGGCTCCCGGGTCGTACGGTCGCCAGACTCGGCCGGGTACGTGACACGATGGCGGCGATCCAGCCGCCCCCGAAGGCGGGCTTACGCCACACGATGCTCGGACCGGGCTTCACGTCGAGACCGACGGCATCTCCCGTCAGACCCAGTCCGCACAGTGCGGACAGCTGGCCCGCCACTTCTCGACCGAAGGGCGTGGAGAGGAGAGCCAGTCCCGTGACGTGCGGCCGGGCCGCGAGCAGGCGGGCGGCCGCCTCCGCGACCCAGCGCGTGCCGAATCGTCCCGAGCCGTGTCGTACGTGGTATCCCTGGAGGGCGCCGGATCGACCGGCCTCGTACCGTTCGGACGCGGGCGGGGCCGGCCCGGCCCAGAGCGCCGACGGCCAGAGCGCCGGTGCCCGTCGCCGGATCTCCGAGATCACGCCGAGGGACGATGGCTCGAGTCTCCCGTCCGCACCGGAGGCCAGCACGACCACCTCCGCGTCCTCCGAGCGGTGTGCCCGAATCGGCGGAAAGGCAGGGACTGGCGCGGGGGGTCGGCCCAGGAGGGCTTCGACGGCCTGGCTTGCGCCTTCGACCCGCGCGTCGACCGTCCCCTCTCCGAAGACACGCGGACGGCGGTCCGGCTCGTCACTATCGACGGCCACTACTCGAGTGGGGGAACCGGCGAATCCGAC
>JASHOK010000066.1 GCA_030041175.1 Thermoplasmata archaeon | reverse complement strand
GGTCTCCTGCAGAAGCATCATCGCTGGGATGCGACGGCTCTACCGGCGCAGACGCTGCTCGACATGGCGACTCGCGAGGGGGCGGAGCTCCTCGGTCGTTCGGGCGACCTGGGATCGCTCGAGGTGGGGAAACAGGCGGACCTGTTCCTGGTTCGACTGGATCATCCGTCGATGGTGCCGGCCCGACCCGAGGCGATCGTCTCCCACCTGGCCTACTCGGCGTCTAACGAGGCGATCGACTCGGTCTACGTCGGTGGAGAGTGCCTCGTCCGCGGTCGTACCCTCGTACGAGAGCCGTGGGAGCCGATCCGAGCCGCCGCCGAACAGGCGGCGGCGACGCTCTGGTCCTCCTAGGGACCTAGGTCAAACTCCACCCGGAGGGCCCTGTCGAGCCCATCTGCCAGTTCGAGGGGTGGCCGTCCTGCCAATACTTCGGCGAGTCCGACCAGCCTGGACCGGGTGACCTCCGCGGAGAGGCCAAACAGTTCCTCCAGGCGTCCGGCATCCACGACATACGGGACGACTCCGTGATGCAGCAGCGCCATGCCCGTGAGGTGCTGCGACGCTCCGCCGACTGCGCGTCCGGCGACCCGGAGGACGTCTCCGGCGCCGGAAAGGAGACAGTACTCACCCGGCGCCGACGCGGGGGCAGCCCACTTCGACTCGATACCGTACCCTCGGAGAAACCGGACAGGCCCGGCACCAAGTCGACCGTACGCTCGAGCGAAGTCCCGGCCGACTCGTGGGTCCGTCCGGGGTAGTACCAGGGACCAGACGATGTCCTGGGGCGCGTGCCAAAGTCCCAAGCCACCGGTGGACCGACGGACCACGGGAATGCCGGCAGCTCGAGCTCGCTGGGCGCACTCGGCGGTGTCGGGCTGACTTACGCCGATCGAAACCGCAGCCTGGGAGAGCAGGGCGACATGGACTGCGGGGCGAGCGGCGGCGAGCAACTCGGCGTCGCGGCGCAGGAAATCCTCGGGGGTGACCGCCGGTATCCGGCTCGCGGGACCGGCCGGTGGTCCGTTCAATCCGTCACCTGAATGCCGACCTCACGCACCTTCGCTTCCCCGTAAACTTATCTGCCGATTTCGGACTGGTCGCCCATGGCCGAACTAGCGAGCTTCCAATTGCACACGGGCGACCCGGCGCCGCCGTTCTCGCTTCCGGGGGTTGACGGTAAGACGTGGGGCCTGACCGATTTTCAGGAGAGCCCGTTTCTGGTTGTGACCTTCTGGTGCAACCACTGCCCCTATGTTCAGGCGTGGGAAGGCCGCGTGATCGCCCTCCAAAAGGAATTCGCGTCCAAGGGAGTGCGCTTTGTCCTGATCAACGCCAACGACGACAGGGAATACCCGGACGACCGCTTCGAGCGCATGGCGGCCCGGGCGAAGGAGAAGGGGTACCCGTTCCCGTATCTCCGGGATGACTCCCAACAGGTCGCCCACGCGTACGGGGCGCTGGTCACCCCACATCCGATGCTCTTCGGACCGGACCGGAAGTTGCTGTTCCAGGGCCGAGTCGACGACAACCACGAGGACCCGAGTCGGGTGAAACATCCATTCCTTCGCGATGCCCTGGTCGCGGCGACGTCCGGTCGACCGATCAGTGAGACCGAGCTACCGGTCCGCGGCTGCTCGGTGAAATGGCGGTCGTGAAGGTTTCCTGACGCCAGAGGTCTTCCGGCGCGGCCCCAGCGCCCGAACCTCCTCGGTGCGGTGGCGGAACCCGGACACTAGCTCGGGCCGGACCGGCCGTCCCTCCCGGTCCAGTCGAGCCGCGATCGCGACCTTTCCCGCGAGCGCTCGCGCCAGTTTTCCACGGGAGCTCCGCGGGGCGCTCTGAATGTCGGGGTGCAGAAACAGGAGACCGTGGCGAGGCGGCGGGGCACGGCCCCGGAGGTGTTCGAAGAAGGCCTTCTCGGCTCCCAGCACTTGGATCGTGCTGGCGGGAAACTTCGCCAACCGATCCAGTCCCCCGGCCTGGGCAATCAACCGGGCCGCGAGGAGGGGACCGAGCAGACTGGCGAGGTTGGGTGCCTCGCGCGGCACCTGTTCCTCCAGCGACTGTTGCAGGGATGCGGACACTGCGCTAAGGCTGAGGTAGAGCTCCGCGAGACGGCGTCGGGCGGAACCGAGAGACGCGGCGGGCCGAGCGATCCCGGCCGCCGGGTCTTCCGGCTCCTGGGCGATCCGTCGGGCCTCCGCGTCCGCCGAGCCGGAGTCCTCCTCCGTCGCCGGCGCGTCGCGGCCTCCCCAACTCGTGAGCCGCTCGCCCAGGAGGTTCCGCACGGCGTCCAGGTCACGGAGGGCCTTCACCGCCTCTTCGATGTGAACGGAGGCGTCCCACGCCGACCGCAGGGCTTCCTCGGCGTGCTCGAGCAACAGCTCTCGAAGCCACGCTGGGTCGATGCCAAAGGCGCTCGGGTCCAGGTCTGGGACCTCGCCTCCCCCCGGCTTCGCCCCGGCCTGGGTCAGACGACGGTCCCGGCTACGGATCCCGCGTTCGAGATGATCCGCCAGCAGTCGCTGCTCCTCCGGCGTTAGCCGTCCGTCCCGACGGGTCCGGATGCGGTCCATCAGCTGAAGCCGGTCCGCTGGGCACGGATACGCCGCCACGACCTCACGCCCGTCGATCACGAAGGCCCCGAACCATGTGGTCACCGCCTCCCGCGCCATCCGCTCACTCCATTCGGAGGCCGCCGTTGACCGGCAGGGTGGCCCCTGTGACATAGTTCGCCTCGGCCGACGCCAGGAAGGCGATCACCGCCGCCACTTCCTGGGGGCTGCCGAGCCGGCGAAGTGGGATCTGCCGAAGCCGTTCCGACTTCTGTTCTGGCGTGTCCCCGGCGAGTACGGCCGTATCGACCGCCCCCGGGGCCACCACGTTGACGGTAATCGTGGGGGCGAGCTCTCGGGCCAGCGATCGAGCGAGTCCCAGCTGCGCCGCCTTGGCCGCGGCATACGGAGCGCCTCTCCGCGAGCCGTCAAAGGCCAGAATGCTCGAGACGAAGATGATGCGTCCCGAGCTAGACTGACGGAGCAGCGGCAGGAGTTCCCGCGTCAGCGAGGCCGGGCTCACGGCGTGGACGCGCAGCATTTCGAGAAAGTCCTCGTCGGTAGTCTGCTCGAAGCTCTGGCGCGGATACGACCCGCCGTTGTGCACGAGCACATCCAGCGAGTCCCAGTGGTCCCGGACCTCCTTGGCCATCCGGGGAATCGCCGACAGGTCGCGGAGGTCACCCCGCAGCACGAAGGAATCGCGTCCGGCTTTCTGAATTTCCTCATGGACGGCCCGGGCCGCTTCTCCGTGCTGCAGAAAGTGGAGTGCCACCTCCGCGCCGTCCCGGGCCAGGCGCAGGGCAGTCGCGCGGCCAATGCCCTGAGAGGCCCCGGTCACCAGCGCTCGCACGGCCCAGTGCTATCCGGTCCCTCCCATTACGCTTCGGAGAGAACCCGGGTCGGTCGTGCGGCCGCTCCGCTTCGCCGTCATTAAATAGCGAACTCCGGGTCGGGCGTCCATGGCGGGTACACCGAAAGAGAGCCCCCGGGTTCGGCGGGAACGCACCGGGCCGGTGGCCGTCCTCACCGTGAGCTCGCCGCCGCTGAACATCCTGACGGCGGATCTCCTTCGAGAGCTCAGCTCGAATCTGGCGGCGGCCGTCGCCGATTCCAAGGTCCGAGCGATCATCCTGACCAGCGGGTTGGACAAGGGCTTCGCTGCCGGGGCGAGTATCCGGGAAATGGCTACGATGGGCTCGCGTCAGGCCGATGTCCATGGGGCCCTGGGCCAGGCTCTGACCCGGCAGATCGAGACCTGTCCGCTCCCGGTCATTGCCGCGGTCCATGGGATTTGCGTCGGAGGCGGAACGGAGATCGCGGCGTCCTGCGACTTCGTGATCGCGAGCGACGATGCGAAGTTTGGACAGCCGGAGATCAACCTCGGTGTGATGCCCGGTTGGGGAGGCACGCAGCGCCTTCCTCGACGTATCGGGGCGCAGCAGGCCCGACTCTGGATCTTGACGGGTCGGTCCATCGACGCGAAGCTGGCGTTCGAGCACGGCTTCGTCTGGAAGCTCGTCCCCCGCGCGGAGCTGGTCCCGGAGGCGATGAAACTCGCCGCAGAGCTCGGCCAGAAACCCCCGCTCGCGCTGGCGGCGGCCAAGTTTGCGATCAACGACGCGATCGACCGGGCCGAGGTGCACGGACTCGCCGTGGAGCGCCGCCTCTGGTCCCAGCTGTTCGGAACCCCCGATCAGCGAGAAGGGATGACCGCGTTTCTCGAAAAGCGCCCCCCGGTCTTCTGGGGCCGGGATGATTGGAGCCGGGACTCGCAGGGATTTCCCTGGGCTCCCCGGATCCTCCGGCGCACCCCGACCCCGCCCCTCCGCCCTCGGCGCGGGGTCCGGAGGCGAAGGAGTAAGACCTGAGGACGCTCGGGCTCTCTCCGTGCCGCGGTGGCTCAGTCGGTAGAGCGGCTCCTTGGTAAGGAGCAGGTCGAGGGTTCGATTCCCTCCCGCGGCTGTTGAGGTTGATTCAGGCGGATCAAGGCATTCGATTTTCCAATAGTCTTAATTGGGTTAGACCCATAATCTAAATTTGATTGTGCCATGGCAGCCACCACCATCACCGTCTCTCAGGAAACGAGGAAACTCCTAGAGAGCCTGAAGACCGGGGGCGCGACCTACGACGACGTGATTCGCGGTCTCTTGATCGCCCACCCGACTCAGCTCACGATGGCCGAGCTTGCCCGTCGCATCCGGGAAGGCAAGTCCCATCCCATCGAGGAACTCATCGCCCGTAGCCGAAAGCAGCCTTACTGAGACTTCCGTGCCGTTTCGCCTCGAAAGTATCGAGGAAGCGGACACAGAGTTTCTGGCACTGCCTCCCGAAATCCGCGAGGTTTTCATCGCGGCGTTCCGAGAGATCGCCGCCGGCGATTCGCCGATCACGCATGGGCCGGAGTGGTTCTGCTCAGAAATTCGGCAGCGACAGCGATTGGCGACGGAGGGCCTGTTCTCGCTT
>JASHOK010000065.1 GCA_030041175.1 Thermoplasmata archaeon | reverse complement strand
TTCGGGAAGCTCGAGAGTTGCAACCTCAGTTGCACGTCTAGGAGGCTCGCGAACTCCCGAGCCCGACCGCCCAGGCACCTCCGCTTCGGCGCGAGAGAAGAACTTAGTGTCGCCGGGACTTTCGGACATCGGGCATGACCGCCGAGCTCGAGCTGATCCGCAAACTCTACCGGTACCACTTCCGAAGACTCCGGGCCTACTGCCGGACCATATGGGACCTGCCCGTCAAGGAAAGGTACCGGGACCGGGGCTCTACGTTCCCATCCCTCGTCGACGTTTACCTGCACATTCTGGATGACTATCGGTTCTGGTTTATCCAGGCGTACACCGGGAAGAGTTTCCAGGACTTCCCATTGGGGATCCGCCTAACCCGTCGCGAGGCGGAACGGGCGACCCGCGGGGTGGAGCAGCTGGTGATGAGCTTTCTCAACAGGTTGACGTCCAAAGACCTCGACCGGAAGTTCTACATTCGGGTTGATCGGCGATCGATTACGATACGGGCCATGCTGTTGCAGATGGTTGAGGGTGACCTGCAGCACAAGGGCGAGCTCAACGCGCTGTTGTGGCAAATGGACGTCGCACCGCCCAAGGTCGATCTCGCGCGAAGCAATCGATTCTAGGTGCAACGAGGCCCGCAAGGAGCTTCGTTTGCGCCGAGAGCCCTCAGGGCGGGTTGCGACGAATCGGACGGAAACGAGCCCCTAGCCCTTGGCCGGCCGCCCACTCTGGTATCGCGCTTCGATGGCCCGCACCAGCTCGTCCCAATATCTACTCGACCCGCGAACCCAGTCGGTCTTCTTGGGGAACGTGGGAACCATCCAACGCTCGACAATCACGATGCTGATCCGGGTCCTCTTCGGGCTCAGCGCCGTGAGCTTGTAGTCGATATCATCGATATCTGGCCCACCGATCTGATTCTTGTGCCACGCGTTCGGCGGGCCCAGTCGGACCAGCTCGACCACCATCCGGGGATCCTTGGCTCCGTTTCCAACGACCCCAATACGAACGAGCTGTCGGGGACTCACTCGTACGACGCGCCAGCTCGGCTTGGACCGCGAGAATTTTCCGTCATCGGATCGGAAGTCGGTGCACCAGTCGTACACATATCGAAGCGGGGCGTTGACGACCTTGGAGATTCTCCCCGTCTGCGTCGCGAACACTCGCCTTCGCTGTTCCGGCATAGTGCGCTCCGAATCCGCAATGGCCTGGCGGCCGATAACCGTTGAGGCACCGGTTGCATGTGCCGAGGCCGTCCATTCGGATGAAGGACCACGGGCCAAGTCACGCAACGATCACCGCGGACTCTGTCGAAAAGATGAGTCAGCGCGACAGGGGGTGGCATCAATCGGCGCGGCCAGGTTCGACCATGCGATCCATGCCCATCCTTTGGAATAGTATACAAAACGTATAATAGTGCGGCGTATCCTGCATCGCGCGTGGACCCTCTATTCGGCAGCGAAACTCGGGCACGGGTTCTGGATCACTTGGCAGCGACCCCTCGTGCGCAATCTGCCTACCGGATCGCGAAGGCCATCGGAGCCGAACCCATCCAGGTTCTCCGAATCCTGAAGGCACTGGACGGGCTGACGGAGCACTCCGCCGCAGGCTGGATACTCACCAGCGAATTGCTTCGCCGTTTTCTGCGAGACCGGAGAGCCCGCGATACTGAACGGATTCGTCGCGAGAAGGATGAGCTCCTCGTACGCCTTGGCATGAAGCCAAGCTGGAGGCAGGACCGCGACCAACGTCGGTGACATGATCGCCCTCGGACGCAAGCGTGAAGGAGCCCGACTGGGCGGGCCCCGAGGCGGTGGCAAAGTTCGAAGGGCTCTCCAGCCGGCACGGAGGCCTGAGACGATCCGTCGAGTAGTAGTGGGCTGCCCCGAGATTGGGGCTGCAACAACCGTTGCATTCACCCGGGTTCCTGGCGCGAACCGGGACCGACGCATTTGCTTCTGGGCGGGCCTGGCAAGCGAGACAGGGTGTGTTCAAATAGTCAAACGACCGTTCGTTTAATCGAACATGCGCTTCCACGACTCATTGGACGATATACTGGGCAACCCCGTCAGGCTAACCGTCCTCAGGGTCCTTGCCCTTTCGCCCTCGCAAGGGTTCACTGGAAGGGAGCTTGCTCGCCGTTGCCACTACTCACCCTCCCAAACGAACCTTGCCCTTCACTACCTCGAGGAATCCGGAATCGTGACTCGTCAGGTGGTGGGCCCTTCGCACATTTGGAGGGTCGCGCCTCAGCACCTGCTCTCGGATCCCTTGATCAGACTGTTTGAGCAGGAGCGACAGTCGGTCCGTGCTCTGAAGTCCGAATTGAAGGCCGTCGTCGCACGTCTTCCGGTGACGCGCGCACTTCTCTTCGGGTCGGTCGCACGAGCGGAAGAGCAACCTGCCAGTGACATCGATCTCTTCGTTCAAGTCCGCGGAAGTAGCGACAAGCGTCGAGCTGAGGACGTATTGAGCGCGGTCTCTCCGAAATTCGCACTCAGATTTGGGAACCCACTCTCTTCACTCGTTATGACAGACGAGCAGGTCCGCCGGAGCTCGAATCCTCGGTTGATTGAATCCATCACGACCGAAGGCCAATCGGTGGTTCCCTGACGCGCACGGTTCCACGAACGGCATCGGTTGCGAAGCACAAAGCGTCCGTCTACCTGCGGAGGGGTCGAAATCTCTTCGAGGCCATGGTCGATGCCGAGGCCCGCGAAAACAGTGACGGAGTCGCGACTAACGGCGTTCAGGCAGCGATCGCCTTCGCCGACTCATATACGATTGCCAAGCTCGGACTGCGTTCCCGGGGACAGGATCACCACGAGGTAATCGGGCTGATTTCCAGTGTTGGGTTGGAACAGTCTGCAGAGCTTGCGGGACAGGTTCAGGCCGTTCTAAACCGGAAACAAGAGGTGGAATACGGAGAACGAGATGTCAGAGCTTCGGACGCAGCGCGTATCGCTAGCCTTGTTCGGAAGATCCGTTCGATCGTGGACACTCAACTGGACTAGGACACGCCCAGCCGACCCGCAAATCGAGCTAGAGCTGCAATAGACACTGCACAGGCTCGGAACTCCCCAGCACCCGAAGGGGGATTTCTGGGAGGGGGGAGGTGCCGTCCTGACCTATTAAGCAAGAGAAGGGACCTACTAGGCTACGACGCCGCTACCCCGGTACTGGTGAACAAACGGAGAGGAGATGCGACACCGGGCGCGGCTGGCCATCATGGCTTCCCTCGTCGTTCTTGCCGCCACAGCCGTTTTCCTCGTGGTGTTGGCGGCAGACGGCTGCGCCTGCCTGTCGGGCGGCGGCGGGGCCACTACAGGTCCGCCGCCAATTCCCCAGTACTCGGTCACCTTCCGTGAAGTCGGCCTCCACCACGGCGTCCGATGGGGAGTGGACTTCTCGGGGAGCAACAAGTCCACGACCGGATCCTCCCTGACGTTCAAGCAGCAAGACCTGTCCGGGACCTACCTCTACGAAGTTACCGGCGCCACAGGTTACATGCCCATCCCAGCTAGCGGCACTTTGGCGCTCTATGAGGGGGGTGTCTCCAGCCTGATCTCCTTCGAAAACGGCAGCGCACCGACGTATTCCGTCGTGCTCAACGTAGCCAGCCCAGCGGCCGAATACCTCGGGCCCTTCTCCCAGGTGCTCTTTCTGAATCTGTCCGACGGCGCGTCGGTCAGCTCGTTGGACGGAGCCAACATCACGTTTTCTGCACCGACCGGGGCCTACAGCTTTTCGACCCATTCCGACGATCCCGACTGGATGGCGGACCCTCAAAGCGGCACGATTCTGATTAATGGGACGTCCGAAGTGTTCCCCGTCGAGCTGCAGGCGTACACCTTCAACCTGACGTTCATCGAGGCAGGACTTCCGGAAGGCACTGTGTGGAATCTGAGCGTCGTGCCGAGTACGGCCGGGGGGAATCTATCGGGGGGCTCCGGCTCGTATTCGGTCGCTCGGTGGAATGGGACGTTCGAGTTCTCCGTTCAGGCTCCGGCCGGGTACACCGCGAGTCCGAGCCAAGGAACGGCTTGGGTCGATGGATCGGGTCTGAACGTTACGATCGAATTCAGTCGCCCGCCCGACCCGATCAATGCGATCATTTTCAGCGAGTCTGGCCTAGACAATAGATCCGGCTGGGCGGTCACGCTGGACGGAGACACGCAGTGGGTCCCTTCGGGATTCACGATCACGTTCTACGGACCCATCGGCACGTACTCGTTTGAGGTCGTCGTGATCCCGGGCTACAATTCGCCGGGCCCTTACACCGCGAGCCCCGCCGCAGGGGAACTCAATCTCACCGGCGGAGCAATAACGGAGCAGATTATCTTCATGCTCCACTAGGACTGCGAAATCAGCGGCGTCTCATCGGACGTGGTTCTGCACGGAAAAAAGCCGACTCTATTCCGCAGGCGTAGCTCGGGGAGTCTCGAGCGCGACCGCTGGAGTACTGGCCTGAACGTCGAACCGATAGTTTTCGAGCAACAATCCGATGACAGCCAGTAGGCCGGCGAGGCAGGCGCCCAGAACGAAGATCCACGTGAACGCAGAGCCGCTGGTCACGGTGAGGAGCGCCCCGCCGGCGCCGGAGGTCCCTCCCGGCACCGCGACCGTGCGCGTATACGTCGCCAGGAAGGTTGCCACCACCACTGGCCCCGCGCTGGCTCCCAGGTCCTGGAACATCTCGGTCATTCCCATGTGAATCCCCGTTTCGCCCCTGCGCGACGAGACCGCGATCACGTTCGTCACCGACACCAGCACGGTCACGAGGCCGACGAACGTGGGAACCGCTTCGAGGACCAGTCCGAAGTAGGTCGAGTGGTGGAACAGCAGGAGCAAGAAGCCGGTCATGGACAGTCCAGCTCCTAGCAGCGTGAACGGCCGAGGACCGAATCTAGCCACCCCGCGTCCGACCAACGGTGCCGCTACGAACATACCCAGGGTAGTTGGGACGCTGGCGATGCCGAATGCGAGAACACTATCCCCGAGCCCCACGACCGGAAACTCGACCAGCACCGTCAGAACAACAAATGCGGTGAAGAGCGCCATTCCAACGAGCAAAGCCGCCAGATAGCTCAGCGAGATGTTGCGCTGACGTAGGCGGGCGAGGTCGATGATCGGCTCCTCGGCCACGAGCTCACGCCAGACGAAGAGGACCGCGAAGAGACCGGCCATCAGGAAGAGCTCGGGAACCCCGAAGCGGACAGGCCCGGCTGAGCGGCTTGCCCAGCCCGCCCAACCCCAGCTAGGTCCGAGAGTCAGCCCGACCAGCAACGATGCGAGTGCCCCTCCCAGCAGACCGGCTCCCGGGAGATCCATCGCACCATCGGTCCCCGCATGGGTCTCGGGGAGCCAGGTGACTGCCAGAACCGGGAGTACCAAGGCGAAGGGTGCGACCGCGGCGTAGGCAATCTGCCAGCCGACGTTCTGGATGAGCCATGCCCCACCCACGAGGCCGGCAGCGGCGCCCGCGGCGAACATGGAAGCGATGAGACCCTGAGCGGGAGCGACCTTCTCCCGAGGGAGCGTCTCGGCGACCATCGCCAGGGCCAGGGGGAACATGGCAAGCCCGAGACCCTGCATCCCCCGGACTCCGATCAACAGGAAGACAGCGTCGCTGCGAGCCAGTCCGACGGCGGCTGCAATGGAGGGCGTGAAAGGTGCGAGGAATACGGCGGCCGAATAGAATGCCAGGACCACGGCCAGGATCCGGCGCTTCCCGTAGAGATCCCCCAGCTTCGCGAAGATGGGCGTTGCGCAGACTCCAACCACGAGGTAGGCCGAAAGGATCCACGCGACCGTCGTATAGGGCGCATCGTCGAAGAACGACGAGAGCTTGGGAAGCGCGGGCACGAGCATGGTTTCAATGAAATTCACCAGGAGCGCGGCGGCGGCCAGCAGCGCCAAAATTCGTCCGGGGTGCCGGGTGGTCGTCGACGAAACGGCGGGGGTCGTCATGGAGGAGTCCAAGGAGTCCGGTGTCGTCAATCCCCCGCTGAGGTGGTCGTAAAATCAAGCAAGTTGCCGTGCGGGACTTCCGATTCCGTCGGGCAAGCTCAAAAAGTCGGAAGCATCGTCCGACGGGACGATGGCTCCCACGCCTCGCGATGTCATTCCTCGCCAGCCCGACATCGACATGGATATCCTCCGCGAGATGTACCACGCTCGCGCCGTCACCATCGCCGGCATCGACCCGAGGCTGAACGCGTCCCAGGTGGCCCGGAGGTTAGGCGTCAGCCGCGCTCGGGTCGGCGCCCGGCTGCGGGAGTGGACCCGGTACGGCCTCCTCCAGCGGTTCGACGTTTGGCCAAACCCCTCCCTGTTCGGTCGAGTGGGGTTCTCCGTTGACGTCCGACTGGCCGACCGCTTCCAGAAGGAGGCGCTGTTCGAACGGGTTCGGCTGATTGATGGCGCGGTCGGAGCCATTGACTTCGTCGGGGACTGGGTCTCGGTTCAGTTCGTCGTGCCGAACAGTGCCGACGTGGGCCGGACAGTCGCTCTCGTTCGCGGCCTTGCCGGTGTCGTGGAGGTGGGAGTCCCGCTCGATTGGGGCGTTGTTGAACCGGCCCGGGAGCTGACCTCACTCGACCTGCGAATCGTGCGGGTGCTGCGGCAGTACCCTACCGAGCCTCTCTCGGCGATCGCGCGTCACGTCGGCGTGTCGACTCGCACGATCACCACCCGCTACAGCCGACTGGTCGAAGACCTGGCGGTCTGGTTCGTCCCAGTGCTCGATTTTCGCGCTCTAACCGAGCCCGTGGTGAGTCTCAACGTCCAGTTGGCCCCCTCGGTCGAGCGCGAGACGGTCGCTAGGGCGATCCGGCAGGCGTTCCCGAAAACGCTCGAGTTCCGCCGGGTCCCCTTCGGGCCCGCACTTCCGGCGACCTTCGCGGTTTTCTTCGTTCTCTGCCCCTCGGCGGCACGGTTGGAGGAACTCGAGGGGTTCGTCCGCCACCTAACCGGAGTGGGAGATGTAGAGATGCTCGTGATGAAACGGATCGTCTCGTTTCCCGAGACGTTCGACCGGTTAGTCGCTGCGACCCCCTAGCGGCGCTAGGCTGGAAGTCTGCTAACGCCTTGGTACGAAGGAATCAGCCGTCGGTAACGCAGGCTGGCTTGCTGGGGTGACTGCTGGCTGCAATACGTATTAATACGTCCCTTTCGGAGGTAGAGGTCATGGGCTGGACCGACTATCGAGGAGTGAGACGGATTTCTGGAACCGCCGCGGGCGGCTTCGTCCCGGGTGGGAGTGTCGACGTCTCCGCCGAGCTTGTCCTGCCCCGCTCTCATCGTCCCGGCGCGTTCCCCCGGATGTACATCGCGAGAGGGGAGCAGCTGGTCTTCGAAACGAAGCCGAGCGTCCTTGCGTTCGTCGATCCCATTCGCATTGGCATCCTTTGCCTGTTCTTCGGAATTTACGGCTACATCGTCTATGCACTTGGGTTCCTGTCCATCCCGGGGTCGTCCTTCCTCTTCGACCTGGTGATTTTGATTATTGTATTCGGCCTGATCGGGGCCATCGCAGGCGGGGTGGTCCGCTGGTGGGCCACCAGCTACGCCGTGACCGACAGACGGGTTCTGAGGTCCCGGGGGATCGTCAGCCGCGACGCTATCGACTGTCCTTTCGACAAGATCCAGAACGCGAGTTTGGCGCAGGGCATCATCGGTCGCGTTTGGGGTTTCGGGAACGTCAGTTTCCAGACCGCGGGCATCCGAGGACTTTTCGGATCCTCGGCCGGCAGCGTCGAACGTGCGGGGGGTGTCTACTGGGCCGGAGTGATCGACCCCGTGGGGACCCGTCGCTTCGTCGAGGAATTGAAGGACCACATGCTTCGTGTTTCAAAGACCCAGGATTTCGCCGGAATGGCCCAGGCTATGGCCGGCACTGCACCGGAGCTAAGGATCTCGGTCGACCAGCCGAGCGTCGCATCGCAGCCTGTGCGGGCCTCCGGGAGCGGGATCGCCGGCGACCAAGTCCTGTTCTGTCCCCGGTGCGGGACGCGGCAGGTGGCGTCGGCCCAATACTGTCACTCCTGCGGTAGCCAGCTGCCCTGCCTGACGGGACAGTAGACACCCTTAGGGGTCGCCCACTACCGGCCTTCCCCGGCCGTCTGACGAGTCATCTGGGGGCGGGAGTGAGCGCCCACCACTGCCTGAGTGCAATAGTCCTTGCAACTGCTAGCTGCTGTTACGGGCAGCGCTCGCATATTTTGCAAGGCGCACTGGAAGCGACTAATCTGACGCAATCCGTATAGCGCTCGGACTGGTACCTTGGGCCGTCCCTGCATATGCGGACGCAGAATCGGTTTCAAGAGTCCGAACTGGTTCCGTTCTTCGATGGTGGTTTCATTCTTTGGTGCGGGGTCCTCAGCCCCTTTCGGTATTCCCACAATGCAGGCGATGGTGCCGCAGTTTGAGGAAATCCTCAACAGAAGTGGCAACAACTTGGAGATTAGCCTGTACAGGGACATACGGTCATTTCTGGATACCAGTTTAGGGCGCCCGACGGATTTGGAGGCGGTATTCACCGT
>JASHOK010000064.1 GCA_030041175.1 Thermoplasmata archaeon | reverse complement strand
GTGTAGACCAGGTTCTCCCGCTTTTCCCGGATCCGGGCTACGATCGGCAGTCCCCGGCGGCGGAGAGTACGTTCCCACGCCTCCACGTTGGAGACCCGGAAGCCGAAGTGATCGAATTCGGTGCCCTTCCGGATCGGCTCGTAGTACTGGTTGTGCGGTGGGTAGTGATTGAGCTCGATGATGAGAGGGGATCCAGGAAACCGAAGATGGACCCACGTGCCGCCGTGGCCCATCCTTCCGCGTCGCCGGACGCGGAAGCCCATACCCTGGTAGAACCGAAGGGCCACGGCGAGGTCGCGGACCCGGATCCCGGCGTAGACCAACTCGACCTTGACCCGCGCCATCGCTCCGGACCCGGGCCGTCTACTTCTTCCGGTCCTTCAGGACCCGGTCCGTGGTCTTCTCGACCCAGTCGAACCCCTCGCGTCCGAGATGTTCGGCCAGGCGGAGGCTGAGGCGCGCCGCCGCGAGCGCATCCCGGGCGACATCGTGGGCCAGCGCATGGACCTCCTGTGCGAGGTCGGGTGCGTCGGGCCGAGATCGGGCGTCGGTCATCGGCGCGGAACAGCCGGTGGACCTCAAATGGGTTACCCGTACGCCGGGATCGAGGACCGCTGCGGGAACTGGAAGCTGATCCGCTCCCAGGGCCGCCGGACGTCGCCGAGCGTCGTGACGATGCCGGCGAGCAAACCGATCGCCGGCGGGATGAGGAAGAGCTCCAGCAGGTGCCCGTACGTGATCGTCAGCGCGAAGCCCCGGATCGTCGTTGTATAGACCGGATTCTGGAGCAGGTAGACCACGTAGATCAGGTCGAATCCGGCGGACATGACGCGAACGGGGCCCCAGGCCCGGGTCGGCTTGGTCGCCACCGATAGTCCGGCCAGGACGGCCACGATGAAGCCGGCCACGAGCAGGAACGCCGGCTCGATCGGAGCGGCGAGGCCGTAGCGAACCGCGTACTGCTCAAGGTAGTACGGCAGGAGACCGACGAGTCCGAAGTAGAAGAGCGTCAGGCTCACCGCCCCGGCGATCCGGGCGCCCGACACTCCGGGGGGCTCGTACGGGGGCAGGGTCGGGGGCGCCGGGGGAGTTCCGCTCACGGGATCGTCTCCGTCGGCAGGGGAATGTCGAATCCGGAGCCCACGAAGGTCGACGCGACGGTGGCTCCGCTCAACTGACAGCTCTCGGGAGCGTAGAACGTCTCCATCAGGGTGACGGGGCCCTCGCTCGTGTGGACCGGGTACGACTGGCGGCTACACAGGGTGCCGTTAGATTCCGTGACGACCACGTTCAACGTCCCGGCCGCGGAGAGACCGGGCGTGTGGTTCTCGAAGCTCACCGTCACCGGCACGGCGATCGTACCGTTGGATTCCGGGGTCGGCGTTCCGACGGCGTACGTGAGGTTGGCGAACGGAGCGCCCCAATGATAGTGGAATCCGACCTCGAGATTGACCGGGATCACCGCGGCGTAGGACGCGTTCAGGAACAACGTGCCGTTGAGATTCGCGTCGTTCAGCAGCAGGAAGGGGCCGGCGGGATTGGCGACGTCGAAATCGGTGAGGAGCGTGACGACCGAGCTGCCGTGGCCCGGGATGTTGACCGGCGCGGCCGTCTCCGTCAGCGCGATCGGCGCCGACTGGATGGACTCGTTCGTGAAGATCGCGACCAGCGTCAGGCTCCGTACATTGTAGTATCCGTCATTCCGGATCGGGAACGTGACGTTCACGACGATCGACGAGCCCACCAGCGTGGCGGCGTCGGAGTGCTGCAGCGACCCGGCCTGGCGCGCAATTCCTTCGCCCATCTCCACCGCAGAGTATGCGACGGTCGCGAGAAAGAGCACCAGGAAGACGAGGGCGAGTATGGCCAGCACCCGGAGGATCTGCGCCAATCGATAGAGGGCGGACGGGCGGGGCTGCAGCATCAGTGACGGGCCCGGAGCGCCCGCTGCTCCTCGGCGGACCAGATGTACCAGGTGCCGTGTGCCTGGGCGAACTGATGGCCCTCTCCATCGTCGAGCTTGCCCTCGACGAAGGCCAGGTGCCGGCCCCGACGCAGCACTTCCCCCCGGGCGACCAGTTCCTTACCGAGGCGGGCGGACCGCAGGAACTCCACGTAGAGCGACGTGGTGGCGGTCGATTCTCCTTCCGTGAGCAGGCTGACGACCGCACCTCCCATCGCGGTGTCGAGGACGGTGGCGTAGACCCCACCGTGCACCACACCGTTGATGTTGAGATGGCGGGCCTGTACGCGGCCCCGGACCGTGCAGACACCCACTCCGGAGCCCTCGGCGTCAATCGCGAACCCGATCGAGCGATGGAACCCGGACATCCGGGCCACCGTCGTCCACCGGCGCGGCAGCCGGAGGGGTCGTGGCTCGGCCGCACGCGCAGACCGCTTCACGCCCGTACTGTTGGGCCGGAGGGAGATAAAGAACCGATGGGACGCGCGCCGGCGCCCCTATGTAGTCCGGGCCGTCGACCGGACGAGGTGCCATGTCCGACCGCTCTCAGTCGCGCGCCGCGGGCTACGAGGCGGCCCCCAACATCGCACTGGTCAAGTACTGGGGGATGCGCGACGCGCAGCTCGTTCTGCCCAACAATTCGTCGCTCTCGATGACCGTCGGCGGCCTCCGTACGCGGACCTGGGTCCGCTTCGACCGGGGCCTCGGGGCGGATCGGCTCTGGCTGAACGACCGGCTCGCCGGCGACGGACCCCTCCAGAGCGCGACGGAGTTCCTCGACGTGGTCCGGGAGGAGGCCGGGCTACGCGAGTTCGCCGAGGTCCGCTCGAGCAACAACTTCCCGATCGCAAGCGGGCTCGCGAGTTCCGCGAGCGGCTTTGCGGCCCTGGCCGGCGCCGCCAGCCGGGCCGCCGGGCTGGACCTGACGCCGCGCGGCCTTTCTCGGCTCGCCCGACGAGGCTCCGGCAGCGCGAGTCGATCGATCTTCGGTGGCTTTGTCGAGTGGCAGGCCGGCCACCGGTCGGACGGCGAGGACTGCTATGCGCGTCCGCTGTTCCCGCCCGACCACTGGCCGGAACTCCGGGACCTCGTCACCATCATCGCCGATGCGCCCGAGAAGTCGGTGCGCTCCGCACGGGCGATGCAGGACACGGTCCGAACCTCACCGGCGTACGCCGAGAGGCTCCGGAGCGTTCCCGGTCGCCTCGCCGCACTGCGGAGGGCCCTCCGGACCCGAAACCCGGACCAGTTCCTCGAACTGCTGATCCAGGAATGCGACGACTTCCGTCGGGTCTGCGAGACGACGGTGCCGAGCCTCGACTACCTCACCCCGGCCTCTCGCGCGGTCCTCGCGGCGGTGCTGGAGCTGAACCGGCAGGCGGGGAGACCCGTTGCCGGCTACACCCACGATGCGGGCGCGCACGTGCACGTCTTCACGTTCGCGCCCGAGGTCCGACGGGTCCAGGCGCGACTCCGGGCGGTGCCCGGGGTCGAGTCGGTTCGGGTACTGTCGCCGGGCCCCGCGGCGCACCCGCTCCCCGGGACCGGGGCCTGAGTCTACGCGATGTGCCGGTCGAAGTCGGCGGCCGGTACGTCGAGCTCCATCCGCTCGAGGATCGGCGTCGTCTCGGCGATGAACCGATTTCGGGCCTCTTCGTTCGTCCACCGCTTGAGCCCGTACTCGATCGCGCGTCGGCTGGTGTCGGAGTTCGAGTGGCCGAACATGTCGAGCGCGCGGGGGTACCACTTTCGAACGGCGGCCTGAGCCTCTTCCCGGCTCCCGGAGTACTTCGGGCCCTCCCGGGACATCCGGCGAAGGACGTTCGCGCCGAAATTGAGATGCAGTTGCTCCTCGGAGAGCATGAGCGGCATCGCGCGCGCGAGCGGCCCGTACGAGCACTCCTGGAAGGCCCGTAGCTGATAGACGCCTACTCGGTCGACGAGGCAGGTGAAGGCCCCGACATCCGACCAGGCGTCGAACTTCATGTTGAAGGCGTCGAGCTTGTGCTCCCCCTCCTTCTTCGCGAGGAGGTCGTCGATCCAGTGCTGGCCCTCTTCCCCGAAGTCCTTCAGGATCCGGCAGGCCTGGAGGCCATGGCGCGCCTCATCGGCGACGATCCGCGCCTCGATCCACCGGTCTTCGAGCGTCGGCGCGTGGTCGAGCCAGGGGCGATGCTGTTGGATGGACGCGAACTCGGTGTCGGCCTGGACCACCATCAGCTTGACGATGAGCTTCCGGAGTTCCTCGGGCAGCTCGTCCGGGGTTTCGTACTTGCGGACGCCGACCGCCGAGCCCCAGAGAATCTCGCGAACCGGCTCAATGGTGCCGCCTTCCTTTAGATTCTTCCCGGCGCGCGGCCCGGTGTCCGGTGCCGTCGGCGGGGGGTTGGGAGAGTCGGCCATCGTCGGGTGACAGTGTGTACGAATCAGCGCCCCTTAAAGTTGGGCTTCCGCTTCTCCAGGAAGGCGGCGATACCCTCCTTCGCGTCTTCGGTGACGAACAGCTGATTCTGTAGTTCCCGCTCCAGCGCCAGACCCGACAGGAGGGGCTCTTCCACTCCTTCCATAACGGACCGCTTGATCAGGCTGACCGCCCGGGACGGGCCATCGGCCAGCGCCTTCGCGTACTTGTGGACGTCCGCGGCGAAGCTGGCCTTCGGAAAGACGTGGTTGACCAACCCGATCTGCAGCGCCTCGGCCGGCGTGAGCAGCCGCCCGGTGATCATCATGTCGAGCGCTCGCGAGGCGCCGACGAGCCTCGGAAGCCGCTGGGTACCGCCGGTTCCGGGAAGGACTCCCAGAGTCACCTCGGGGAGGCCGATCTTCCCTCCGTCGGCCGCCATGATTCGGAGGTCGCAGGAGAGGGCGATCTCGAGCCCACCTCCGACGCAATGTCCGTTGATGGCCGCAAGGACGACTTTCGGGGTGGAGGCGAACCGGTTCAGGGTCTCCTGACAGTGGAGACAGAACATGGCCTTGAATTCGGGGGTGCTCCGCTTCAGCATCTCGATGTCGGCACCGGCACTGAAGAAGCCGTCGAGCCGACTGCCCAGCACGAGGACGCGCGCGTCGGAGTTGAAGCGCATCTCTTCGAGCGCCTCGTCCATCTCTCGCATCATGTCGAGGTCGTACGTGTTCGCCTTCGGTTTCTCAATCTCGATGTATCCGACGCCCTCGGTCACGCGGGTGTGAATGTACTTGCCGTCCATGGACTCCGACCCTCTGCGCGGTGCGCGCAGCCAGGACCGGGATTTAGCGGATTCCTACGCGTGTGCTTTGGGATTTTATTCGAGTTCCTCGAGGAGACCCGGTGCTCACCGTTCACCTTCCATCGGGGCCGTCAGTCCCTTCTAGCCCCACTCCGACTCATACCGGATGCATGTCCTCCGGGGCCTCCTTCTTCCTCTCGCCGCTCCGCTTCCAGCTCCCCTCCTCGGCCTCATGGCTGACTATCGACTGCTGACCAACGCTACCCTCCGCCATCTCCTCGAGACCGGCAAGACCTCCCGAGGTTCGGGTTCCAGGTTCGCCCGGAACTGGGCGCTGGTCAACCACATGACCGGCCAGCATGCCGTCGTCGCGGCCGAGATCGCCGTCTCACTCGCTCGATCCCATCGAACCCGACTTCGAAAGGGGATTCCTTCCGAGCTCCCCTATCTCCGGAAGCGATTCCTTCGGACCAGTCCGACGACCTTTCACTTCGATATCGATACCGGCAGGGTTCGAGTATCGTTGCGGAGTGGAGAGTGGTGCTCCTGCTTCGTTCACGTCGCGCCCTACCATCGGGAACGCCTCCGGGAACCTGGAGTCCGGATCAAGCAGCTCCAGGTGTCCGAGGACCGGGTAGCCCTGTTCCTCGAGCGACCAGCTCCGGAACCCTACCGACCTACGTCCCTCGTGGCTCTCGACACCAACGAACGGTCGATGGACGGGGTAGTCGTCACTTCCTCCGGTACCGAGGCTACTCGGGTCGAGTACTCGGACATCCCGCAGATCCAGACCGTGCACTTCCTACGGAGGCGACGCCTCGCCCGGAAGAAGGCCCATGACCGACGGGTGGCTCGTCGACTGCTGCGCAAGGAAGGGACTCGGGAACGCCACCGGGTTCGGTCTCGTCTACACGTCCTGAGCCGACGGTTCATCGAGATCCTGGAACGACACCATGCCGCTCTCGCCCTCGAGGACCTGTCGCGAGTGCCTTCACCGCGACGACGGGGTCCCGGAGCTAGGGGCCGATGGCGGGGGCCCCAGCTCCGCCGTCGACTCTCCAGCTGGCCTCGTCGGGAGTTGCATCGCCAGCTGGCATACAAAGCCCAGGACCATGGCGTTCCGATCTACTGGGTCAACCCGTATCGTACCAGCATGACCTGCCCGAGATGTGGGGATGTTCGACGACCCCGAAGCAGGGTAGGACCGATGTTCACATGCGACACTTGTGGCTGGACGCTGGACCGGCAACTGAATGCCGGAGTGAATGTCGGACGAACCGCTCTGCGAGACCTCGCAGAGCTCGAAGGTCTACGACTAGACCTTGACGGCCTTTCCGAGGATGCGAGGAGGCCCCGCTACCCCTTCGAAGCGTCGACGGGGCACGGGCGGAGCGGAGGGAAAGGAAGGGAGCGAACGCAGGGGGCATCGGAAGGTGAACCCTGTGAATAGAATCCCAAAGCCCTACGCGTGCGACGGTCTTGATCGGAGGTGGCTCAGGCGCTCGTGTTGCTGGGTAGGATCTCCTGAACGGTGCCGTCGGGGAGTCCCACATAGATCC
>JASHOK010000063.1 GCA_030041175.1 Thermoplasmata archaeon | reverse complement strand
GGCGGCTATACGGCTGAAAACGTAGCGCGAAGTCTCGCAGGTGCGGCCCTTCAGCTCCGAACGCTACCGAGGGTGGATGCGTGGACCAGCCCGCTTCCTGAGAGATGGCGAACGGAGTTCGAGCGCATATTCCGTCGCCCGGCGCCACGTACGTGGCGCGAGGGACCAGCCCCCGACCCTTCTCCATGGACCGCAGAACGCGGCGAAAAACTGCTGGAAACCTTGGGCGAGAGGCTCGGAGTCCGTTGGGACCGCTCCGAGCTCACGGGCCGGGAGCCGGCCCCAGTGTGAGGTAGAGGCGCTTGTTCCGGGCGCCTTTGTTCTCGATCTTCCGGAGAGTGACCATACCGACCTCTTTCGTGGACCGAACGTGCGTCCCACCGTCCGCCTGCGCGTCGAACCCCTGGATATCGATGACTCGGAGCTCTTCCACATCGGGGACGAGGGAGGCGTCTACGCGTACGAGGCCGGGATGGGTTTGGAGCTCGGTACGGGCGACGAACCGGACCGCGATCGGCAAGCCCCGGGCCACGACCTCGTTAACCTCCGACACGACCTGGTCTGCGATCGACCGGTCGAACCCCGGAATGGATAGGTCCATCCGGGCTCGGTCGAGGTAGATCTGACCGCCGGTAATGTCGGAACCGAAGCGGTGGTACACGACTCCGCTGAGGATGTGAAGGCAGGTGTGGTACCGCATGTGGGCGTACCGGCGTTTCCAATCGATGCTGCCATGGAGGCGCTCGCCAGCGGCGGTCGTGGGCCCCTCGACGTGGTGAACGATTCCCTCCGGACCCTTTGCGACGCCCTGCACGGCCCACGACCGCCCATCAGCGGCCGTGAGCAGTCCTGCGTCCGCGGGCTGCCCGCCGCCCTCGGGATAGAACGCGGTCCGATCCAACCGGAGATCCGGCCCTTCGGATGCGACGACTTGGGCGTCGAACTCGGTCAGGTAGCTGTCCCTCAGGTAGAGGCCCTCCGTCATCGCTGGGCCGGAACAAAGACGCCACATAACCTGCCCGCGACGCACCCAGCCGTTGTGCTCGGGGCGCGCAGTCGCACCGGCGAAGCCCCCCGGCTCCCGCCGTATATCCCACCCCTCGGCGGGGCAAGAAGACCTAAATACGCATTCATACACATTTCACGGGGCCCCTCGGGGGCTCGGAGAGAAAGCCAGGATGAAGCGACGGCAACGAACGGTCTACCTCGTGACTATCGCCGCGATGATCGCCATGATTGGAGGGTACGCGCTGGCCGCCACCACGGTCACGACACTGGGAACCCCCCAGTCGTCGAATGTGACCGGCGGCGGAACCCCCGGCGGGTTCTCTTCGATTGCGACCGTCACGTCGGAGCAGCTTGTGGTGGTCTCGTCCGCGATGGCGGGATCGACCGCCGCGGGGACCCAGGGCACCGGGGCGGGCCTTTCAGGCGCCACCACCCAGCTCACCGCTTGCACCGCCGCACCGTGTGCCGCGCAGAGCTTCAAGGCCGCGACCCCCACCACGACGCTCGGTGACTATGGCGAGCAGATCGTGCTCAGTGCCTCCCAGTCGAGCGCCAACTCGGCTATCGGCTTCGACATGGCCGTGACGATTTCGATCACGACGACCACCACCACGTCGGTGGTGGCCTTCGCGTACATCGAGATGCCTACGAGCGGCACGACGGAGACCATCCCGGTCTACCTGTTCGTGGACCTGGGAACGACGACGGCGCCGGTCATCAACTCGGTGTCCGTGGTCTTTAACCAGTGCTCGACCGGGACGAGCTGCCCGTAGGCGCGACCCACCACCCACCCAGGAGGGCGGCGCGCGCCGCCCTCCTAAAACCTGTTCTGAACCGGAGATGGAAGCGGGGCCAGCAAAGAGCCGAAGCGGGGGAAGCGGCCGTCCGGGACGGCGTAGGTCCCCGCCGTGGCGCACCGGCGAGTCACGGCGGAGCTGGACGCTCGAAACGCTCGGCTTCGCCTCCGCTACGGTGTTGGTCGCTCTGATGCTTTTGCAAGGCGTCGCTGCCGGGGCGACGACCGTCACCAAATACACGCCGGATCGCTACTCGGCGCTCCGTTCCGGTGTGCCGGTAGCGCCACCGGTGACGGTCGCGGGCACGGCGGATGCTCGCGTAACTCCGGCCCTGGCGGATCTGGGGGCCGGCGGGACGCAGTCAACGGGCGTCGTGGGCCTCGCCGGGACCCCGCTCGTCCTGCCCACCTGTGCGGCCGCGGAATGCCGGGATCGCTACACGGTCGCGAGCCCCGCGGGTCTCGTCGTTGATGATTACGCCGAGGACGCTCGACTCTCGGTCACCCAGCCAAGTGCAGCGACTGGAGCATCGTCCGGATTCCTCGTAGAGTTCGTCGTCGAGACCTCTGCGGGTTGGACTGCGGGCCGGGCCTACTTCGCGACCGGAACCTCAACTCGTGCGGGCGGTGCGACCCTGACGGTCTACCTGTACCTGAATCTCGGCACGAACGCCGCCCCGACCGTGCTGAAAGTCTACACGCAGATTGACACCTGCTCGTCTGCTACGGTGTGCCCTTGACCGCCGACACGAGCCGTGGCCGGGATCCGGCAGGCGATGGCAGGGTCGGTTGGAAGGACAGTCTCACCGAGGCATGGCCCCTGCTTATCACCGGTGTCATCTGTGTGGTCCTCGCTGCCGTATTCGCCCTCGAGCAGACGCATCGAACGGCAGACCGTCTGTCCCCCAGCTTCCTGTTTCTGGCGGTCGGGATCACCGGTATCGTCGGCGGGATCGCATCGTTTGCGGCGGGGCCAGACGACGAGGAGGAGAACCGGCTCCAGCCGGTCAAGTCAGTCCATGCCCCTCCGAGCGCCGGGCCGCGTGCCGACCCTCTGGACACGCCGGAGCGTTGGAATGGTCGTCCGGTGCCCGATGTAGTCGTGAGCCGCCCCGCCGCTCCGCCAACAGCGGCGAGACGGTTGGGCTCGGTGCCAGCGATTTCGCCGAGCTCAGGCCCCCCTGGCCGCCCGGTGCGGGGCCCATCTCCTTCACCCAAGGGGCCACAGTGGACCCAGGGGCGCCTTCTACGGCTCTCGGACGAAGGAGAGTTGACGATCTATTCCGTGGACGATGCGCTCCGCGACCTCGAACTCGTAACGCGCATCATCCACGCGCGTCGCACGAGTTCGTCCCTCGACGCCCGACGAAGGCCCGGCACGGACCCGCAATGACCGGCGGCCGCCCCGTGCAACCATTATTGGAATACCGGCACTAGCGGCAGCCGATGGCGGGCCCACGTCCATCGCACCGGTCGCTCTTTCCGCGATGGGGCTGGGTCGCAGTACCGCTGGCGTTCGCGGTGGCGGCCCTCGAGGTCTTCGCGCTCGTCGTGCTCTCCCCGACGGACATGGTCGTGGTGAGGGACGCTGCGTTCCAGTACACGACACCTCCGAGTGAGGTCTGCCCGTACACGGAGACGGCTAGCGAACCCCCGGTGACGTTCGAGGTCCGGTTAGGGGCGCTGTTCAACGTGAGCTGGGAGGTGGGATGCGAACCCTACGGGCCGGGGAATACTACAGGCGCCGAGTTCGCCATCACTTCGATCTCCTCGGTCTCCTGGCCCTTTCGGCTCGTCAGTTCGAGCGTTCCGGCCGTCTTCGGATACGATCGAATGGGCTGGTTCAACGTAACCCTGCGCGCCCCGAGTATCCCCGTCAACGAGGCCCTGGTGCTACTGGTGACGGCAGGGCCGTGGAGCGGCCCCTGATCCGCCGGCACCGCGCCGGGTGACTCCGCCGACCCCGATCATCCGTGCCGAATGACTAAAGGGCGCCCTGGGCCACGAAGTTAGGGGAGACCATGTTTTGTGCAATGGCCATGACGACGGCGAAACCCGGAAGAGCAGAGGATATCGTCCGGGCGGCGCAGGAACACGCAGCCGCACTCCGGGAGCAGCCCGGATGTCAGGGCGCCTATGTCCTGGTCGAGCGCGGCCGTGAGAACCAGGTGATGATCTCCCTGTTCGAGAGCGAGGAGTCGTTCCGCAAGGCTGCGGCGGCTACGCTACCCGTCATCAACCGGCACGCCATCGAGCAGTTTCTGGAAGCTCCGCCGGCGTACCGCCTTTTTGATGTGCGGTGATTTCGTTCGCCGACGGGCGCCGGCTCGGATGCGGGACGCCCTGGCTCCGTAGCCCCCGCCGCCGGGGGTTTCGAGCCGCACCGAGTCGCCCGCACGCAGATCACTGCGTGCCCTGCCCGACCAGGTTTCGGGCTGGCCGCTCCGAGTGACGATCACCCGAGCCGGGTACCCCGAACCACCGCCCCGAAGCCCCCACGGGCGAAGTCGGAACCGGTCGCCGAGAATTGACACGGTAGTCGGCGCGGTAACTCGGAAAGCCCGGACGATCCCGTCGCCTCCGCGATGCCGTCCGGTCCCACCACTATGCGTGCGAAGACGGTACTCGAGGAACTCGAGCGGGTACTCGTGCTCTGCCACCTCGATCGGGGTGTTGAGAGTGTTCGTCATGTTCGTGTGGACGCCCGAGACGCCGCCGCTGTTCGGCCGCCCTCCGGACCCTCCGCCGATGGTCTCATAGTACGCCCATCGACGCCCGTCGCGGCGCACCCCTCCCATCATCAGGTTCATCATCGTCCCGGCGGAGGCCGCGGGCATCCGCCTCGGCAGCAGTCGCGCGAAGGCCCGAAGCATTACGTCGGCGACTCGTTGGGCCGTCTCGACGTTTCCCCCGCTGACCGCAGCCGGCGTTCGGGGGTTCACGATCGTTCCCAACGGCGCCCGCACGTCGAGGCACCCATAGAAGCCCTCGTTCGTGGGCACGGCTCCCGGCAGAACGCAGCGTACCGCGAAGGCGGTTGCCGAGTACGTAACGCCGAACACCGCATTGAGCGGGGCCGGTACGGCGTCGTGAGAACCGGCGAAGTCCGCCCGGACTCCGCGTCCTGAGACGGCTAGGGAAACCCGAATCGGCCACAGCGCACCGTTCCCTTCGAGTGCATCCGAAGCGGTCACCGATCTCCGGGAGATTCGGGAAAGTCCTTGCTGGGTCAACGCACGGCCGTGGTCGATGCTGCCGCGCCAGCCGTCGGCCACGCCTTGAATCCCAAAGCGCTCCTGCAGAGCCTTCACTCCAGCGATCCCTCGCCGATTCGCGGCGAATTGCGCCGCAAGGTCCCCGTGGGCGGTGTCGGGCTCACGGAAGTTTGCGCCCATCGCCTGGCCGAGGGGTGTCCGACCCCAGTCCGAGGAGGCGTCCACCACGGTCGGGGGAATCACCAGGCCTTCCTCGTCCAGGGTGCGAGCGTCCGGATTGAGGCTGCCCGGGACCGGCCCGCCGACATCGACGTGATGGGCTTTGGTGATCACCCAGCCCTGCTGGTGCCTCCCCGTCCCGATGGGGGCGAGTACGGTGACATCGTTGAGATGTGTCCCTGAAACGTACGGGTCGTTGAACACCAACATGTCCCGCGGACCCAACTCCAGCGACACGCGCTGGATCCAGTCGAGGACGTTGCGGGCACCGACGCGGAAGGATCCCAGGTGGACCGGGATGTGCTCGGCCTGCGCCACAATGCGGCCGTCGAGATCGAGTACGGCGCAACTATGGTCCATACGCTCCCGGATGTTCGGCGAGAGGGCGGACCGTCGAAGGGCGACTCCCATCTCTTCCGCGACAAACTCGGTCGCCTTTGCAACGAGGGACCACTGGTCGGTCATCGAACGGGTCCCTGCAATTCGAGCTCCCCGGCCGGCCCCAAGCGCGCGACCCATGCGGGCGGGATTAGCGTCGTCGAATCGAACTCCTCGATGACCGCCGGGCCCTCGACTTGGGCTCGGCGGTCCAGAGTGGCCCGGTCCAGGGTCCGGATCGTCCAACGTCTTCCCCCGAGCACGGCACGGCGGCGGCCGGAGGCGCGCCCGGTTCCTCCGGCCGCCGGGAGATGCGGCTTCGAGCGATTCTTCATGGCGAACGCGTGGAGGGTCACTACCTCGACGGTCCGGTCGAGCGTGAATCCGAACGTAGAACGATGCAGTCGTCGGAACGATGCGTGAACGCTCTCCTCGTCCGGCACCCGGAAAGGGACGGTCAGCTCGGAACCCTGACCTCTGTACCGGCAGTCCGCGGTGAATTCGGTCCGCCACCCTGGCCGGCCCGCCCGCAACTCACGACGGAGCGACTCGCAGGCCGACCGGAGTTCCTTCGGAAACGTGCGACGGGCCTCGAATCGCCAGTCTGCGTAGAGCAAGCCGAGCGCGCTGAAGAGTCCGGGTCGCGGCGGGACGACGACGCGACGGATTCCGAGCTCTTCCGCGACCAGGGCCGCGTGCTGGGGGCCCGCGCCGCCGAACGCGAGTAGAACGAACCGGGCCGGATCGAGCCCTCGCTCCACGGTCACGAGCCGGATGGCCCTCGCCATCTCCAGCTCTGCCAGGCGGAGGGCGGACTCCGCCACCGCCACCGGGACCCCCAACACGGAGAGCGCACGGGTCGCGGCCGCCGCATTCAGCGGCATGCGGCCCCCGAGCATGGACGCGCCGATCCAGCCGAGGACGAGGCTGGCGTCCGTGAGGGTGGCCCGTCGTCCCCCGCGTCCGTAGCACGCCGGGCCGGGCGAAGCCCCGGCACTCGTCGGGCCGATGGCCAGGCCACCGGAACGATCCCGGGTGATGATCGTGCCTCCTCCCGCAGAGACTTCGGCGAGATCTAGGAACGGGAACCGGACCGGATAGCCCGTACCCCGGGCCGGGCGACCATGGTGGGTTCGCCCTCCGACCTCGAGCTCGGGAACGGACTGGACGCGGCCATCTACCACGGTGCCGGCCTTTGCGGTCGTACCTCCCATATCGAAGCTGATCGTTCGGGAAAGGCCCAGACGACGACTCAGCGCGGCGGCAGCGATGACTCCCGCCGCCGGCCCGGATTCGAGGGCTACCACCGGCTTCTTCCGCACTTCCCGCGAGGTCACGAGGCCCCCGGCGCTCGACATCCAGGCCAGTGCAGTCCCCCCGCGTCGCTCGTGCGCACGTTCGAGCCGGCCGGCGTACTCCGACAGGATGGGCAGCAGTGTGGCGTTGACGGCGACCGTGGAAAATCGCTCGAACTCCCGAGGTTCGGGAGCAACCTCGGACGAAAGGGACACGAACGGGAACTTCCCTCGAAGGTAACGGCCGGCCAACCTCTCGTTGCGATCGTTGAGATACGAATGGAGGAAGCCTACGGCGACGCTTTCTGCGTGGCAGCTGCGCAGGGCTCGCCCAAGGCCCGCCAGCTCCCGCGGTCTCAGCGGTAGGGTGCGTCGCCCCACCGCATCGGTGCGTTCACGGACCTCGAACCGCCGCTGGCGCGCAATGAGCGGTACGGGCCGCACGAAACTCAGGTCGTAGAGCGACGGGCGGTTCTGTCGCCCGATCTCGATAACGTCCCGGAAGCCCGCGGTAGTGACGAGGGCCACTCGAGGCAGCGGTAGGTTGGACTGGCCCAGGAGAGCGTTTGTGGCAAGAGTCGTGGCGTGGACCCAGTCCGGAGGCCGACGGTGTGCCTGTTCGGGCTCCCATCGTTGCAGCGCCTGTTCAGGGCGACGGACATCCGTCACCACCTTCTCGGCCCGGACGACTGACCGGCCCCGGACCAGCAGTACATCCGTGAAGGTGCCTCCGACGTCAACGGCCAGTACCTCCGTCCGAGCCGGGCGCAGGCGGTCTGACACGGCCTATACCGGCGGTTGTTCTCCCAACTCTTCTCGGTCTTCCGCGGTGAGGTCCCCTTGCCGATCGTCGATGATGTCCCTCTCCATCATGCCCAGCCCACCAAAGGCCATGGGGTACTCGCCGCCCGACTCCTCGACTCGTCGCTGGAACCGGCTGAGGACGAGCAACATGATCGGGACTCCGACCAGGAGAAAGATAGCGATGAATTCGAGAGCCCAGGTTACGGAGTACACCGAGATGATCGCTCCCAAGACCAGGATCATTACCACGTACACAATCACGGCGGCTACCCGGTAACTGGAGTAGGACATCGGCTTCCGCGGGGACGAGTCCCGGGAAGCGCCGCCCGAGTTAAAGGGTGGTCTCTGTGCGGCCCGAGGGGTCCTAAGCCCTCCACGGGATATCGCCCCTTCGATCAGACGTGACCCGATCTCGTGCCAAGCCGCTCGGAGACGCCCCTGAACTAGCGCATTCGCGAGGGAGGGATGACGACGGGGAGCGACGCATTCGGTGCAGAGTTCGACAGCGCCTGGCGCGCCCCTTGGTTACGTATTAATCCCGGGAGAAGGTCTTGGCGCCCGTGCCTAAAGCGGCAGAGTTCTCTTCGAGCCAGCTGGCGGCGCTGCTCCTGAACGTCCTGATCTTTGAGAGCCTAACTCGACGCCAGCTAGGGAAGCTCTCGAAGTGGGTCGAGGTGCTGGCCTTCGAGGAGGGCGAGACGATCGTCAAGCGCGGCGACGAGGGCAGCGGGCTGTGCCTGATCCTCGAGGGAACGGCGGAAGTCCGTCGGGCCGGTCGCAGTCTCGCCCGGCTCACGATCGGTCAGTTCTTTGGCGAGATGTCGATCTTCGACAACCAGGCACGATCGGCGGATGTGGTGGCGATCCGGCCCTCCAAAATCGGCGTTCTATCGCGGGAGAAGTTTTGGCAATTCGCCGACTCTGAGCCGGCGGTTCTCCGCAACATCCTGCAGGAGATGGCCCGTCGACTCCGGCGAACGGACCTGAACCTGCCCGAGTAACTGCCGCGCCCGAGGGGACTCACCCTCCCGGCGCGGTCGATCGGGCCCCTGGCCACGGGTCGCCTCGTCTTCGCCGGGCTACCCCCCTCCAGACCATAGCCCGCGCGCGGTGTTCTCGCTGGGGTTTTGGGGGGAGATGGAGCCGCTCGAGGGACTCGATCTAAGGGTGCCACCCCCGACGTCTACCCCGTCGCGGTCTCGGCTCTGGTCTTGGGCAGAGGAGTGCCAGCCGCTCGAGGGACCGGGCCTAAGGGTTCAACTTCCTGTGAGGAGAGGATCTGGATTGTCCGAGCGCGGCGTCGTTGTTGTTTCGAGCGTCCGTGGGAAACCGGTGCTTTCCTCGCAAGGGGCCCTCCCGCTGCACTCCGCCACACGTCGGTCAGCATTTCGATAACGTCCTGACCACACGAACCCTACCTGGGCCAGGGGCGACTCGGGGAGCCCCCCAGTGAGTCTTATCGGGGACTTTCACGTGCCATCTTGAGAATCGACGCCATGCGAGGTAGCCGCCGGAACGTGGTTTTGGCAGCCGCAGGGGCATCCGTGGGAATCGCGGTTGTCTTAGTGTCCGCCATGATTACTAGCGGTTCTCCGGTCTTCTGGGAACACTACGGATGCGTCCAGGGCCAGCTGATTGCGAGCGAATACAACTGGACCCCCCAGCTGTTCGAAAACGCGCCGTATGGCGGCACAGTGTACGCTGTGGCTCACTTTCCGGGGGGCTCGGAGGGCGGACCGAGTCAGAATGGCACCGCTTCGATCATCTTCTGGCAGACCGAGTACAATCTCTCGGCCGTTAATCGAGTGCTTGAAACCGGCGCCGGGCCGAGTCACCAGTGCCCTGCATACGAAGTGTCCCCGGGTCATAACGGACTGGCCCCATGGCAGCAGTCGAGCGGATGCCTGGGTTGTCAGCTACTTGGTCCGGGCAACGAGAGCGATGCGGGAATCCCCACGCAGTTCAACATTTCAATCACGGGTGGGCCGGGCCTTACCTCAGTCATCTTTCACGACGCCTATGTCTCGGACAACGACGGCAATGTATCGACCTGCGGTCGGGGCTCTACAGAAATCAACGTCACCTCCACGCATCTCGACTTTCAAATCCCGTTCTCTACAGCCAGGGGAACGATTCTCATCAATTCGACGATGTACGGTATCGGCGAGTCGTACTTTTCCGGGTTCGAGTGGAACTTCACCTACTCATTTCCAGCCAACTTTGGGACTTGGCAAATCGACAACCTAACGATCGGACCTAATGCTCCTGGTAGTGGGCTCGCGTTCTCATTCCTGCCCTGTACCGATTGATCGACTCCATCCTCGTCCGCTCGGCAGCAGTGATTGCGAACGAGATTGGGTCAGTCTGACAGGTGCCAACGGGTACTTTCCCATCGGCCCCGGTTCCTAAAGGCGAGCGCCGACCGCGCTGCAGATTACCAGACGGGCGTCTTCTTCCGAGCACGGTAGAATTCTCGCGTAGCTCGCCGCCGCACGAGACGGAAGAAGAAGAACACCGCCCACGGACGACTCCGGGCATCGCGCTCGAATCGGACCTCCTGGTCTTGTCCGCTCCAGCGATAGACGAATCGATCGCGGCCCGCCGGCCGGAGACGAAGGCCCCGTAATTTTCCCATGGTTCCGTGGAAGTCGAGCCACAGGCTGTCCCGCCGCGGGGTCACTTCAAACCAGTTACCCTCTCCGGAACCATACCAGCCTCCGTACTCGCGCAACGATGCTTCTGACGGAGTTGGCCGCGGCACGACGCTCATGCCCGTCGACAGCGGCAGCGCCAGGCGTGCATTGACCTCGGCCATCAGTGCCAGCTCGGGCCTGCCCCCCGCGATGTTTGTGAGAATCACCCCACCTACGTGCCGACGCGGGGCGACGGCGAAGAATGACGAGGCTCCCGGGAGGTGTCCACCGTGGAATACAAGCGGGGTGCCATGATAGTCGGATCGAATCATGACCCCGTAACCGTAGTGCAGACCTCCCGGGAGCCCGCAGTAAGGAGTGGTCATCTTGCGGAGCGATCGACCGGTGACGACACGGCCCCCCTCGCCGCGGCCGTCACTAAGGAAAATCTGGACGTATCGAGCCATGTCCTCGACGTTCGATCGGAGCCCTCCGCAGGCGCGCAGACAAGATTCCTCCCACCAGGTTTGCGAGGGAACCAGGCCACGGCGGACGCCAGTGGGTTTCGGTGAGTAGAGGGTCGTCACCTCGGGGTTCCTCCTCATGATGCCGGTGTCGAACGTCGACGACCGCATACCCGCGGGACGGAGGATTTCCTCCTCGACGAAATTCTCGTAGGTCCGCCCGCTCGCCCGCTCGATGACAGCGCCCAACAGCCCGAAGCCTTCGTTGGAGTAGCTGAAGTACCGGCCGGGGGGGCCTAGGAGCCGGTACCGGGACGTTCGAAGGAACTCCATCATTTGCTCGTAGGTGTCGATCGGGGGATGTTGGGTATCGACCCCCTCCCGGCGAGCCTCTCGTAGGTAACCGGGGTCTAGCGCAAGGGTCCGGGCAGCAGTGTAGTGGAGTGACGGGAGAGGTGGCAGGCCCGAGGTGTGGGTCAGAAAGTGATGCAGTGTGATCCTCCGGGTCGCGCGG
>JASHOK010000062.1 GCA_030041175.1 Thermoplasmata archaeon | reverse complement strand
GGACGCTCCGAGGGACGGATAACTCGCGCATAAGCGACTAAATAGCTGAAGGTTAATCGGCCGCGCTAGACCCTATCATGGCGACAACGAACGTTTCCGCCGTGGGTGCTGCGAGCGAAGACCAGGTCCTGGTAGCGGACTCATCGGACAAGCAGTTGCGGAAGGCGCTGTCCTTCCAAGACTTGTTCATGATTTCGTTCGGAGGTGTCGTCGGATCGGGATGGCTGTTTGCCGTTTCGTTTTCGGCGGCGATCGCCGGACCCGCGGCCGTGATCTCGTGGATCATCTGCGGGATTTTCATGCTCGCGATTGCGCTCTGCTTCTGCGAGACCGCTTCCGCGTTGCACAAGACCGGGCAGCTCGTGCGGGGACCCCTCTACTCGCATGGCGGCTTTAGTGGCTATATCATTGGTACAGGGTACATCCTGGGCTCCATTACCGTCCCAGCCATCGAGGCCGAGGCGGTCATCACCTACTTCGCGACTGCGTACCACTACAACTGGGTCGCGTCGAACGGCTTGCTCACCAGCACGGGAACGGTCATTGCCGTCCTGCTGATGATCGGGTTCTTCATTCTGAACTATGTCGGGGTGCGCTTCCTTGGGCTGTTCAACTCGATCGTTACCTGGTGGAAGCTGATCATTCCTACGGTCACGGTCATTCTCCTGTTCGCGATCTTCCGGGCCAGCAACTTCACGATCAGCGGGTTCACCCCGTTCGGCTGGCCGGGCGTCTTCATCTGCATTCCCTCCGCGGGAATCGGATTCGCCTACCTGGGCTTCCGCGGCGCCGCCCAGTTCTCTGGAGAGGCGAAGAACCCCCAGCGGGACGCCCCCCGCGCCATCATTCTGTCCATCTTCGCCGCCGTGATCCTGTACGTGCTGCTCCAGGTCGTGTTCATCGGGGCGGTGCGGTGGGTGGCAGCCGGGATTGCGCCCGGTAACTGGGCAGGTCTGCTCACCGGCCCCTTGGCCACCGCTCCCTTCTACTACGAATTCAAGTTCGCCGGAATCGCGTTGTTTACCGGGTTCGCCTCGTTCCTGCTGGCCGACTCGGTGATCTCTCCGTCGGGCACGGGCTGGGTCTTCCTAGGAGAAGCCACCCGTGCAGTGTACGGCGTTGGCGCCGACGGATTCTTCCCCCGGGGCCTACTGAGCATCCAGCGGCGCACCCGGATTCCGTGGGTAGCGCTCATCGCCACGACGGTGATCGGGGCCGTCTTCATCGCTCCGTTCCCCGCGTGGCATCTGTTTGCTGACTTCGTGACGGATGCCTTCACTATCTCCCTGTTGAGCGGGCCGTTGACCTTGCTGGTCCTCCGGCGATACGCGCCGAAGATTCGGCGGCCGTTCCAGCTGCCGGCGGCGTTCTGGGTCGGGGCTATCGCGTTTGTCGGAGGGTCTCTGGTCATCTATTGGTCCGAGTTCGGGGGCCTCTTCTACGTCCTGACGTGCGTCTTCCTGGTGTTGCCGGTCTTCTACTTCTTCTACGTTCCCAGGAACTTCGGGATATCCCAGGGCACCTCGATCGTGATCGGGATCGTCCAGCTGATCGCGACCGTCGGCGTCACGGCGTGGGGGTACGTTAACCTCTACATCGGCGACATCGTTTCGCTCACTCCGAGCGAGCCGACCGTCGCGAACTCTGTGCTCACGCAACATTTCGTGATCTACTACATCCTGATCCTGCTCGTCGTCTGGGGCCCTACGCTGCTGGTGCACCGGATGGCGAACGCGGACGGCAAGAAGATGGTCACATCGGGCCTCTGGGTCCTGACGTTGCTCTTCTTCGAGATGCTGCTCTCCTGGTTCTCGGTCCTCGGCACGTTCGGCTGCTCGCCCGTGCCCTGCGGGCCGCTCTCGTCCGCCTACATCCCGTTCCCCTACGACACGGCGATCATGGCGGTCGTGGCGTTCATCATCTACATCTGGGCGATCCAGAGTGGATACCGGACGAAGGACCTCGCCGAGGTGGAGACGCTCATGCTACAGGAAGAGGGGGCTCCGTCCGGCATGGGCGGAAGCACCTCCCCAGCGGCTCCCAGCGTCGCTGCCCAGCCCGTTATGGGGGACAGCTCGTAGGCCTCGGGCAGTCAGCCCCCTGAGCCCGCAGCGCGGCAGCGCCCGGCCCCTGTCGAGCCCACCGGAGCGTCCCGGGGCCGACCTACCTGAGGCGGTACAGTCCCCGGCCGCACTTCTCGCAGGCCTCGGTATCGACGTTGGGGCTGAACCGAGGGTGCGTTGGCTGGTGGCACCAAGGGCACTCGAACCGGGGGACGGGGAACGGGGAGCCGGACTCATCGTGGAGGAGGTCCATGGTGAGCGGCTTGCGCGAGGCGGCGGGCATCCCGTGACCCTCCTCGAGGCGATCCAGAACGCGGGAAAATCCCTCCATCGCGGTGACCACCCCGTCGACGTGGCCCGCGGTGCTGTCGGTCGGAAGGTTGAGCGTCGCCTCGCTCCCGTAGATCGACAGCGTCGGGAGCCGGTGGTTCGGGTCCGGAGAGAGAGCCGCCCATGCGCGCAGGGCCGTGTGAATCTGGGGATCCCGGAAGACGTCCGTCAGGGCCTCATCACTTCCGTAGATCCCCCAGTGCGCATCCAGCTGTGCGTCTCCCGTGAGGGCGCCTTTCCGGTGCCCCCGTCGCTCCCGGTATCGGTTCAGGATCCGGTCCGTGCCGGCCGAGCCCCGGGTGAAGACTCCGGGACGCAGTCCTGCGAAGAGCCACGGCATCCATTGGGACGGCATCTGTGCGGGCTCCATGAGCCGGATCGCCGTCGTGTAGCCGGCCTGGAGTTCGGGAAAGAAGAGTGTCGGCGAGAGGAAACGGGCTTCCCAGAGCCGGCCGGCCCACGGACCGACGATGGAGGACTGAGGGAGCGCGGAAGCGCGAGCCCCCGGGACGGGCAGGGCTACCTCCTCGCGGAACTCCAGGAAATGCGAGGTGAACCGACGGCGGACCCGACTCCAGTACTCTGCGGCCGAGAGCGAGCTATCCGGCTGTGGCATCGGAACCGGCTCAGCCGCGGGCGGGTAAAAGTCCCCGGTCCGCGTCTACGGGGCGCGGCCCGGTCGGCGCACAGGCACGAATCCGGAGTCAGTCGGCTACGCCCTGGACGATGCGGATTCGGCGCACCCGGTGCACGACCTGGCCTGTCGCCTGCTGCACCGTCGTCATGCTGACCGAGAGGCCGTTGTCGCGGACCTGGTCCAAGAACGGCCCGAGTCGGGCCACGGGGAGGCTCCCGTAGACCGGTCCCGGGCCGGTAAAGAACAGGTGCTGCTTCTCCTCCGAGCTGCTGACCGTGTCGGGCCCGAGGTCCTCGACCACGAGCAGGAGGCCGGGCCGAGACCACTTCCGGCGCACCGGACCCCACCAGCGGCGCACGTAGGTGATACCCTCCGCGTCGAGGCGGAAAGAGGTGACGGGGTTCAATAGTCCATTCCGCAGCGTCACGATCACAAGGACGGCTCCGAGGCCCACGAGGAGTATACCGATCACAAACTCCGCGGATATGCCGGACCTCGCGAGACGCACCAGCGCATAACCTCCGATCGCGAGGAATGCCACTCCGATCCCCACTCCCGCGAAGGCCAGGTTCCGGCGCGATCGCAAGAACCGTGCCGCCTCCGCACTCAGGTCAAGATCGGTAACCGGTTCCGCGGACGGCGAACCGGCCGATGCCAGGCCGTCGGGCATGGAGGTTGCCGAGCAGCCTCCCCGATATGAATCGGCGCCTCCCCCCACTCGAGGGGAGGGAGGGCGGCCCAACGGGCTGCGATTGCCGCGGGGCTGGACCGAATCCGGTTCGTGGCTGCCGGGGACGTGCTCCCGGCGGGAGTTTCCCTGGCGGGCCGTCACCCGTCCAGTTTTGAACCCGCGTCAGAGGCTCGAGAGGCCTCTATCCTTGACCACTAGACTACGGGAGCGCGCCCGGCGGCGGTTAGGAGGCGGCCTGTTTGAGGCTTTCGCCGGCGAGGAGCCGCCAGGCGTCTCGGAGCTCGCTGCCGGCGGTCGGCCGCGAGTGCCATATACCGTGTCCGGATGCGAAGGCCGTGACCCCTCCGGTCAAGGCCCGCAGCGGCCACATTCTCCTCGAGGGTCGACGCAGCTACAAGGACCTGGTCCGGGTCTATCCCGAGATACACAAGCGTGTGGTCGAGGCGAATCGGCCGTTCATGAAGGAAGCTGAACCGCTGCTGCCGGAGGTGCTCCTCGATGAGAACCTGCGAGACCTCAAGCGCGACCGGAAGCCGGCGGGATACAACCGCCAGGACGCCGCCGGGATTCGCTTGATCTTTCCGATCCCCTCCGATGGGCGGCCCGAGTTCTACTTTTACAAGCCGTTCCGGGCCCAGGAAGTCGTTCAGATCACCGAGCAAGTGGCGGCGCTCCTCCGCCGGCGGGGGATCAAGCACTCCGTCGAGTACGATCGGCTCCACCTCGGGGCCGTTCGGGGCTTGCCTCCGGGAACCGGGATGCTGCCGCCCGAGTGATCGGGGCGGATCAGGTGCTTCCGCCGGCCGGCGGGCGACGGAACGGCCAGAAGGCGGTGGCGGTCTCCGCGGGCCGGAGCAGAGCCTTCAGGGCCTCGTGGGCTTGGCGAGCCTTTTCCAGCGCGACGGCGTAGTCGGTGGACCGCGCCTGGATCGACTCGGCGAGCAGCTGCTGCGCTTTGGAGGTGTCGAGGCCCCGAGCACGAGCCTGGGTCAGCGCCGTGTCGACGAGATAATGGAGGTTGGTCAGTTCGCGCTGCTGAGTCTTTCGTTGATTGATCTGTTCTTCGGAGGACAGCAACATCCGGGCCGCATCGACCATTTCGCCCCGTTCGACCAGCTTCGGAATGCCGTCCAAGGTCTCCCCGACCGCCCCGAGCGTCACGTTGAGCCCGTCCCGGGCGAAGACGAACTCCGCCCGAACGTCCCGCAGCTTGTCGGTGACCCGAGGCTTGATCAGGTTCGAGAGCAGCCCGTTCGCCTTATCCAGCAAACCGCCGACCGGGTCCGGCTTCCCGGACTGGAGGGCCATCTTCGCCTCGCTGAACAGCTGCATGACCGGTGTGGTGTCGAGTCCAAGCTTCTCGCCGACCAGGAGGCTCTCCTCGAGGTCGGCCGTCCGACGCCGGAGCTCGGTCAGACGGGCATCGCCCAGCCGCGTCTCCTCCTCGCGGGCGAGCTCGAAGGCCTCGGTGTAGGCGTGCCGGCCCCGGAGCTCCACCAGCCGACGAAGGACCTCGGCGCGCCGGTCCTTTTCGGCGGCATCCAAGCTGAGCACCCGGTCGTACTGTCCGCGAAGCGCTTCCTGACGGCCATCTAGCGCCTGGCCGAGGCTTCCGTCAGCCAGCTCTCGGGCCCGGCGGAGCCGCTCGGTCACACGGGGCCAGGAACGGGCCTTGAGCGCCGCCTCCGCCTCGCTCAGGGTGGAGGAGATCGGCGGTGCCGCGTCCGGCACCCACCGCTGCGTGAGTTCCAACAGCCGGCGAACCTCCTCGAGACCACTCGTGAACAATCGTTCCGTGGCCCATCGGGCCTTCTCCGACGCCTCGCGGGCTCGCCGGATCGCGTCGACGTATTGGCCCCCCTTGGCCAAATCCCGCGCCGACGCAAGGGTGGCATTGGCCTCCCCGATCTCCGCCGACAGTCCCGCCGCTTCCTTGCACTGGCGGTCCGCGACCTCGAGAGCCTCGGTCGCCCGCCGGTGGTACTCGCGAGCAATCGCCAGCGAGTCTGAAGTGGCGAGCGTCATCTCGAGCACCTCGATGTAGTCGTGTCGGCCAAATGCCGTCCGGGCCCGGCCGAGCTCCTCGATCGCCGCCGGAGCCACAACGCCGTCCTTCTCGGCCGATCCCAGTTTCTGCTCCATCGTGTCCAGGGAGCCTCGGGCGATCTGGTGTTGGAGCTCCACGCGCTCCACCTCGCTCTCGGCCCGGGCCGCCAGTTGCAGGGCCTCGATGGGCTGGGAGTTCTCGAGCGCGGCCCGGGCTTGCTGGAGGAAGTTCTCGGCCAGCGTCGTGTTCATCCCCTGCTGGCGCGCCCGAGTCACGAGGCCCTGGAATCCGGCGAGGGACTTCGAGACCTGTTGGAAGGTCGCCTGAGTGAGCTCGCGCTCCAACGACGAGGCCTGCTCGATGGCCCGCGGATACTCACGCTGCGCGATGAGTTCCTGGATCTTCCGGAGCCGCTCGCGTCCCTGGGTGACGTCTACCCGTACGAGCTCGGCCTGATTGAGGGCGTCCGAGGCCCGACGCGTAGCGCGGTCCGCGTGCTCGAGGAATCCTCTGCTTTCAAAGAACTGCGAGCGAGCACTTTCGATGAGGGGTGCTACACCGGTGGGCACCGGCTGACCCAGGCGGCGCCGGGCCTCGCTGAGCGTGGCGGCCACGTTGGCAACATCCAATCCGATTCCGCGGGCCGTGTCGGCGTCGGTCTCCACGGCCCGGAGGTTCTCCTCCAGCACGGGCCGGACGAGCGAGATCAGGTCGGCATGGATCGAACGGATCTCCCCGGCCGCCTCTCGCAGCTGCCCCGATTCGAGCAGCTTACTCGCGCGACCGAGCCTCTCGGCGATCGGTTCCAATGGGACGGCCAATCGCCGCCCGTCTTCGATGACGAGCCTCGCCTCACCGAGGAGGCGGGCAGTTTCGCTCCGCAGGGCCGAGCTCTGGATTTCGTCCTGGAGCTGGGCGAGAAGGACCCGCGCCCGGTCAAAGTCCAGCGCCTGGTAGGCCTGCTTGGCCTCCTGGGTCACCGTGCGATAGGTCTCCACTGACTGGCCCAACTTGCTGAGCGACTGATACTGGTCGTTGACCGCCGATAGCGAGTCGAGGATTTCCTGCGCTTCGGCCTTCAACTTCCGGCTGCTGGCCGCCGCAGCCTCGGCGAGCTTGTACGCCTCCGCGTGCTTGGAGGCCTTCTCGGATTCCTGTGCCTGTTCGAGGTCGGTACGCAGCGCCGATACGTCCAGCCCCATCGTTTCGAGCTCGACCAGGGCGAGCTTGGCGTGGGAAACGGCCTCTTCGCTGCGCAGCAGCTGCTGCTGCAGCGTGCGGGTCCGAATCTCCTGAGCGGCTCGCGAGGCCTTGACAAAGTCGCCCATGTTGAAGATCTGCTCGACCTCGTCGATCTCCCGCTGGATCTCGTCACCGGTCCCCCCCATCTCCTCGAGAACCCGACGTTCCTGCGCCAGCGCCTCCACGAGCGAGGACGCACGAGCGGCGAAGACCGCCGAGAACTCCCGCTCCGCACGCCGGAGACATTCCAACGAAGCCCCAAGGTCCTCCTTCACGCGGAGGTTGACGTCGGCATCGGCCATCGAGGAACGTACCGGAGTGACGGCCTGTTCCTCAGGAACCTCTGCCAGACCCTTCTCCATCTCCTCCAGCCGGCGAGCCATGTACGGCGCGGCTGCGGCCCGGAGGTCCGCGTCCATGCGCCCGAGCAGGGCGCCGACGTCCCCGAGCCGTCCTGCATCCAGCGCAGCGCGTACGTCGGCTTCGGCGTTCTCGAGCGCCGGCGGAAGGAAGCCCCGCTCGCGGGCGACACCGAGAGACTTGGACAGTGCGGCAAGCCGCTCCTGGAAGAAGGCGACCGCATCCCGTCCCACGGCCGCGATCGTTTCCTGGACTACCCGGCGCGCCCCCGGAAGCTCCCCTTGGTCGAGCTGCTGGATGGCCCGCGTGACCTGAGTCTCGAATTGGGCGGCAGCGAACCCATGCTGGGCGAGCCGCTGAAGCATCTCGAGGATGGATTCCGCTTCCGCGCGGACTCCCTCTACGTCCTCGATGAGGTGGCTTACGCGGTCGAAGGCCTCTTGGCTTGCCGCAATCGCCTCGCCGTAGATCCGGAGCCGGAGCGCTTCCCGGGCCCGGTTCATCGCGGCGAAGACCTCCGTGGGATCGCGGCCGAGCCGTCGGGCCTCGACCAGCCGCGGTCGAACCTCGTCGAGGACCCCGGCCACAACGGCCACGACGGGTCCTTCGGCCGCCTCGCGGGCCGTAGCCACTAATCCCGGCAGGTCGTAGCTGCGGGCGGTGCTTACCTGGGCAGAGATTTGCTCGAGGGAGGCCAGGGCTTCATTCGGGTCCACGCCCTGAGGACGGAGGGACTCCAGGGTCTCGTGAAGAGAACCGATGATCGAGATCACCCGTTCACGGAGTGACGACTGCAAGGCGTCGGCGGCCTGCTCCACCATGGCCACGGTGTGCGGCCAATCCAGCAGGGACGATCGTTTGTCGGCCTCGAGGGCAGCCTCAATCCCGCCGGTCGACGCGCCCAGGTCCCGAGCCGCTGGAATCGCGCGCTCAGCCTCCTCACGGATCGACGACCGGCGCTCGCTCGCCGTCGGGAACTCCCGGCCGAGTATGTCGGCCAGCTGCTTCTGGGCGGGCTCAGGGTCCGACCCTTTCATCCCCACGAGGATGGGTTGGATTTCGGATTCCAACACGGGCGTCAGGCCCTCGCCACTGCCGGCCCAGTCGACAAATGCCTTGACCCGGTCCGTCAGGTTTGCGTCGTAGGCTTTCTCGAGCCCTGCAAGCGCCTCTTCGATGGCAGCAATCCGCTCGAAGGCGTCTCGCCACTGTCCTTCGCGGAGTTTCGGAACGACCTCGTCGAGCAGCGTCCGGGCGTCCGTCGGGAGCGGGCTGCCGAGGAGCGCCAGCCGATCCGCACGCTTCACGAGCGCGACCTGTCGCTCCTCGACGGGTCCTTTCGCGCCCTCCTCCATTGCAGCGAGCACGGCCTTGGCCTGGGTCTCGAGGCCCTCCCAGTCCGCCTTCCGCTGCAACTCTCGCAGCGGGGGCAGTTTCTCCGCCAGATCGGGCAGCGTTACTCCGCCGGCCTCGAGCAACTGGGCCCGGCTGTCGATCTCGGCGAGCAGTGCTTCTGCCGTTTCCCGTCTCTTCTTGAGCTGCTCCGCCTTTTCTTGAAGCAGCTTGGTCAGCCGAGAGGAGGACAACGAGCCCATTCCGCCCATGCCGTGAACCCGTCCCCCGCGCGACGCGGACCCCGACCCTGAGGCCGGGCACCCCGCACCGAAAACGATGGACGGTCGGCTTTATAAAGGGAGACCTCGGCGGCTCGAGGACGAACGCGCTTCCGGACTACGGACGGGTGATCCGGCGCTTCCCCATGGCGTCGAGATACTGGACCTCGCTCCCCGGGGTGAGCTGACCCTTGAGGTCGGGTTCGAGCGTCAGCGAGAAGGTCTCGTACGTCTCGAGATCCATCAGCTGAACCTCGGACTCGGAGAGCGACAGGATCTGGGCTTGGTGCTTGCCAATCATCGGGACCTGCACCTTGTGCTTGACCGGGTAGACGACGCTCCGCTTCGCCCCGTCGAAAAGGCCCATCGCATCGATGCGTGCCTTCGCCTCGCCGTGTTTCCCGGGCTTCGACGTCTGGATTGAAAGGATCCGGCAGGGCTCATCGTCGAGCAGAACGTACCGCCCTTCCTTCAGCTCGCGGACTTCCGCTGTGGTCCACGCCATGCCGTTTCCTGTCGGCGGCGGACGTCTCCCGATTCATAAGAGTTGTCGGTCCCCGCGCCGCACCGGCCACGCCGACGGCCAGCAATCCTTAAGGTGCGCGACCACGCATCGTTCTCGGCGGGGAATCTCGGAACTTCCGAGAGCAAACGGTGCGCGCGCTTGCCAGTGTCCTGGACCCCCGCGCCGTCGAGGCCGAAACTCGGGAACTCTGGAGCTCGCGCAAGCTCCCGCCCGGACCGTCGGACCGGCCCGACCGGGGCGGGCCCCCTACCCATGTCACAATCGGCGGTGTCCCGTCCGGAGAGACACTCCCGCTCTCCGTGCTCCAGCGGGCCCTCCTCGCCGACGTTTCCACTCGGGCCCAGCTGCTCCTCGAGCGGACGGCCACCGGCCCGGTGCTTTTCGGTGGTCGACCGGGCGACCCGGTGCCGGCCTCGGCACCCGCCCGCTGGGACGCGATGGGCCTGTGGTATGGCCAGGGTGGGCTCGAATCGGCGGTTCGGCCCGAGCTCACGCCGACGGTTACGACGATGCTTGGCCGGCTGGCCGAGACGAACGTCCTCGTAGCGAAGGCCGGACCCCTCCGATGGTGCCCCCGGTGTCGGGAACCCAAGAGTCCCGCTTCGATGGTGTACGTGGATGAGGAGGGGCCGGCCTACCTGGTCCGGTTCGCCCTGCGGGATACGGAGCCGCGCGTCGATGCCCTCGTCTGGACGGACGCCGCGTGGAAGCTCCTCGGTGCGACGGCCATCCTGGTCAACCCCCGGTTGACCTACGTGATCGCGAAGTTCACCCGCCGGGGCCTCGAAGAACGGGTGCTCGTTAGCCGTTCGGGCCTCGACCGTCTCAAGGCCTGGCTGCCGGACTCGGATGTGGAGGTCGTCGAGGAGCGTGCCGGTTCGAGCTTCGAGGGGACGGCGTATGTGCACCCCCTGGCGGCCGAGTATCCGCCGCTGCTCACGGTCATGACTCCGGGAGGACAGGTGCATCCTTCGCTCGAGGTCGGGGACAGCGGTACGGGCATCGTTCCCCTGACACCGGCCCACGGGGCGTCGGATTCCCGGATCGCGGAGGCCCTAGAGATCCCCGGGTGGCCGGTCGTTTCGGCGAACGGTCTGCTGGAGGCCCAATCCTCTCACAAGTACGCTCGGCTCCCGATCGACACGGCCGAGGCCTTCATTCTGCGGGACCTGAACGACAGCGCGCTCATCTTCGCCCAACTTCGGGTGCGTCACGGGGTTCCACACTGCGCCGACTGCGGTACCGGACTGTTCTGGCGTCCCGCGCGGGCGTGGCGGCTCGAGCCGGACCGTATCGATGCCGAGACGCTCTATCTGTTCAAGCGCTTGCTGCCCGGAGAACCACTGCCGTTGGCGTCGGAGCTGGTCCCTTGGCCGGCCACCGATGCAACGGTGACCCAGGACTTGGCGTTCCCGGCACTTTTGGAGTGTGGCAGTTGCTCTCGGCTAGCCCCCGTCGGCACCGGTCCGAAGTGTAGCTGCGGCGGGTTCCGGTCGGAGGTGCGTCGTCCACTGCTTCCGGTGATTGCCGAGTCGCTCTACCGATGGGCTCGCCTCTCGCCGTTCCCTCAGGACCATGGCGTCGGTCTCTTCCTGCCGGAGCAGCGCCGGGGGCCGCTTCTCCTCACCCACTTGATGGCCCAGTTTGCCGCCTCCGCCCGGCCCGCAGACACGCATCTTACCCTCCTCCCGACGGGGTCGATGGAGGATCCCGCGACGTCGGTGGATGCAGCGGCCCCCGTCGACGCACTCCGCTGCGCCCTCGTTCGCATGGCTTCGAGACGCCGGGCCGCATCGCCGGTGGCCGCTGTGGTCCAGGAAGAGACGCGTCGGCTCCGACGATTCTGGGGAGTTGCCTTTCGGCTATCGGACGCCCTGGCAAAGGAGGGCGTCCCTCCCGGCGACCAGTCGATGGCCCGTATCCGCGACTCCCTACCGGAGGAGGACCGGGCGTTCGTCTCTCGATTCGAGCGCCTGCGCGCCGATGCCTTGGCCGGTCTCGCCGCCGGCCGGCTTTCCGCAACCCTGGACCGAATTTCCCGGTTTACGGATCAGGAGCTCCGGGAGCGGTACCTCCTGATTGCCCGCCGACGCCTCGAGGAGCCGGAACAGGCGACGGGGCGGATCGCGGCGTTCCGGGTGCTCCTCTACGTCGTTGAAGGGTTGGCGGAGTTATGGGCTCCGTTCGCGCCATTCACGATGGAGGCGGTGCACCGGTCGTTCCGGGATGATGCGCGGAGTCTGTACGAATCCCCGATCGCGCCGGTCCGTCAGAGCCTGATCGATCCCGGTTCCGAGAAGCTACTGGACCGGATCTCCCCGATCGCTATCGCGGTGGAGCGCGCCCGCCGTCGCCTTTCGTTACCCCGCACGGTCCGTTGGGCCGCCCTTATCGTCAACGCGCGAGACGAGACAATCGCGGCGGAGCTGCGGGAACTGCTGCCCGTGCTGTCTCGCGTTCTCCCCGGAGAGTCCGTCGAGATCGCGTCCCCCTCGCAACCCTGGGAGGGCCGGCAGATCCGGGTAGAGCCCAATATGGCGGAGCTCCAGAAAGTCTACCGGGCGTCCGCCGGGCGGATCGCGACGCTGCTCTCCCAAATGCCCGGCAAGCGGGTGAAGGACGGGCTACGGAACCAGACGCTCAACGTGGCACTGGGCGGAAGTCCGGTTCAGGTCCTGCCCGGCATGGTCGACCTGGTGGACGTATTGCCCCCGGGGATCCTGATCGTCCCGTTCCCGCAGGGCGAGGTCTTCCTACAGCTTCCGGCGGGGACGACGTCGGCGGCCCTCGACCTCATGCTCGGCCTGGGACCGGACGCCTACCGGGTGGTCCGCTCCGTACGACGGCGCCTGGCCCACGCACCCCCAGACGCGAACGCGACCGAGGTATGGGTTGAGGCGCCGCCGGCCGTCGAGGAGGAGCTCCGCGGACACGCGGCGGCCATTGCTACCTCGCTGCGCGTGGCACGGTTCGAGGCGGTCGCGGATGGGAGTCGCTTCATCCCGGGCGAAACCACCCGAGGCCGGACGGCGGTCGGCACCCACTGGCGCGTATGGATCCCCGGACTTCCCCGGCGGATCGCGCGTCACAAGGCCCGACCGTCACGAGCGTCGGGTCGGCGGGCCCGTCGGAGCCGAGGGTTCGAGCCCGAGACCGATGCCGGGATGGACTTCCTGAGCGACGCGGTCCGGGAACGGGATGCGGCCCTACATGCCACGCTCGAGCAGCTCGACCAAACGCCGGGCCTCTCCGGGCTAGGAATTTCGAAGCTCGCGGCGGCATGGGATGCCGGCTTCCACGACGGAGACGCCCTTTCCCACGCATCCTACGAGCAGCTCGCGGCGGTGCCGGGGTTTGGGCCGTATCTGGCGCGCGAGGTGGTCCAGCATTACGGCGGGACGGTCCCGGCGCAGATCTGGGTCTGGCCGCCTCCGCACGTCGAAGCGCCCGAAGCCGAGCCGCCCGCACCGCTCGAAGCCCCGGCTCCGGAGCTCGAAGAGTCTCTAGAGCCCGGGGCGGGGGGCGTGCCTACGGTCGAGGCCCCCGCACCTCCGGCCGGAGAGCCCGCCGCCCCGAGAGCGCCACCTCCCGCCGTTATTCCTCGGCCGCCCAGCGTACCGGTAGGCTCCTCGCCTCGGCCGGCGGCACCGGCGCGTGTGCCCCGACCCGAACCCGCGCCGCTGCCCCCTTGGCGTCCTCCAGTCGCACAGGACGAGGCCACAGAGGCGCCCCAGGCCCCCGAGCCTTCCTACCATCAGGGCATCGAGCTCTTGGTTGAGGACACGACCGACGCGGCCTGGGCGCGATTCCTCGACGCGGTCGGCGCCGGTCGCCGAGGACTCTGCGTGACCCGGGAGTTTCCGGACCGACTGCGTCGCCGGATCGGTTCCCGAGATGTCACGGTCATTTGGCTGTCCAACGTCGGCCGCCAGAACTCCGTGAAGCCGAGTGACGTGGCCGCCCTGGAAACGCTCTTCGCCAGTGCGCTGACCGAGGGACACGTCACGGCCGTTCTCCTCGAGGGCTTCGAGTACCTCGTGACCGTGAACACCCTGGCACCGGTCCTCAAGCTCCTCCGCGAGCTCCACACCCAGGCCCAGAGCGCGGGGACCGCGGTCTGGGTGCCGGTGAATCCGCGATTGCTCACCCCGAGCGAAGTGGAGATGCTCCGGGGCGCATTCCCGGTCAGCGCGTCGTAACGCCGCTCTGGGCGCGGCCCCTCTGGACTAGGAGCCGATGACAGGCACTTCCTCTTCGTGCTCCGGGGAGTCGAGGTGATGACGGCACTTTTCCGCGAGCCATTGGAAGTGGATCCACGGATTGGCCTTCGTTTCGAACCGGGTGTTGAGGTACTCCGAGATCGGCCGGAAGGCGAGCCAGTCGCTCACGATGAGATACGCCAGCATGTGGGTGATGAGGTCGAGATCGATGATCCCTTCCCGGACGAATTGCCCGATCAGCTCGTACTGATAGGCGAAGTTCCGGACTTCGAAATCCTCGAGCGTGCCGAAGTAGCCCTCCCAATCCCCGGACTTCCGCTGAGCCGATACGTCGTGGAGCTGCTTGCGGCGACGCGCCCAGGTGTCCTGCGTCAGGCGCTCCAGGATGTTGAATGCCGCGTCGTTCCGGTTTTGCGCCAGTGTGGCCTCGATGAGCCGGGCGTTTTGGCGCAGTTGGAGCACAATGAAGAATGCGCCGGCGATGACTGCCGCCGAGCTGATCGCGCTCAGGATGAACGTGATTTCCGGGACGGAGAGCGCCATGCGGGAGCGGTTGACGAAGTCGGCCCGGGGTATAGAACTCCCGGTTACCCTCCGGGCGGGCACGTTTTACGCGAGCCCCCGGCAGGCCCGCTAGGGTCCCGGCAGCACCGTCCCCGGGCCCCACGCCAGGCGTAGTGCGTCCGCCACTGCGAGGATCATCCCAGCCAGGGGCACGAGCGGCGCGCCGCTCCAGCGGAGCGACACAAGACCCACCGCAAGAGCGCCTCCCAGCGCCGCCGCCACGACCAGGCAGACCAGCGCGGCGACGACTCGCCCGCTGATCCCTCGGTCCGATCCGCGGGGACCCCAGCTGAGCCAGAGACTTGACGCGAGCAACACCAGGAGAAGCGTAGCCGCTACTTCGTGCAGCTGATCGCCCTGACCCGGGATCAGCAGGATGGCGAGGACGAACCCAGCCGCCACCGCGAGGGTCGTGCCCAGCAGCCAGCGAAGGGCCCGGCGTCCGCGGAGGTCATCGACCACGCTCAGGACCCGGGTCGGACCCTCCGTCTACCTCTTCAGTCTGCGCCGACGCGCGCGCGAACGGGAGCTCTTCCCACGCAGCCCGACGTGCCGGGCCAGTCGCCGGTGCTCCACGGGGCTGATCCACTCGACCCGGAGATACTCGATGAGTTCCCGGTCCGTCATCCCGATGCGCCGTCCCTCGCGTACCGTGAAGCGGTAGGCTTCGATTTCTGAGGGAGCGTCGACGTAGCTCAGCTTAGGATAGAACAGCGGTCGGTGACGGCGGAACTGGTTCACATGGCAAAGTTCGTGGACAATATCGAGGTACAGGTCGCGGAACTTCCCATCTCGAAGGTAGTGATTGCTGATGATCAGGTGCCCGTCAACGTCGCTGGTCCCCATGTACCCGAAGCGCGCCGAAAAGAACTCCACCTTCAAGCCACGCAGCACCCGCAGCGTCGCCCGACCGAACAGCTCCTGCACGGCTGGGTTCCGCTCGAATCCTCGGAAGAATCGGAGAAAGGGGTAAAGCCTGGTCGGCCCGCGCCGGTCGATTTCGACTCCATACTGGGAATCCATCGGTTCCTCGCTGTCCCGTCAGCCGGCAGCGAGGAGGCTTCTCCTCCAAGAAGCTAGCCCCCCGTCGCCCTCGATTGCGAGCCCCCGTCCTCCCGGGCCGCCGACGACCAGGGGGAGCTGGGCGGAGGTGCGATGAGGATTCGACCGACGCTCCACGCCGGCTGTTTAACAAAAGCTGAGATATATCTAAATATTCGTTGAATTCTGTTAAACGACGTGCGTTCTGCGACCCCGACGAAGTCGAGCTCGTACTTTCTCGGCGTTCGGCTAACCCCCGAGGAAGTCGAGCGGCTCGACCGGTTCCAGAAGTCGCGAGAGGTCGACACTCGGTCAGAGGCCGTGCGGTTGCTCGTACGGCAGTCCGCCGAGCCGGCCGCTCCGAAGACCGAGCTTCCCGTGAGCCTGCGGGGGCAACTCGAGGATCTGGTCGAGGATGGGTGGGCCCAGTCGTTCGACGAGGCGGTGACCCTCGTCGCGACCTTGGGTCTGCAGGAGCTGAGCCGGATCCACTCGGACCGACTCCCGGCCTTACGCCGAGCCGCGCGGGAGTCCGCCGGCCGCTCCGACCGACGACGCCGGGCCGACCGGGAGGGGCGCGAGCTCCTCGATCGCTAACGCGCGGGTGTGGGAATGCAAGCAAGCGGAGAGCTGGGGATCGCCTGGGCCAAACGCAGCGGATTCATCTGCCGATCGTGCCGGCAAGATGCCAAGCATAATGAGGTGCTCAACATCTCATACTGCCCGATCCATGGGCTGGGGTCGCCGCTGGATGCGCTACCCTGGCGGCCGGAGGCTCGAGGTCCACGCGGCTCTATTCCCGCTCCGGTGACCACGGGGAGACCCACCTCCATGGTGGTGCGCGCGTAGCCAAGACTTCCGCGCGCATCCGCGCCCTCGGCAGCTTCGACGAGCTCGTTGCGGAGCTCGGAGTTGCCGAGGCCTTCCTGGCCTCGCACCCGCAGGAACAGGCGTTGCTCCGTCGTCTCTCTAACGAGATCTTCCTGGCCAACAGCGAAATCGCCGCTCGTGCGCCCCTGCCCGACGCGGCCCGGCGTATCGAGACCCGGCACGTGGAGCGACTCGAGGGCGACGCCGACCGTCTGTCTGCGGGGCTGGAGCCGGTCCGGTCGTTCGTGCTGCCTCGCGGAAGCCCGGGGGCGGCACATGTCCAGTATGCTCGCACTCTCGCCCGACGGGCTGAGCGGGAGCTCTGGGCCCTCCATGCAGAGGAACCCCAGCGTGAGCCCTTGCTCCAGTGGGCGAATCGCCTGAGCTCGACGCTGTTCGCCCTCGCGCTGGCCGTCAACCAAAGCGAGGGCTTCGCAGAGACTCCTCCCGACTATACCGTCTGATCGCCTCAGCCCGACGCGGTCGAAGCCATGGAGATCGGGATCGTCGGCAAGCCGAACGTCGGCAAGTCGACGCTGTTCAACGCGATGACACTGCTCGACGCCACGATGGCGCCGTACCCATTTACGACCGTCAAGCCGAACCGAGGAGTTGCGGCCGTGCGCACTCCCTGCCCACACGTCGAACGCGGGACCGCCTGCACGCCGGGGAATGCCGCGTGCCGCGACGGGGTCCGTTGGGTGCCTGTCGCGCTTGTCGATGTGGCCGGCCTAGTTCCCGGTGCCCACGCCGGCAAGGGGCTCGGAAACCAGTTTCTGAACGACCTCAGCGTGGCCGACGGGTTCATCCAGGTTGTGGACGCGACCGGTGCCACGGATGCGGAGGGAAATCCGGTTCCGGCGGGCGCATCCGATCCTACGGCCGAGGTGGGCTGGCTCGGAGACGAGCTCGCGTATTGGGTTGCGGGGCTCCTCGAAAAGGAATTCGACCGCCAGGTGCGCAAGGCCGAGCTGGAGGGTGCCAAGATCGAGGAATACCTAGAGCATCGCTTGACCGGGCTCAAGATTTCCGCCGCGGCGATTCAGGCCGCGCTTCGGGAGGCGCCGATCGACCGCATGCGGCCTTCCCGCTGGACGGCGGACGACATCGTTCGGCTGTCGCGGGTGTTGTTGGACGCTGCGAAGCCGAGCAGCGTTGCCTTGAACAAGTGCGACCGGATCACCCGGGACCGGGCCGAAGAGCTGTCCGGTGCCGTGGCACCGGTCGCCTCTACACCGACCAGTGCCGAGGCCGAGCTCACTCTGCGGCGGGCGGCTAGGGCGGGATTCATCTCGTATGCGCCCGGTGACTCGGGGTTCAAAGTCCCGGATGCGAGTCGGCTCTCCGCTGCGCAAGACCAGGCGTTGCACGAGCTGAGCGGCCTTCTCCAACGCTGGGGTGGAACGGGTGTTCAACGGTCGTTGGAGTCGGAGGTCTTCGACCGGCTGCATCAGGTCGTCGTGTTCCCGGTCGAGGATGAGACCCACTGGACCGATTCCCGGGGACGAGTGCTCCCCGACGCGTTCCTGGTACCCGCCGGAACTCCGGTGCGCGCCGTCGCGTACCGCGTCCACACCGAGCTCGGGGAGCATTTCGTCCGGGCGATTGACGGGAGGACGCACCGGGCGCTGGCGGCGGACCACCCGGTCGAGAGCGGAGCCGTGCTCCGCATCGTCGCCCGGCGCTGAGAGCCCGGGGGGTTTTACACCAGCTCGACGCCGTGCGTCGAGGGTCGAGTTGCGAAGGGTACAGCCCCAGCACGCGCGAGCCGTCGGACCAGATCGGTTTCCTGACCCGGACGTGCCAGGGCAACGATCGATCCCCCACCGCCGGCCCCTGTGACCTTCGCCCCGAGCGCCGCGGGCCGGGCCGCTTCGAGCAAAGCTTCCAATCTCGGGTGCGATACCCCCACGGACCGGAGCAGCTCCTGATTCTCGTCCAACCAGTGACCCGTCTCGGCCGCGTCTTCCTGTGCCATCGCTCGAAGACCTCCATTGGCCACCTCGGCGAACCGCGTCAGCAAGGCCGGGCCCTCCGCCGAGGAGAATCGCTCCCCCACCGCCCGCACGCGGGGTCCAGTGTCTTTTGGCAGTCCCGAAAAGGCGACCACCCACACCCAGCCCGGGTCGGCGATCCGCCGAACCGTCCATTCATCGCTCCCGGCGCGGACCGTCCAGAGCGGCTCGCCGATTGCGCCGACGGTGGTGTTCAGCGTAAGGTATCCGCCTGCGACGGCCGCCGAGGTATCTCCCGGGCTCCCGACTCCCTGCGCGGATCGTTCCACGGTGAACGCCTGCTGAGCCAGGGTTGCGCGGTCCACGCCGCCCCGAGCAGCGCCGAGGGCGGCCGCGAGGCTGGCAATGAATGCGGCGGACGAGCCCATGCCGGAAGACTTCGGCACTCTCGATACGACGGTGACGTCGAGGGGCTCACCGGTCGACCAGAGCTGGTGGCGAGCGGCCTGCAGGTAGGGGTGTGCGGCCGCCGGTTCGGCGTGCCCGTTGAGTCTCCATTCGGGAGCCGTCCGGACGGCGACCTGGGTGTAGACGTCGATCGCCAGCAGAACCTCGGGCTGGCCCCGCACCACCGCGTGCTCTCCGAACAAGATGCACTTGCCGGGTGCGTGGGCAACAACGGGGAGCGGATGCGGCGGAATGGGGGGTGCGTTCACCGGCTCCTCGCCGCAGGCCGCGCGACCACGTGTTTGCCCCGGCGTGCTGGAACGATCCGCTGCCTCGCTCCGCGGAAGTACGATGCCGGGGGAGCGCCGAGCACCCGGTCCAAGAGCACGGCCAGGGCGGCGACTTCACTGTGGGGTTGAGATCCCACGGACACATTGAGGTCGGCAGTCTGGAAGAGGTCCGGTGGCACCTTCGCCCCGCCTACGACGACGAGGACCCTCCGGGCCTCCCGGAGTCGGGGAAGGACCCGTACCAACGGTTCGCCATACATCGTGAGGTGAACGCGGAGGCCGGCAAATTCCCGGACGATCCCTCCCCACGCCGGAGCCGCGACCACTTCGAACCGGCCGCCCCACCGCCGAGCGACGGCGGCGACTCGCCCCGCCAGCTCCGGGTCCGGCGGATGCAGATAGAGCCGATGGGCCCCAAGAGCCCGTGCGGTCAGGGCGAGATGGGTCGTGAGCCGCGGGTCGCGTCCTGGTCGATGACCGACCCGGAGTACCGCGACGTACGGTCGGCGCCGCTTACGGGCCGGCCCGGGCATGGAACCGTTCGATCCGGTGGCCTCGATATTCGAGCTTGTCTGACCGCTTGACGAGCCCCTTGAGCCGCGTCGATGACATGCCGAGCTGCTCGGCCACGTCGGAGAAGAATCGCCCAGTCTCGCCGACCGCATCGAAGATCTTCTGCTCGAGCTTGGCGTACTCCCGATCGTCCATGCTGGCGATCGCCAGAATTTCCGAGACCTCGGCCAACGGCGCCGTCGTGTTGATGTTGATCGTACCGTAGTACGTGTGGTAGCTCTTGTCCGGGGTCTTGCGGCCTTCCCGGGCCACCCATCGGGTGTCCACCAGCTTGAGCTTCTCGAACAGGCTCAGGACCTTCAACCCCTCCTTCCCGAACTCCTGCTGGACATCGTCCGGCGTGAGCCAGGTCTCGGACAGCCGTTGGAGCAGCTTCAGCTTGAGCGGCGTGTCGACGGCTCGCAGCACCGGGACTAGATCGCTGATCTCGTTCACGACCTTGATCCGGTGTACGCCGGTCGCCATCATGCTCTCACCCCTTCCGTTCCCCGGCCGGTGCTACGACCCCGCCACCGCAGCCAGGGCGCGCCGGTACTTCCCCCAACGGTCCTGGGGGGAAAAGCGCGCCGGGTGGGGGGTCCGGGTGGGTTGTCCGTCGACCGGACAGGTCGGAGTGAGGGTGTATCGGCCGCAGGCCGAGCACCGATGGAGCAGCGCCTCGGTCATGCCCGGGCAAAGCTCCCTTGACCGCCGGACTTGGCGATCTTCGCGAGGGCGGCCTCGGTGGCCTTCTTGAGGATCTCCTCGACCTGCTTGTACTGGATCCCGGTGACCTGAACACGATACCGGGGAGCACCGACGTACTGGACGGTCACCGACTCCGGGTCCGCCTCCTCGGCAGCTTTCAGCGCGGTGCGAACGTCCTGCACGCCATTGGGAGAGGTCGAGGAGATCTCGAGGGTGCCGCTGATCGTTACCTTCGGCGGAGTAAGGTTCTCTTCCGCGACTCTCAGGAACGCCGAGACCCAACCCGCCTTGCCGTACTGGGCCGCGAACTTCTTCGGGTCGGCGGAGGCCACTTCGAATGCATGGAAGAGACTGCCCTGCTCCTCCACCAGTTTTTCGGCGAAGGCGCCGTACGTCCCCTCGACCTCGAGCTTGAGCGACTTCGCGACAATCGCCAGCAGACGCTGAGCTCGCTGTTCGTTCTTCCAGCTCTGAATCTTCTCCCGGCGCTGATGCTCGTTGATTCGCTTGAGCGACAGATCGACCTGCCCCTTGGCAGAGTCGATATGGAGCACTCGGCCGACGATTTTCTGTCGTTCGCGAATGTGGTCCCGGATGTACTTGACCCACCCCGTGGCGACCTCGGAGAGGTGGATGAAGGCCTCCCGATTCGCGTACTCATCCAGCGTGACGAAGGCGCCGAAGTCCCGGATCTGGGTGACCGTGGCGACGACGAGTTCTCCCTCTTCCGGGAACTCTCCCCGGAGTGGCACTCGACGCGCCTCCTCGCCTATGCCGCCGCCGTGGCGACGCGCACGAACGTACCGCGAAGCTGAGCCTTCCCGCCGGTCGCGGTCGCGAGCGTAGCGCCGCAGACCACGCAGTTCACGGTGGTCGCAGGCCGGCTAAAGATCGTCTGCTCGCCCGAACAATCGGGGCACTTGACGACCCAGAAAGGAGACGCGGTCATGGTCGCGCGGTCTACTCGACCTCCGTCAGCTCGAAGCTGCTCGCGCGCCAGCCGACCGGCTGCACGATGTACTTGCACTGCTTGCAGCGGAACCGGAGCAGCACGCGTCGGACCGCCTTGGCTCGGCCTTCCGGCTTGGGCCGGGGAAAGCCACCGTATCCGCGGGTCGCGCGACGGAATCGGCGCTGCCCCCACTTGAGTTCCGAGGCCGGTTTCTTCTTTCCCTTCTCGACGTCGTGCGGGGTGTGCTTGTGGCACTTCGGGCAATAGGTCGAGATGACCTTCGGATAGTGCATGGGCGGGCGCGGATGTCGGGTCCATATATAGGGTTAGGGACGGGCCGCTGGATTTCTCGCCGGTACTCGAGCGCCGGACGAGCCGGATTCGGGTCCGGATACGAGAGGGCAGCGCGAGCCGATCCTATGGGCCGTCGTGTTGCCGTGTGCGGGCTCGTCTGACGAGCGGCAGGGTCAGCCTTTATGTAGGGGGGCCTTTTCGGCGGCCCCACCTCTATCGAGGAAAGATGGCGGATCGCACGGCGGTGGACGCAGTTACCGAGGCCTTGTCCAAGGCACCGGAACGCAAGTTCCCCGAGACGGTGGACCTGTCCGTCAACCTCAAGGACCTCGACCTTTCGGTGCCGAAGAACCGGATCGAAGAGGAGCTGGCGCTACCGAAGGGACGCGGCAAGACGCCGCGCGTGGCACTGTTCGGCACGCCTGAAATGTGTGCCAAGGTTCGGGGCGTCGCAGACCGCGCAATCTCACCGGGGGAGATGGATGATCTGTTCTCCAACAAGAAGGCGGCCAAGAAGCTCGTGGAAGACATCGACTTCTTCCTCGCCGAGGCTCCGCTGATGCCGACGATCGGAAAGCGGCTCGGCGTGGTCCTGGGCCCCCGCGGCAAGATGCCCCGGCCGGTGCCTCCCGGGAGCGACCCGTCGAACGCGATTCAGGCGCTGAAACGCTCGATCCGGATCCGGTCCAAGGGCAACCGAACCTTCCACGCCGCGGTCGGTACCCGAACGATGGCTCCGGCCGAACTCGCGCAGAACATTGACGCCGTGCTCGCCCGGATCGTGGGGAAGCTCGAACGGGGCCGGAGCAACATCGAGTCCGTCTACGTCAAGACCACGATGGGGCCCGCGGTACGGCTCTGGTAGGGAGAGAGTTCGATGCCCGGCCGCACCTCCGTTCCGCCGGAGAAGGTCGCCCGCGTGGCGGCGTTGCAGAAGATGGTCCTCGACCACCCGGTCACTGCGCTCGTGGCAATCCGTGGCGTGCCCGCCGCTGCACTTCAGAAGATGCGGAAGGACTTGCTGACGCGGGGGCATCCCCTCGTCGTCGCTCCGAACAGCGCGATCCGGCATGCGCTCGAGGCAGCGGCTGAGCAGCGACCGGCGCTCAAGCCTCTCCTCGACTACGTCACCGACCAGACCGGGCTCATTGCCGCAGACGGGAATCCATTTTCGCTCTACCAGGAGCTTCGACAAACCCGGTCTCCGACGCCCGCTCGTGGGGGATCGATCGCCCCGAACGACATCCTCGTGCCGGGCGGAGAGACCCCCTTCCGGCCGGGTCCGATCGTTGCGGAGCTGCAGCACGCCGGGTTCCCGGCGGCCATCGAGAAGGGCAAAGTGGTCCTGAAGAAGGACGCGGTCGTTGCTAAGGCCGGCGAGGTCATTTCCGCCGAGAAAGCCAACCTGCTCACCCGGCTCAACATCTTCCCGCTCGAGGTCGGTCTGGACCTGCGAGCGGCGGTCGAGCGAGAGACGTTCTATGCGCCGAGCGTCCTCGCGGTGGACCTCGCCGCGCAGCGCGCCCAGCTCGCGCAAGGGCATCGACAGGCACTCGCGCTGGCGGTCGAGCTGGGATATTTCACGCCGGAGACCGTCCCGATACTGATCTCCCGAGCCTACCGGGGAGCCATCGCTCTCGCCGTCGAGTCGGCCTACCCGACCGCGAAGAGCCTTCCGGAGATTCTCGCGCGCGCCTTCCGAGAGGCGAAGGCGCTTCAAGCCCTGACCGGTGCCCCTGCATCCTAGAGGAACCACGGAGGAAGAACGATGGAGTACGTGTACAGCGCGCTGCTGCTCAACGCGGCCGGAAAGCCGATCGACGAGAAGGGGATCTCCGGTGTGCTGACTGCCGCCGGGATCTCGCCGGATGCGGCCCGGATCAAGGCCCTGCTCGCCTCGCTCGAGGGCGTCAACATCGCGGAGGTACTGGCGAAGGCAGAGACGGTCGCACTGGCCGCTCCCGCGCCGGCGGCCGCCGAGAAGAAGGACGGCAAGGGCGAGAAGAAAGAAGAGAAGAAGGAAGAGAAGGGGGTCACCGAGGAGGAGGCGGCCGAGGGTCTCTCGGCGCTCTTCGGTTGACGACACCGTCAGGTTACCTCCGGCTGCCGTTCGCCTTAAGACCCTCCGCCGGGTTCTCCCGGCGGAGGAACCCGTTTCCTCGTACATGGTAGTGCACGAGCACTGCGGAGTGGTGGGGGTCTCCCTCTCCGGCAAGGGCGCTGCGCCCTACCTCTACCGGGGCCTCCGCGCGCTGCAACACCGTGGCCAGGAGTCGGCCGGCATCGCCACCTCCTCGCACGGTACGCTCCACCACCGCAAGGGCATGGGTCTGGTCCACGACGTCTTCAACCGGGAGATGCTGGAGAGCCTACGGGGTCCGACCGGCATCGGACACGTCCGATACTCGACCACCGGAACTTCCGATATCGAAAACGCTCAGCCCCTGAGTCTCCGGCTGCGCGACGAGGACGCGGCCCTGGCGCACAACGGGGACATCGTCAACCACGACAACCTCCGTCGCCGACTCCTGGCGCAGGGCGTGGAATTCCTGGGAAGCGCCGACAGCGAGGCCATGGCCCAGCTCATCGCGCTCGAGTACGGGCGCACCCGGGATCTCGAGGCCGCGGTCCGAAAGTCGATGAGTGAGCTGGTCGGCGGCTACGCCGTGGTGATGCTGGTCGGGAGCCAGCTGCTGGCATTCCGGGACCCGCTAGGGATCCGACCGCTGGTGCTGGGTACCCTGGATGGCGGTTACGCGGTGGCGAGCGAGTCCGTCGCGCTCGAACTGATGGGAGGGACCCTGGTACGCGACCTCGCGCCGGGCGAGGTCGTACTCATCGAGAAGGGGACCTCCCTCAAGACCTCGCGATACGCGGGCGCGAATGAACGCGCCCACTGCATGTTCGAGTGGGTGTACTTCTCCCGGCCGGACTCGGTGGTCGAGGGCCGACTGGTCTACGATGTCCGGCGGCGCGTCGGGGAGATCCTCGCGAAGGAGGTTCCTACCCAGGCCGACGTCGTCGTCCCGGTTCCCGATTCCTCACGCCCGCAAGCCCTCGGGTTTTCGGCGGTCGCCGGGATCCCCTACGCGGAGGCGCTCATCAAGAACCGGTTCGTCGAGCGAACGTTCATTCTCCCCGATCAGAAGCGACGCGAGGAAGAGGTTCGAGTCAAACTTCACCCCGTACCGGGGCTGATCCAAGGGAAGCGTGTCGTCTTGCTGGACGACTCGATCGTTCGCGGAACAACTCTTCGGGAGATCGTTGCGATGGTCCGGCACGCCGGTGCCTCCAAGGTCGACGTTCGGATCGGCTGCCCCCCCATCACCGCGCCGTGTTACTTCGGCATCGACATGAAGGACCGACGGGAGCTGGTCGCCGCCGGCCGCGACGAAGGCGGAGTCGCCCAGCAGATCGGCGCCGACAGCGTCCACTACCTCTCCATGCCGGGGCTGGTCGAGGCGATTGGCATGCCGGAGGAGAGCCTCTGTCTCGGATGCCTCACGGGGCGCTACCCGGTCGAAGTGCCCGAGGAGCGCCGCCGCTTCCAGAAGGTGCTCGAGGAGTTCTAGGGCGTGCCGGAGGCCCTGGTCCACGCCGGCCGGTGGCTCCGCTGGGTCGACGGAACCGGTCGCGTGACGGCCGAGCGCTCGCTCGGGGCCCGCAACGAGCAGGTTGCCGAGCTGCTGGTCGGGGACTGGCACGCGGCCTCGGAAGGGTTGCTCGAGTGGATCCGGCAACGTGCGGGCTCCGCGGCGTTCGAGGCAAGCACTCAATCCCTCGTTGACTGGCTCGGATCCGAAGGACTGGCGGTTCGCCTGGGACCGGTCGAGCAGAGACGGGCGTGGCGCGCGGCAGCCTTCTCCCGAGACCCGGAATCGCGCGCCCTGTTTCTGGCCGTCGCGCGAGCACGCCTCGCGGAACGTCTTCGCTCGCCCGAGGCCTCACTCGCCGCCCTCACCCGAGAAGAGGAACGGGTGCGCCGCGTCCTGCGCCGGGAGGTCAACGCCGCAGACAGCTGGACGTCGGAAGGCGCCCCGGTCCTCGCGCAGTACGCGCGGGTTTCCGCGGTCACGAGGAGCCAGCTAGAGGCGCATCTCCGGGAGCTGACCACGACGCTGGAGCGAGAGGTGGAGCGTCTCGCGCCAAATCTCTCCGCCGTAGTCGGACCCGTCGTCGCGGCTCGTCTGATCAGCGAGGCCGGGGGTCTGGACCGCCTTGGGAGGCTGGACGCTTCCCGCATCCAGCTCTTAGGAGCCCGCCGGCGGTTCGGGCCGGGGCGCACCCCCCGCTTCGGATTTCTCTTCCACTCGGAGGGCACTGACCGGGTTCCTCCCGCCCGGGCCGGCGCCTTCGCGCGCTCCGTCGCCGCTCTGGCCGCAATTGCTGCCCGGGTCGACGCGACCACGAAGCGCCGAGTGGCAGACGAACTGGTCCGCCGCCGAGAGCGCCGGATCGCCCAGTTGAGGGTCCGGCAGCCATGACTCCAAACGCTGGCCCGGTGTGGGAGTCTCTCTCACCGCGGCTTCACGCGCTGCGGGAGGGGGACAGGTACGTCCCGGCTACGGAGGCGCTAGGGGATCCCCCCGGCGTGTACGGGGAACGTCTGGTCGCCCGGCCGGGCGGATGGTGGCGACGCTGGGACCCGTACCGGAGCAAGCTGTCAGCGGCACTGCTCCGAGGATACGACGCTCCGCTCCCCCGGCCGGGCGAACGGTGGCTGTACCTCGGCGCCGCCACGGGAACCACGGCCTCCCACATCGCAGATCTCGTGGGCCCAGAGGGTGTGGTCTACGCGGTCGAGGTCAGCCTCCGGCCGTTCACTCGCCTACTCCGCCTGGCGGAACGGTACCCGAATCTGTATCCCGTCCTCGCCGATGGCCGGCATCCAGAAGGGTACGCCGGACTGGTACCTCCCGTCGACGGCGTGTACTCGGACGTTGCGCAGGCCGATCAGGCGGCCATCGCCCGGGACAACGCCAGCCTGTTCCTGCGCGAAGCGGGAATGGTGGTGCTCGTGCTCAAGCTCTCCAGCATCCGACGGGACCGGAGTCCGTCCGAGCTAGAAGCCCGAGCGATGTCCGAGCTGTCCCCCTTCCGCCCACTCTCGGCCCCGGTGGCCCTCGAACCCTTCCACCGGCAGCACCGTCTACTGGCGCTCCGGGCCCCGACGTCGCGGGGACCCATACCCGGTCGCGTTAGCTCGCCGCGGCGCGGCCCCGCTGGACGACGACGGTGACCACGTCCTCGTCAGCCAGGACGTGCTCCCGACCCACGGTCTGCCCAGGAAACCGGGCGCTCCGGCCCCAGACCAGCGCGGCCTTGAAGTTCGCGCCGAGTTCTGGCGGTAGACGCGCCAGCAGGTCCTGTACCCGGCTGCCGCCGCGCAGGATCAAGGGCTCGACCCGGTCGGCCTCCCCGCCGGGAGGCCTAAGGTAGATCCGGATAAAGGCCAGGGCGCGCACGATCGCGAGCACGAGTTCGTCGAGATTCTGACCCGTCTCGGCGGCGATGAAGATGGGCTCGAAGGGCTTGACCTGGTCCCGGATCCGCGACCGATCGGTCGGCCCGATAAGGTCGGACTTGTTGACCGCGAGGATCGCCGGCAGATAGACCCGGTTGCCCGCGAGCACATCGATGAGATGCTCGGGAGTGCCGTCTTCCCGAAACACGATCGTCCCGTTGTGGACCCCGAACTCTCGGGCAATATCGACCGCTGCCTCTTCGTCCAACCGGGTCAGGCGTACGGTGCTCGTCACCGTGAGACCTCCTCGCAGTGCGGGGGTGATCACGATCCGAGGTCGCCGGGCGTTCACGCGGATCCCGGCGTCCTCGAGCTCCTCCAGGAGTCCCCGAAAATTGGGATGATCCTTGTCGATGAGGAATAGGATCAGGTCCGCGGAGCGCACTACGGACAGGACCTCCCGCCCGCGCCCGCGACCCCGAGAGGCCCCAGGAACGAGTCCCGGCATATCGAGAACTTGGATGGAGGCCCCCGCAGCCTCCAGCATTCCCGGGATGATCGAAACGGTCGTGAAGTCGTAGGCGGCGGATTGGCTGTTGGCTCCCGTCAGCCGGGTCAGCAACGTCGACTTGCCCACCGACGGATACCCCACGAGGGCCACGGTCGCGTGGCCAGACTTCCGTACGGCGTAGCCGACCCCGCCCCCCTTGCCGCGACTGCGCTTCTCACGCTCGAGACGGAGAAAGGCGATCCGCGCCCGCAACCGTCCGATGTGACCCGAGGTGGCCTTGTTGTACGGGGTCCGCCGGATCTCCTCCTCGAGCGAGGCGATCTGCTCCTCGATCGACGCCATGGCGGAGGACCGGAGAGGAGCCACCCGGGCGCCTACTTGACGGTGACCTCCAGCGACGGGGCCCCGGTCTGAGGCGGGCTGCAGTCACCGTTCAGCGTTCAGCCCGAGGCGCGAGACTGACGTTCGCAAGAGCGCTAGGCCCACGAGGGGGCCGGTGTCGAAGGGAACGTGTTATCGGTTCCGATCACACGGCGGAACTTCCGACCGCGAAGAGTCCCGTGCATTTTTTGCCCACCTGCGGCGGGCGCTGCGGGGGGCCCACGGGTTGCGAATACCCCTCGAGCTGGGGTGGTGGGGCGGGACCACCGACTCCATCTCCTTGGTAGCACGAGCTGTAACCGGCGACCGTTGGGTGCAGTTCGGGCTTTCCCCAGCGTACGAGCCCGGACAGTGGCGCCCGGGTGACCCTCTGGAACGACGTCTCTGGGGAAATCCGGTTCGCACAGTCCGGTGCGGCGGCGAGGTCGGGCTCCCCTTCCCAGTTCCCGGGGAAGAAGGTCCATGGTCGGAGTCGATTGTCGAGCAGTTGGGCGGGAGCCGGGCCCGTGTGGCGGTCGTGTGGGAGCTTCAGCCGGATCCGGTGTCACTGCCCGGGTTACCTCCACCGCCCTCTCCGCAGACCGAGACCGAGCCCTCCCTCTCACGTCCACTCAACTCCATGCTCCGGTCTCTCGAGGATCGCAGGGAGGCACGCCGGTACGCGCCGCGCTGGAGGGTGAAGGGAGACCTTCTAGCACGTCCCGATTCGGAGAGCCTGCTGGTCGCGGGCCAGGTCGCGGCGCTGATCGAGTCGGTCAGCCACCTCGATGGGGGGAACCGACTGGTCTGCATCGAGCCGGGCCGGATCCGGTCGCTTTTCACGAGGGACATCGTCCTGACAGAGCCCGAGGTTCTGAGCCTGTTCCCGGTCCCCCGTTCACTGGGGCGACCGGCGAACGCCGACTCGGTGGGGCCATGGCCTTCACTCTGGCTCGGCCGGGACTTGAGGGGCGCTTCCGTGGGCTTACCGATGGAGCCGGCGAACGGGCGCCATCTGGTCATTCTCGGGGAGACGGGGATGGGGAAGAGCTCGCTGCTGGTGCATCTGGCCTGGGAAGCAGCCCGCCACGGCTCAGTCGTGCTCTTCGATCCGGTGGGAGAGACTGCCAAGGAGTTCGTTCGCGGCATTCCTCCCGGAGTGCCCGCTCTCGTCCAGGTCGGTCCCGACCATCCGGGGCTCACGCTGAACGTGCTCCGAGAAGTCTCGTCGAACCTCGGATCATCCACCGTGGCGTCGGAAAGAGCTCTCGCTGACGTCATCGGGGCGTTGCGGCGGGTGCGGGCGGGTCGGTATCCGGACGCGAGCTTCTGGGGCCCCCGGCTCGAGGAGATGCTCTTCCATGCGCTCCGGGCTGCCAGCCTCTGGCCCGAGCCATCCCTGGTGCGGGCCGAGCGGCTCCTGGAGCGCGGGCCACCCCGTCTGGGTTCGATCCCCGACACGGCTCGTGATTCCGTCAGCGAACTCCGTCGGCGGCTGGAGCTCACGCCGCAGGATGGAGAAGGTGCGCGCCGGTTACTCTCGGAGATTACGCGGAGCGGGACCCTGCGGTCGTTGCTGGACGCGGAGTCTCCGACGTGGTGCGCGGGCGAGGCGGTTCAGAGCGGCCGCCTGACCGTGATCTCCGGGGCCGCCCAGTTCGCGGGGGAGTCGGTCGCTCGCTATCTGCTGGCCGTCCTGCTTGCCTTGGTCTGGAATGCGGTGCTGGTCCGGCCCGACCGCGGCAAGATCTTCCTGGTCCTCGACGAGGTCCAGTGGTATGGTCACGAGAGTGTCGCTGAAATGCTCCGTCTGGGACGCCGGTTCAATCTCCACATCTGGGCCGCGACGCAGTCCTTCGACTCCCTCCCGACGCCGCTTCAGGAGGCACTGCGGACGAATTCGGCCGACCTCGTGGTGTTCCGGGGCGACCCGGCCGGGCTCCGGGACCTTGCCCGGTGGGCGCCGGAGGTGCGACCGGAGGCGGCGATGCGCCTGCGCAGGGGTGAGGCAGCGGTGCTCGTCGACAAGGGCGCGCAGATCCGCTGGATCGCCCTCCCTCCCCCTAGCAGCAGGAGCCTGCGGCCCGACCCGGTCACCGAACCGACTTCGGACGATCGTCCCCGCGCCCTCCCCACACCCCCGGGTCCATCGCCGGACGAAACGTCAGTGGGAGCGGACTTCGTCGGCGGGGCAGGGCCCTGGAGCGCTCTGCGGCGGTACGTCGACGAGGCGGGCCACGGCACCGAGCTTACGGTTCGGTTGCGCGACCTACGAGTCCGCTGCTCGGAAGCCCCTGAGGCCGCCGAGCGGATGGTGCGCGACTGCGGCCGGGCATTGTCTTCGCGCGGGCTCATCGTGAGGTCGGGTCGGGACGACCTTGGGTCGTACTGGGTGCTCTCAGTCGTGGGGCTCCGTGCCCTGTTCGCTGAGCACCCGAAGTCCCTCGCCGGAGCTGACCC
>JASHOK010000061.1 GCA_030041175.1 Thermoplasmata archaeon | reverse complement strand
CGTCGCCCCACCAGCGTCGTCGGGTCACGGTAAGGCTGCTCCCGTCAGGACCTGACCCGGTTCCCGTGATGGGTAACCGCTAGGGCGCTCCTCCGAGCGCTCGTCGCGGTGCCCGCGGCCCAGTGGAACAGAGCGTCGACGGAGACGAACGAGACGGACTCCCTCGGTGCGCGTCGCTCCTGCCTGTCACCCCCGCTAAGGACGGTTTCGGTGTACAAGGGGACGCCCAACCCCCCGGTCTAGCCTAGCGGGATTTCCACGGGGTTGCGGAATATATACTTGTGTCCGGCGGCCGGGGCCCGCCGGCCCCGTTCTACCGGATGTGGTCGAGCGAGAAGGAGCCGAGCGAGAAGGCCCGCTTCGTGAACGTGTAGCCGACCCAGGCCCGGGATTGGACGTCGGTGATGCCGCGCACGGAGAGGAAATTCTTCAGCTGGTCGATCTTGAGGTTGATTGAACCGTCCATCATGTGCTCGAGGGTCCGCAGGTCGGCCTCGCTGTGCATACCGGTCTCGATGAGGTAGTAGCCGGCGGCGCCATCGACCTTCCGGCGCCCGACGAACGGCTGCAGGAACCGGAACGTGGCGGCCGTGTCCAGGTAGGCCGTGAGCGTCGAGACGGACTCGAAGATGAGCCGGTAGGGGATCCCCTTCTGCCGGAACTCGAGCGCGAACTCGTTGACCTTGGCCGTCAGGGTGTCGATGATCCCCTTGTCGGTGAACGAGAGCAGCACGGCGTTCCGCTCCCCTTCGGTCAGGCCGAGGCTCCGCGAGTACAGGTCGAGGTACTTGACGAGCCCCTTCTGCTCGATCTCGAGGTAGTTCGGGAGGAAATCGGTCGACTCTTCGCGGACCGTCTGGTAGGTCTTGTCCGTGAGGACCCAGACCACGCCGCCACCGTTCCGGAGTCCCTCGGTCGCGAAGGCCCGGGCCAGCACCTCCTTTCCCGTGTGGGCCGGTCCGTTGACCAGAAGCTGAGAGCCCAGCGGGATGCCGCCGAACAGCAGGTCGTCCAGCCGTCGAACGCCCGTTCGGGCCTTCTTGACGCTCGCCGCCGCGGAGACCTCGGCCCCGGACCGATCGGCCTCCGCCTCGGCGGCCTTCCGTTCCAGCCCCTCCAGCTCCTGCATCCGCTGGTGCATGAACGCCTCGCGGGTCCGGAGCTCCTCTTCCTTCTTCGTGACCTCCGTCTGGAGCTCGGCGAGCCGCTTCGACTTCTCGGCAGACTCGAGGGATTCTCCGGCGAGCCGGGCCTCCTCGATCCGGCGCAGCTGGAGCGCTACGGCCTCCTTCTGGATCCGGAGTTCCTGCTCCCACGCCTGGAGCTCCTTCTCCTTGTACTCGAGGGGCGTACGGCGGCGCTCGACGTCCTCCGTCTGGAGCCGGATCTCCTCGAACTTGGTACGCAGCTCGTTCTCCCGTCGGGCGAGCTCCCGTTCCCGCATGTCGGCGGTGTTCAGTCGGGATTGGAGCGCGGAGGTGATGGAGCGCTCGTCGGCGCCGACGTTGTCGAGCCGCTTTTTGGACAGGTCCAGTTCGGACCGCAGGTTCCGGATTTCCTCTTCGAGCTGGATCTGTCGGCGCCGGAGCTCCGTTTCTCGGTCGATGTACCCGTGCTCCCGCTCGGCGAACTCCTGCCGGAGCCGGGACTCGGCCTCGCGACTCGGCCCTTCCCCGGCCGGAGCCTCCGCCCCGCCGGCGACGGCGGGCATCTCCGGGGCCGCAGTGGCCGGGGCGATGTCCGCCCCGGTCCGGTCGAGAGCCATCTGAAGCTCCGAGATTCGCCCTTCCATCTCCTGGACCAGCTGTTCCCGGGCCTTGGCCTCGCGGTTCCGGACATACTTGATGACCGCGATGGAGCCGCGCTTCACGTGCTCCAGTTCCTCCTCCATCTGCTTCCGCTTCTGGCGCTCGTCGTAGAGCTGCCGCTGGAGGTCTTGCAATTCCTCGACGAGGGAATGCGGGTCGAACTGCTCGGACTTGACCCGGTCGAGCAGGTCGGTGAGCCACCGAACGAGCGTCGCTTCCCGTTCCCCCACGGAGGCGGCGGCACCCGACGGAGCGCGGTCGCTGGGCATCGGGCCGGTCGGCACCGGACCCACGGTCGGCGACGGCGGCATGCCCAGCTCGTCCGCAATGGCGGGGGTGGGAGCCGTCGGCACGGGGGCCGGTTCGGAGGACTGGATCCAGGTCTCGAGGACGGAGTCGTCGCCTTCGACCCACTTCCGGAGCACGTCCGTCGAGCCTTTCGTCGGAGTGGCGATCCGGTGTCGCTTCGGTCGGTCAGCCTTGCTGACCGTTGCCATCCATTTCTCGACGATCCGCTCTCCGCTCGGCGTCGCCGTGTCCGGCCCTTCGGAGTCGGGCTTGCGTTCCTTCGTGGGCTCCGAGCCGGCCTCGTCCCTGGGAGGCGCCGTCTCGGCCGATGCGTCCGTCGAGTCGGTCATCCGAGAGCACCGTTACAAGGGCGGCGACCGACTTTAAGACCTGTGGGCGGCCGGCGGCGCCCTCACCCGGGTGCCGGGGAGAGACCGGGAGCCCAGCCCCCAGCGCCGGAGGTGGGGATCCGCGACCGGAACTCCTCCTCCCACCAGCGCAGGTACTGGCGACGGCCCCTGCCGCGTTCCTCCAAGGCCTGGAGCGCCAGGTCCTGCGCCAGCGGGGCCCATTCGGTCCAGTGGTCCCGGGCCCTCCGGGGCACGTGCAGATAGTAGGGCGGGCCCTGAAACCGGGTTCCGAATCGGGCGAGAACGAACAGGTCGCAGGCACGCTCGCCATTGGGAACGCGCTGGAGCGGCCACTGGAGGAGGTGCATGAACTCGTGAGCGGCGGTCGCGGCGAGCTCGTCGGGCCGGCGGGCGAGGTCCGGGTGGAACGCCACTCGAGGCGGATGCTCGAGAATGGACGCCGAGCCGAGCCTCCGGGAACCCCAGGGCAGGAGGTCGACGCGCACGCGGAGGCCGACGAGTTCCGGAAACTCCTCCGAGACTCGGGCCACGGGGCCGAGCAGTTCGGGAGCCCTCGGCCATCGCAGCAGCCGTCGGGTCGGAGAAAGTTCGGGGCCCATCGGGGGTTTCAACATGGGGGCATAAATAGAGCCGCGGTTCCTCGCGCAAACGTGGACCTCGAGGATCGGGTCGCCCGGATCGTTCGGAACACCGCCGAGGTCCTGACGGCCGACGAACTGCGGACGATCCTCGAGCGCGAGACCTCTCCGCGAGCCTACATCGGCTTCGAGCCTTCCGGCCTTCTGCACGTCGGCCATCTCGTCACCGCACGGAAGATGCGGGACCTCACGGACGCCGGCTGTCAGCTCACCGTGTTCCTGGCGGACTGGCACGCCTGGATCAACGACAAACTGGGAGGCTCCCTGGACCGTATCCGGGACGCCGGCCGGTACATGCAGGAGGCGTTCATCGCGCTCGGAGTGGACCCGGACCGGACTCGGTTCCGCTGGGCGCAGGAGCTGCAGGCCGAACCCGGGTACTGGGACCGGGTCGTCCGGGTCGCGAAGGCCACTTCCCTCGCCCGGTCTCGCCGGGCGCTGCCGATCATGGGCCGCGCGGAGGAGGACGCGAACCTCGACACGGCGAAGCTGTTCTACCCCTCCATGCAGGCGGCCGACATCTTTCAGCTGCCGGTCGAGATCGCCTACGCCGGCATCGACCAGCGCCGGGCCCACGTCCTCGCCCGCGAGGTCGCGCACCACTACCGCTGGCCGGTTCCGGTCGGGGTCCACACGCCGCTCGTGTCGTCGCTGAAGGGGGGCGGGCGCATGGACCCGGAGTCGCTGACCGTCGAGAAGAAGATGTCCAAGTCCGACCCCGACGCCGGCATCCGGATTCACGCCGAGCCGGAGTTGATCCGGGACCGGATCGCTGCCGCCTACTGTCCGGCGAAGGAGATCGACGGCAACCCGGTCGTGGAGCTGGCGCGGTACGTCGTGATTCCGTGGGAGGGCCGTCTGGCCGTCGAGCGGGCCGCCAAGCACGGAGGGCCGCTCGACCTCGCGACCGACGAGGAGTTCCTGAAGACCTGGCGTGCCGGCGGGCTCCATCCCCAGGACCTCAAGTCGTCCGTCGCAGCCGCGCTCGCGCGCATCACGGAGCCGGCGAAGCGGTTCTTCGCGGCGCACCCCGGCAACATCCCGGCGTCGATGCTCCCGTAGCGTCGCCGCCGGAGGGTCGGCGCTCGCGGCGTCGGATGTCAGGGTTAAATATCGTCAGTCGTAGCGACCGTTCCACCCGTGAGCCGAGGGACCCCACACCGGGTTCCCGCTGACGCGAGGCAACCATGCCGAAAGCGATCTACATCCGATTCGAGACACCGGCCGAAATCGCCGACAAGGCGCTGCAGCTCGTGCAGATCGCCCGAGAGACCGGGAAGGTCCGCATCGGGACGAACGAGGTCACGAAGGCGAGCGAACGCGTGGAAGCGAAGCTGGTCGTGATGGCCGAGGACGTGGACCCGATCGAGATCCTGGCGCACATCCCGATGCTCTGCGAGGAGAAGCGGATCCCGTACCTGTACGTGTCCAAGAAGCAACGGCTGGGCCAGGCCGCGGGACTCTCGAAGTCCGCGGCCAGCGTGGCCATCGTCGATGCCGGAGAGGCCAAGGGCATCCTGGACGAGCTCGCGGGCGCGTTCTCCACGCTGAAGAAGTAACCTAGCCGTCGCGACGATCCGAGGTGGAGACGGTGGCAGAGGAGGACAGGGGTTCCCCGGCCGAGGTCGTGGAACTCGTGGGCCGCACGGGGATGGCCGGAGAGGCGACCCAGGTGAAGGTCCGGGTCCTTGCCGGCCGGGACCGCGGGAAGATCATCGCCCGCAATGTGATGGGTCCCATCCGAGTCGGCGACGTCCTCATCCTCCGCGAAACGGCCCGAGAGGCCCGCAAGCTCTCCGTGCGGTGAGGCCGCTCGACCCATGGTCGTCCACCGCACCTGTTCGTTCTGCGCCGGAGAGATTGAGCCCGGCACCGGCCTCCTGTTCGTCAAGCGCGACGGCTCGCTCTTCGCCTTCTGCTCCTCGTCGTGCCGCAAGCAGCAGCTGGGCCTGGGTCGGGTGGGGCACCGGCTCCGATGGACCCGGGCCCACGAGCTCAAGCGTCTGGCCGAGCAGCGCCGGCAGCCGACGGCCGAGGCCCCCGCCACCCCGGCACCCGCCAAGCCCGCGAAGACGGGCGCGAAGTCCGGCGCTAAGAAACCCGCCAAGCCGACGGCGGCGGCCGAAGCCCCGCCGGCGAAGAAGCCCCGCGCCCGAAAACCCACGAACGCAGATACTTCGTCCTAGGCGGAGATTCCCCGTGCCGGGGAGCGGAAGTCGTAAGGCCCGTCCCGCCGCTGGGTGAACGTTGACCCTCTCGCTGCTCGTCGCGTCGATTCCCGAGCTGGTGGCGGGCGTTGTCGGCGGCCTCGTGCTCCTCTACGGATGGCCTCGGGCCCGAGCGTTTCGGGCCCTGGTCGACCGGGCGCTCGTCCGCCCCCTCGCGGCCGTCCGACGCCTCCCCTGGGACTGGCGAATTGTGGCGGCCGCGATCGGCGTCGTGTTCGTGGTGGCCGCGGTGGTCCAGTCCGCGCCCATCCCGTGCTCCGCGGGCGAGGACGACACGTTGGCCCTCTTGCAGTCCGGCCGGGACCTGCTCACGGGTTCGAATCCGTTCGTTACGTTCCAGTGCGGGCACTCCGTGCATGTCCCGTACGGCATCGCCTCGGTCCTGCTGGATGCGCTCGGAAGTCTCGGGGGACGGATCGGGATCTGGCTGGTCTGGAATCTGGTCGCGCTCAGCCTGATCCCGTTGACGTGGGCCCTGGCGGTCCGGGAACGGTGGTACGCCACGCTCGTCGTCGCGACGACGCCGGTCTACGCGCCGCTGGTGGTCGGGTCGATCCAGGGTGGGCACAGCTCGATCGTTCCGGTCGCCGCGCTCATCGGCATCTGGCTGGCGCTCCGTCGCAATCCGGCGGCCGGCGCCGTCGCCGGCGTTCTCTCCACCGTGAAGTTCCCGTCCCTGTTTCCCTTCTGGGGGGGTCTCTCCGGAACCGGCACGGTCCGTTGGCGAGAGCTCGCGGTATCGATCGCCGTCTTCGGCGCGCTCAGCGTGCTGGTCGGGCTCATCTGGGGCAACTACGCCTACAGCCTTCTGTTCAGTCAGCAGCTGACCCGTGCGGACCTTTCGATCAACGAATTCGGCGTGCTGATCCCGCTGCACGCGATGCCGCCGTCGGCCGTCCTCCTCGCCGTGCAGGGGCTCGCGCTGCTCGCCGGGATCGTCTTCGTCCATCTCCGGAAGTGGGCGGCCATACCCGCCGTGGCGCTGCTCACCGTGATCGTCGCGCTGGTCGCCCAGCGCTTCACGGAGAATTTCCTGATCTGGCTCGTGCCGGTCGCGCTGCTCGGACCGCTCTACGCCCGGTGGCTCTTCGCCCTCGGTGCCGTGGGCATTCTCAACGCCACGGTCGCGCTCCCGATGTGCCAGCAGACGGGGGCCTGCGGATTCTCCGAGGGCCTCGGCGGCCTGTTCGGACTCGGTCTCGTCGTTCTGATGGTGCTGATCCTCCGGGAGTGGTCCCCACAGTTCCCGGGCCACTCCGGGGACCTGGCGTCCGAGCCCGCGGCCTCTCCGGCACGGCCCGCGACCGAGGCGCCGGCCGGCAGCTTCCACTCCGCCCCTCGGTTTGAAGGGGGCCCAGGCTCCGGGGTTCGACCGTGGCCCGTTCCCCTCGGTCCGACGCCTCCGGATGGGTGAGCGTTAGCGACCTCGCGGAGTACGCGTACTGCCCTCGGGCATTCTGGTACCGGCATCATCCGCCGCCGCAGGGACCGACGCCGCCGAGCGAGGTCCGACGGATTCGGGGGCAGCGGCTCCACACGCGCGAGCTCACGTCCCGCGTCCGCTGGGAACGTGGCGCATCGACCGGTTGGTGGCTCCTTGCCGCAGGCGCTCTTCTCTGCCTGCTGGCCTGGGGGGTCGCCAGCGGATGGTGAACCCGTTCCTTGCGGGAGCTCTCCTCGTCGCTGGCCTGGCGTTCCTCATCGGTGCTGCCTGGGTGGGGTACCATCGGTACCGGCTTCACCAAGAGGGCTGGTGGGTCGGGTCGGACCTCCCGTCCTCGCCGGGCCGACTGCTGCGGTCGTCCCGATGGGGATTGGTCGGTCGGCCGGACGAGATCCGCCAGCGGGCCGATGGGCGATGGATCGCGGTCGAGGTCAAGTCCCGACCCGCGCCGTCGACGGGACCTCCGTTCTCCCATCGAATCCAGGTCGCGGCGTACTGCCTGCTGATCGAGGAGGTCACCGGTCGCCCTCCACCCTACGGTCTCCTACGATACGGCGACGGCCAGGAGTTTCGGATCGAGTGGACCCCGGCGCAGCGGGCGGAGCTGCTCGAACTCCGGCGGGAACTGGCCGTCCCGTACGATGGGAGGGCGACACCGAGTCCGGCCCGATGTGGTCGGTGTCCATGGAACGCCGCCTGCGACCGGGCCGCGGTTTAGGTCGGCCCCGGTAGACGATGCGAGGTGTAGACCTCGCACCGATACGGGAGCTCGATCTCGGGGCGGCCGGCCGTCTCGGGGTGCGTATCGAGAAGGCTTCCAATCGCCGCCTCGGCCTCGGCATGCCGCTGGGCGTCCAGGCTGGCGATGAAGCTGATCGACAGGAACCGATCCAGCGCTGTCGCTCGGTCCATCCGCTGTACGAACGAGAACGTCTGCAGTTCGAGCGGGCTAAAGCCGGGAGGGTCTTTCCAGGCCGCCCGCCAGGCACCGTCGGCGTACCGGGGCTCTCGCTCATCGTATCGGTCCAGGATCCGGCTCTCCTGGCGCACCCAATCGACGGACTCATCCCGGGCGTTCCAGACGAGGCCCACCGCTCCCCCGGGTCGCAGCACGCGGCGCATCTCTTCCATCGCCCGCGACGCATCGAACCAGTGGAACGCCTGCACGGCGACGATCGCATCGAATCGGCCCGCGCGGACGGGTAGGGCCTCCGCCACGCCGGCGACGAGAGGGATATGGGGGAGCTGACGCCGAAACAGGGCGCGCATGCCCGGAACGGGCTCGAGGGCCAGGTACCGGCCGGCGCGGGGGCCGAACAGTCGGGAGAACTTGCCGGTACCGGCGCCCAGCTCCAGTACCGCCGACCGCTCGCTGATGCTGAGCGTGTGGACGAGGGCCTCCACCGCGTCCGGTGGCACCTCCGGGCGCCCGCGCTCGTACCGCTCCGCCGCGCGCTCGAATCCGATGCGCGCCGTGTGTTCGATCGGCACCGGCCCGGCGGACCGTGGCCGCATCAAAGCTTTTGTCGCCGCTCCCCTACCAACACCGATGCCCGAAGCGGGAACGGAGCGCACGCTGGTGCTCCTGAAGCCGGACGCCGTAAAGCGGGGGCTTTCGGGAGAGATCCTGGGGCGATTGGAACGCAAGGGCCTCACGGTGGTTGGCGCGCGGCTTTTGCGGGTCACTCCGGACCTCGCCGGCCGGCATTACTTCGAGCACGCCGGCAAGCCGTTCTACGACGGGCTGGTCCGGCACATCACGAGCGGCCCGGTACTGGCCCTCGCGGTCGAGGGCCGCGGGGCGATCGCCGTGGTTCGGCTGCTCGTCGGCGCGACCAACCCCGCGACCGCGGCGCCGGGAACCATCCGCGGGGACCTCGCCCTCGCGATGACACCGAACCTGATCCACGCCTCCGATTCGTCGGCCTCTGCAGAACGGGAGCTCGCCCTGTTCTTCCGGCCCGAGGATTACCACTCCTACGTCCGCACGGACCAGGAGTTCCTCTGAACCGATGCCGGACGGGGTCGCCGTTGCCGTCCGGGCCGCTCGGCGCGGAGAGCCGGTGCTGTATCCGACCGACACTCTCTGGGGCCTCGGGGTCCGGCCCACGGATGCGGCCGCGGTACGGCGTCTCTACGCGGCGAAGCGGCGGCCGGAGGGGATGCCGGTCTCCGTCGCCTTTTCCTCCTACGAAGAGGCGGAGCCGTTCGTGGCTCTCACGCCGGCAACGCGGAGCATCTTCCGGCGCTTCCTTCCCGGGCCGTACACCTTTCTCCTTCCGGCGAGCCCGCGAGCCCGGGAGTCCTGGGTCCCGTCGGTCCTCGGCGGCTCCGCCACCGTGGGCGTTCGCATTCCGGATCATCCGACGGCTCGCGCCCTTCTCGCGGAGACGGGGCCGCTGACGACCACCTCGGCGAACCGCCATGGCGAGCCTCCGGTCCGCACCCTCGAGCAGGCCCGGCAGGTCTTCGGAGCCGAGGTCGGCGCGTATCTCTCGGGCAGTCCCCGACCTTCCGGTCGGCCCTCCACCATCGTGGCACTCACGGGCGACCGTCCTGTCCTCGTTCGGCGAGGCTGACCGACCGTGAGCCCGTATCCGGCGGACCTCGAACATTGGCGTCGGGCCGGGCGGATCGCCGGTGAGGCGCGGGAACTCGGGCTCCGCCTGGCCCGGCCGGGCCTCCTTCGTCGAGAGCTTGCGGACCGCATCGAGGCGTACATCCGGGACCAGGGGGCCGAACCCGCGTTTCCGACCAACCTCTCCCGGAACTGGGAGGCGGCCCACTACACTCCGTCCGAGTCCGACGAGGCGACGCTGGTCGCCGGCGACCTTCTCAAGGTGGACGTCGGCGCCCACGTCCAGGGCGCCATCGCCGACACGGCCGCGACGATCGAGGTGGGCGATACCCACCGATACGACCGTCTGGTCCGGTCCGTCCGCGAGGCCCTGGACGCCGGGGTCCGCGCCGTTCGGCCGAACGGGCCGGTGGATGACGTGTCCCGGGCGATCGAGCGGGCGGTACACGCGCAGGGATTCAAGCCCGTGGTCGACCTCACCGGACACTCGATCGAGTCGTATCTGCTCCACGCCGGAAAATCGATCCCCAACGTGGGGGGCTACAGCACGGCCACCTTCCACGAAGGAGAGGTGGTCGCCATCGAGCCGTTCGTCACCAACGGGGACGGCCACATCGAGGATGGACCGTTCGGCAACATCGTTCGGTTTCGTACCGATCCGGGCGACCGGGACCCGGCACTCGCGCGGGCCTTCGACCGCTTCCGTACGCTCCCGTTCACGACCCGGTGGGTCACCGACGCCGCCGAGAAGGCGTCGCTCAAGGGGGCCCGCCGGCTGCTGCAGACCTATCCGGTCTTCGTAGAGACCGGCCGAGGCTGGGTGGCCCAGGCGGAACACACGATCCTGGTCGGGCCCACCGGGGCCGAAGTGCTGACGGCCGCCTGAGCCCGGGTCAGCCGGCCGTACCGCCGACCTCGGCCCGGGCGAGCTTCGCCCCGCGGTCCATGTTCTGGAGCTTCGCGTACGCGATCTCGAGGCGTCGGGTCCGGAGCCCGCAGTCCGGATTGACCCAGATCCTCCGAGGGTCCTCAAGGATCTTCACCGCCCGGAGGATCCGGTCCTTCACCCGTTCGGGCGACTCCACCTCATCGCGGTGCGGGTCGAGGACCCCGAGGCCGATCTGCCGGGTATCCCCGTACTCGCGGAACAGGTTCAACACCTCGTAGCCGTCCCGGCCATCGGTATCGCGGTTCGCGAACTCCCAGGCCCACTGCCGGCACCGCTTCGCCTCGAGGAGGGCCGGGAACAGCGGCCGATAGTCGGAGAAGCAGATGTGCATCGAGAACTCCGCATCGAGCCCGTCGGTGGCGGCGTTGAACCCCTCCGCGACGAGCTCGGCCTCCTGCGGATGGGTCCCGGCGGCCGGTTCGTCGATCTGGATGACGCGGCAGCCCTTCTCGATGAGCGCGGCGAGCGTCGGCCGGATCGCCTGCCGCGCGATCTCGACCACAAAATCCCGCTGCGCCCGGCGTCGGACGTCCCGTCCCTTCCAGCCCTCGTGCCGGCGGAGGTAGTACTCGTTGTACGACCAGTCGGCCAGCGTGTAGGGGCCCGTGATGGGAAGCTTCGGCGTGGCTTTGGCGTGGTCCCGGACGAACTCGAACTCCTCCACGTGGTACGGGTGGTCGAGACGGACCTCCCCGGTGCCGGCGGCCTTGAGGTAGTACTTGTTGTCGAAGGACCGGACGTGGCCCAGGAACTGGAAGCCCCTCATCTGACGAACCGGGTACTCGTACATCTCGATCCGTCGGGCCTCTCCGTCGTACACCCGGTCCAGACCGGTCGCCTCCAGGTAGCGGAGCAGGAACAGCGCCGCCCAGTCCCGAACGGTCTCCGCGCCGACCTCCCGAGAACGATCGCCGAGGAACTTGCGGACCGCGGGGTCGTCCGCCGGCACGAAGTGGAGGAGCTCGTTCCACCGGACGAAGTCCGCCCGGGCGGCGTCGTCCAGGGACTCCCCGCGCTGGCCCAGGAGCTGCCAGCGCGGCTTCATCAGACTGCCGATCTCCTGCGTGGGGAACAGCCGGTCGGTCATGGGCCCCCCGAAGCCGCGTCGATGCCCTGACGGACGGCGGGCAAACCGTGGAGCTTCCGCGTCGCCGGTTCCCAGGGGAGCAGGTCGAGAGGCGCTCCCGAACCGATCCACAGCGAGGTGGGCCGGTGCCGGTCGGCGATGGACCGGGCGAGGCGGACAACTTCGGCCGGCTCCTCGACCAGGCTGGTCCGTGGGTCGATGACACCGAGACCGAGTCCCCGGCGTTCCGTTGCCGGGGCCAGTGCGAGAGCGTCGGTCTCGGAGAGATCCACGCCCACGAGGGAGACCGGTAGCCGGCTCAGGAGCGGCCAAGCGTTGTGAGCGTCGGCAAAGTAGGTCCAGACCGCCACCACCGACCCGCCGGCCGCCGATGCGATGGCCCGATACGCGGCAACGACCGCCTCCGCCCGGGCCCCCTCCGGTGGGCGATAGACCAGCAACGGCTCCTGAAACTGGAAGGCGGTGTAGCCGGCCGCCCGAAGTTCCTGGACCTCATCGCCCAGGAGGCGTCCCATGCGATGGGTGAGTGACTCGGGAGTCTCCCCCGACCGATTGTCGAGCAGCCCGGCAAAGGTGTACGGACCCGGCAGGATCGCCTTCCGCGGACCCTTACCGCCGGGCGGCAGGGGCAGCCAGTTCGCGATCGCTCCTGCCACCCGGCCGGGGGGAGAGTGCAGGATCGGCTGCCGGTAGAACTGGTTCGTCTCGAACCAGCGGGTGAGCGGCCCGACGGTGAAGCCCTCCCAGGATTCTGCGAACGGACGGAACAGGTCCTGCCAGCGCAGGTAGCCACCGGTTCGAGGCTCCAACCCGAGACGTTGCTCGAGGCCGGCGACCTCCGCTTCCGTCCGAAGGTAGAGCTCCTGGACCGCCTCGGGCGTCGTACGCCCCCGGTCGAGGTCCCGGGTCGCCTGTACCAGCGCTTCCGAACGCGGAAAGGCACTGGTGAGGCTCGTGATCGCCTGCATCGCGAAGCCCCCGCGAGTCCCGCTCGCACTTTAACCGTGTCGTTTCGACGACACCTGCGCCGAGAGAAAGTCGGTTGCGCTGAGGGAAACTGGCCGGGACTAGCGGAGGTTCGCGGCCACGATCCGGTCGAAGTCGGCCGGCTTGGGCGGCCACCCTTCCGTCATGTACGTGAGGAATGCCTCGCGCGACGGCATCCGGAGTGCCTCGTTCGTCGCCCGCTCGTACCCGAGCGACGAGACGAACCGGTCCGGGAGGGCGTGGTGAGCGCCGTAGTGTGCCGGTAGAACTTCGGTCTCGTCCGGTAGCCGCAGGATCTTCTCGGTCAGGCTCTCGTACAGGCGGTCCGGACTCCCGTCTCCGAGGTCGGTTCGGCCGCAGGAGCCGATGAGCAGGGTATCGCCGGTGAAGATCGTCGGTCCCACGTGGAGCGTGATGTGGTCCTGCGTGTGGCCGGGCGTTTCGAGAGCGACGATCTCCTCGCGCCCGACGGTCCAGGCCTCCCCGTCCGCGAGGGTTCGATGCGGGTAGGCTGCCGGGGAACGGGTCCCCACGACGATCGGAGCGCCGGTACGGCGGTGCAGTTCGTCGTGCCCCGCGAGATGGTCGGCATGCGTGTGAGTCTCGATGATGCCGGTGAGCTTCCAGTGCCGCTGAGAGAGGGTCTCGAGATACGGACCGACCGCGATGCCGGGGTCGATCAAGACCGCAGCCTGCTCGACCGGGTCGGCGAGCAGATAGGTGAGGCAGCCAGAGTCCAGACGTGGGAAGGGCTGGAGCACGAGGTGTCCCGCAGTGGGCGTGGTCCAGTATCGCGGGATCGACGGGTCGATTCTCCGGGAGTACTCGTCGAGTCCTCCCTCGAGGGCGACCACCTCCGAAAAGCCATGCCGTCCCAGCAGCTCGGCGGCCTGGCGCGCCCGGGCACCGTACTGACAATAGGTGACAATCATCCGATCCCGGGGGAGCTCACCGAGCCGCCGCTCCAATTCGGGGAGGGGGATGTGATGATCGTTGGGAAAGTGTGCGTACTCGCGTCCGGGCTTGGCTCGGACGTCGAGGAGAAAGGGCGGCGAGGGGCCCTCGAGCAACGTCCGGAGGTCGTCGGGGGAGATGATGGATACGCGTTCCGGCGGGAGCGGGTGGGGATACGGATGCGGCGTCGCCTCGCGCATGTCTCGGAAGTGTACGCCGGGCGGCGCCTAAGAAGGATTCGGAACGTCCTCATTCCCGATTCTGCGCGGGGGAGAGATTTAGAGCCCTGACACCGTGGCGGCCGCTGTGGTAGTCAAGGCGCGCGACATCATGCATGCCGACGTTCTAACCGTGGAACCGGCGACCAGCGCTCTCGAATGCGCCCGACGGATGGCGACGGCCCGGAAAGGCTACGCCGTACTCATCCAGGGAGGGCAGCTGCACGGAATCGTGACCGAGTGGGATTTCTTGGCCAAGGTCGTGGCGCAGGGCGTAGATCCGGCCAGCACCGCGGTGACCGCGATTGCGTCCTCCCCGGTCCAGAGCTGCGACGCCGATACTCCAACGCACGAGGTCATTGAGCGGATGGCGAAGCAGGAGGTCCGTCGAATGGTGGTGACGCAGCAAGGCCGCGTGGTGGGGATGATCACGTCCAAGGACGTAATCCGGGCCTTCCGGCCGTACATCGACCGGATCTCTGCCGATATTTCGGGATACCAGCCCTCCTTGACGTGATCGGCGTGGCGGGGGTTGCCGCAGCCGGGCCCGACGCGGCCCGACAGATTTACGGACCGTTTGGGCGCCGCGCTCGTCCCGAGTCCCAGCCTCCGCGTAGGTGATCATGCAGTACAAGTGGGTCGTGCTGTCGAACACGACCATCGGGACCCTGATGGCCTCGCTCGACTCCAACATCGTGATCATCGCGCTTCCGACCATCGCGCGCGAGCTGCCCGGCACCTCTGTGTTCGTGCTGCTCTGGATCCTGCTCGGCTACGCGCTGTCGACCTCGGTCATCCTCCTCAACTTTGGTCGTCTCGGCGACATGTTCGGCCGGGTACGGCTCTACGTCCTCGGCTTCGCGATCTTCACCATCGGATCCGCGCTCTGCGGACTCTCGCAAACCGGCACCGAGCTCGTGCTGTTCCGGCTCGTCCAGTCCGTCGGCGCCGGCTTCCTCTTCGCCAACGCGGCGGCGATCATCACGGATGCGTTCCCGCCGAACGAGCGCGGCCGGGCGCTGGGGATCAATCAGGTCTCGATCGTGGCCGGAGCGGTGACCGGGCTGGTCCTCGGCGGCATTCTAACGGCACTTCTGGGCTGGCGGTCGATCTTCTACGTCAACGTCCCGATCGGCCTGATCGCGACGTGGCGGGCCTATTCGGGTCTCCGTGAGCTCAGCCGGCCGCAGAAGGAGCACACCGTCGACTGGGTCGGCAACCTCTCCTTCGCCGGCGGCCTCGCCTCGGTGCTCCTGGCCATCACGCTCTACGCCCTCGGCCAGGTCCGGCAAGCGGAGTTCGTCGGCCTCCTCGTCCTCGGAGCCGGGCTGCTGCTCCTGTTCGTGTGGATCGAACAGCGGGTCCGACATCCGATGTTCGACCTGTCGCTGCTCCGGATCCGAATGTTCTCGGCGTCGCTCGCCGCCATCTTCCTCAACGCGCTCGCCCGGGGCGCGTTCTCGTTCGTCATGGTGTTTTACCTCCAGGGGCCGCCGCACTACCTGAGTCCACTCACCGCCGGCCTGTACCTGGTCCCGGTCTCCGCGTCGCTGGCCACGCTGGGTCCCATCAGCGGCACCCTCTCGGACCGGTACGGGTCCCGCCCGTTCGCGGTGTTAGGTCTCGTCACCTCCGCCGCCGGTTTCGTGTGGCTGACCCAGATCGGGCCGACCACGGGATTTCCGCAGCTCGTCGGCCCCTTCATCCTGGTTGGCGCAGGGATGGGACTGTTCGCGTCTCCGAACCGCGCCTCGATGATGAGTTCGGTACCGCCGAATGTCCGCGGGGTCGCCGGCGGCATCGGGACCACGCTCATCAACAGCGGTTCCACGCTCAGCCTGGGCCTGGCCGTTCTGGTGATGGCAAATGCCCTGCCCGTCGGCGCCTTGAGCGCCATCTTCCTGGGAACCGCGCACTCCGTCATCCCCCCCGGCGCCGTCGGGCACTTCATCGACGCGACCCACGCGGTCTTCGGGGTCTCCGCCGCGCTCCTGATTATCGCGCTGGTTCCGGCGGCGCTTCGCGGCCGTGAGCAGTGGACCCAGCCGGCCGGGGACGGGGGCTCGCAAACCGCCTGAGGCACCCGGTCGGTGGCCGGAAGTCGGGGCAAGGTCGGCAACTGTCGATAGAATCGTTCGCTGTTGACCGAACAATTAAAGGGGGTACGGTCGTCCCAATTCCCGTCATGGTCGAGGCGGCACCCCCGCGGCCCCGGAAGCCGACGGTTCCGGTCCCCTCCCCGCCGGCCGAGTCGGCGGAGGAGGAGGCCAGCCAGACCGAGGCGCTGAACCAGCGGGCGGTGCGCCTCGCCCAGTACTACCGGGGGAAGATCGAAACGGTCCCGAAGGTCCCGGTCCGGAGCCTCCAGGACTTCTCGCTCTGGTACACACCCGGCATCGCCGCCGTCTCGCGGGAGATCGAACAGGACGCCACCCGGGCGCTGGACCTCACCGGGCGCTGGAACACGATCGCGATCCTCACGGACGGCAGCCGCGTCCTCGGGCTGGGGAACATCGGCCCACAGGCCGCACTCCCGGTCATGGAGGGGAAGGCGCTGCTGTTCAAGTACCTCGGCGGCGTCGATGCCGTGCCGCTCCCGGTCGACGTCGCGACCCCCGAGGAGCTCATCGAGACGGCGCTCCGCATCGCGCCGGCGTTTGGCGGGATCAACCTCGAGGACATCGCCTCGCCGAAATGCTTCCAGGTGCTCGAGGAGCTCCAGCGTCGGCTTCCGATCCCGGTATGGCATGATGACCAGCTGGGAACCGCCGCCGCGACGCTCGCCGGCCTGGTCAATGCCCTCGCCCTCACCGGACGGTCCATCGGCTCCATCCGAACGGTGCTGGTCGGCGCCGGTGCCGCGAACCTGGT
>JASHOK010000060.1 GCA_030041175.1 Thermoplasmata archaeon | reverse complement strand
CGGTTCCGCCGGTCACCGTGCCGCTGATACTGGTGCTCGTCGTAACCGATTCGGATTGGGTCGCCCAGGTGCCGTTGTACGTTCCGGTGAGGTACGTATAATGGCTCGTACAGGCCGGCGGCAGAGCGACGATTTCGTAGTAGTACGTCGTGCCTGGCTGTAGGTAATCGAGGAAAACCGAATAGGAGCCACTTCCGACGACAGCCTGCGACCAGATTTCCTGAGTCGTGTTTCCCCAATCCAACGTTGTGCTATAGCCCGCCGGACTCTCGGCCCAACTCATCGAGACGTTGGTTGCGTTGGAAGTTACAACGACGGTGGTAATCGCGACAGCAATGGTCGTTGGATTGCAGGTCGAAATCGTGACGCCCACGCCAGGAGGTCCCGTCTGAGAAGTCCCTTCGACAGAACCGGAGGAGGGCGATGCAAACAAACCGGTAGGCGGAGTAACCGTGTACGAGTAGTGAATGTTACAGTGCTCGCCGGTGAAGTAGATGGTCGAGTTCGAGGAGGTTTCCTTCGTGGAATTGAGGGTCACTGACCAGGAGTCTCCACCTGGAAGCCCGGTCTCCCCGAAGGAAATTGTAAGGTCACTGCAGGAAAAGATCACCACGGCAACTCCGGCTTTGCCGGTGTCCGACGAGATGTTGCCGCTCGCCGGAAGTGCATACAACCCCGTGGGCGGACTGACGGTGTAAGGATAGACCACGTTGCACTCCTCGGCCGCGAATTCGATGGAAGGACTAGTAGAACTCTTCTTGGTCCCATGGAGAGTGACCGCCCACGAGTCCCCGCTGGGCATTCCGGACTCATTGAACCAGATCGTTACCGAGAGGCATGCCAGCGGGGTAATGTTCCCGTCGCTAGGGAGGGGCACTGCGGAGGCAGCGGCCTCAGACAGCTGGGACCCGAGATCCGGGCTGACTGCTTTGACCCCCGGGGCAGCGACGATGAATGCGGAGGAGAGAATCAGGATTAGACAAAATGCGATGGCGCCAGGCAGCGTTTGGCGCCTCCGGTAACGTTCTCGCGTCCGGATGCCAGGCCACAGCCGCAGAAATCTCCCTCCACTTCTTTCCCCGCTCTCCGCCATACCGGAACTCCGCCGCACAGCGAACGTCAGGCTCGCCGATTTGCGAGGCAAGGTAGCGCACGACCGGGAATCCGAAGACTTCCCAGGTCATCCGTGTCGTAGTCAACGACCGAGACAGACCTGCGGCGACTCTCCGTGGCGGTCTGATGTCGCCCCGGAACGACCCAGACCGCGGACTCGCGGCGCGCGCTCATTCCCTGGATCCTATGGTCGGATGCTGACCGGACTCTTGCTACTTGAACCCCACTCGGCCGGGGACCTCCTCCCAAGATTCCGGGCCTACGGCTGGGGGTCTGTGGGAGATGTTGAAGCGAGAGGCGGCCCGTTGGGGGCTGGGGCTAACCAGTCTCAACGATAAAGTCCCCTGCGGCCGAATTTAGTCACAGACGCGGCGAACCCATCAATAAAATCCCAAAGCTGGTCGGCAGTGCTTTGGGATTTTGGTCCGAATGGCTCGCCCTCTGCGACTTTCACTCATCCGTAGCGGTCCTCTGGTCGGGGAGCCGCAAGCCGCCCATTCGCTCGATTGGCCCGATCCTCGACACCCCCCGTAAAGACTGCTATCCTAATCTCTGCGGACCTCTTCCGTCGCAGACGGGCGTTACCGACGGCATACCGAGCGGAAGCCCACGGAATCGTCGCCGAGTCCCTCATAACCGTAGCTTTCGCGCTCCAGCTCCTCACGTCTGTAATCCTGATCCTTTCCGCGGCAGTCATAACCTCGGCCAGCCTCGAAGCCACGGCACCGGCCCTATCGACGCTCCGATGGTTCGTACCGATCGGCATCGCGATCGGAATCGGGACGGGGTTACTCCTGATCGTGGCCTACAAGTGGTCGTATGTTCCAGCTCGCCGGGGATATTATCTTCGTGCACGAACCCCAACGTTGGCCCTCGGCGTCCTCTTCGTGGTCTTGATTTTCACCGTCGTCATTGGGGTGCTCTACCTGTTTGCGTATGGCCGGCTCCGTGATGCAGAACCTGACCCTGACGAGGTCGTGTAGGGGTCCCAGGCCGGTGCCGCCTCGAGAGCGAAAACTGGAACGACCTCCTGAGAGTCGAAGACCCGCTGCCCGACGGGCCCTTTACCAGAAGACCGGGCGGGCTGGCGTCGCATCCCTAGTGCCCCATCGAGGCCTCCGGCCTCGCAGGCTGAGCCGTACTACAGTCGTCGTGAAGGTGAGCGGCTCGTGGCGAAGCTGGATCCGCATCGGTGGCCGTTCCGGTGAGCTGGGAGTGCCTGGCCGGCTCCCGTCGAGCGTCGTTTAGTGCTCTGGGATTTAATCCGATCTGGAGGGGAGGCTGTGACTTTTTGGCATTGCTTGTGACTTCAGACGCGCCGGTCTCGGGAGCGCACCTCCGAACTCCGCCGACGAGTGATGGACGACCCCAGTCCGCGGGCCCGACTCCCCCTCTAACCCCTAGGCCACGGGCCGGATGCACTCCACCGATGGGGGAGAGAGTGCCAGGGGCCTACAGAAACGAAACCGAGGTAGTCGAACTGTAGATGTTGACGCCAACTGCGACAAGTCTGTCGGCGATCAGGTCCTGGTTTTGGACCTGGACCCCGAACCAGTCTCCTCTCACCAGGTCCCGAGAGTCATCGACAGACCAGTTGTGCGTTGTCATGTTGAACCCCGCGATCGCTGAGGGCCCACTGTACACGGAGAACTCAAAGGTGGGTGGCGGAAGTACGGTGTCGTTTTGCCGGTCCACGAACCCGAAGGCGAGATCGGACAAAGGTACCGACCGATTGAGAGTCACCGTGAAGTTGTACCATGAAAAGTTGCCGGACGTGCCCGGCGTCTCGGCGTGCATCCAAAGCAGGTAGTGGATGGGTGTAGGTAGCGGCGTCCCGACCGACGGAGCGTTCAAGACCAAAGCAGTCGCAATCACTAGAATCGCAACAACTACGCCGCTGCACAAAGCCGCGAGCTTGGTCCGCCCTGATTTCGTGCTGAGGACCTCGCCAGCGTATCGCGTCCGGCGTTTCGGTAACTCGGCCGAGCCCCTTGCGCCCGGGTTCGTTTCCGGACGACTACCCATGTTCGACTGATTATGCAGTTT
>JASHOK010000059.1 GCA_030041175.1 Thermoplasmata archaeon | reverse complement strand
CCTCGATAACGAAACGGGTGGCGTGAACGGGACGTTCGAGTCGATCACGAGCGAGGTGCCATTCATGGGCTTCCTGGCCCCGGTGCTAGGGGCGCTTGCGAACGCGACCCTTGTCACCGATGGACTCTACGCGGCTCCCACCAGCACGACACCCTCGCCAACGTCGAGCAGTTCGTCGGTCTGGGGATGGCTGTGGGACTCGGCGGCCGCCGCGATCCTAACTCTCTCGCGAGGAATCGTGACCTTGGTCGAGATCGCGTGGACGACCGAGTTCGCTGCGTGGATTTACCTGGCACATCTAGTACGCGAGGCGCTCGCATTGGCCGGCTCCATACTGTCGCGGAGTGCCGCAGCGTTGTTAACGGTGGGGGAGGCACTCGAAGGGCTTGTCCTGGCCGCGATGAGCGCCATCGTGAGGTTAGCGACATCTCTTTTGAGCGCGGTGGTCGGTGCGTTCGCAGGGCCCTTCAAGGCGTCGTTCTCGGGATGGAGCAGCGCATGGACCGGTGCGTCAAACACGATTGATCAATACTATCTCGCCCCCGCGGATCAACAAGCGCCGTATCAACAGTCGGCCGTTTCTCAGATCGCTTCAGAGCTCTCTTCGAGCGTTGCTCTCGGGGTTGTTCTCGCGACCGTTCTGGTTATCGTTTCCTACGCTCTGTCGCCCGTCAGTCTGGCCGGCGGGCTCGTTTCGGCGCTCATCCTGTCCGTGCTCTTCACGGCATTCGCTGCGGGACTTACAAGCGGCAAGCTGGGGGCCCTGCAGAAGGCTACGTCTCTGACCTTTGGAGCAGTTTCCAGCCTAGCCCAGTCCGCGTTCAACGCGACGGCAACGCCCTGGACCAGCTCCGAGGCATTGGGGATCGCAGTACCCGACGGCGATCCAGCCGAGGCAGTAACCGACTTGGCCGCATTGGCGGGATTCATCGCGGTGGTATTTGCTGTGGCCGCGTACGGCTTCCAAGGGGGCACGGCGGGGTGGGCGGCACCTACCATGGTCGCAGATATTCTTGCCTTTGCGGGAGCGTTAATCGCAATAGAATCTGTCCTTGTTTGGGCGTCCCTGCCGACTCCCGCCAACACTACCGCAGTCAGACAGGCTTACCAGGCGGACTCTGCGATGGCACTTCTCGCCCTGGCATTCGGTATTGCGGGAGTGGTGGCGTCTGCGTTTGCCCTGAATCAGAACGCAGCAGGACTTCCGGCTTTGATTGGCCTAGGGATATCGGCTGTCGTTTCGATCGGGGCTATAGCTGTGCTGTACCATAATGTCGTGAGCGAAGGGGTGTACCCTTAAAAATGCCCGATAGTGACTCCCGCGGACCAATACCCGCTGTCGGCTTCCGATTCAACCCATGGGGCGGACGTTCCTTCATGGCACTGGTTGCTGGGGCCGGTGTTGCGATTTGTTACTCCGTGATCGGCCCACCCACAGACGCAGTCTCAGCAATCGGATGGCTGGCTATCCCTGCAGTCGTGGTCCCCGTGTGGGCCTTCTTGGAGCTAATCTCCGAGAGAAGCGTCACAGTGCAATCGACAGGTGTGACGGTCGCCTATCCTCGACGTACGTGCTTCATTCCCTGGGACCGCCTCCAGCTGTCACCTCTCCAGCAATACCCCGGTTGGGCCAGGGCGGTGACCTTCCTAGAAGTCAGTAGGCAGGCTGCGCTCCTACGCCAGGTGGCCCATGTGGTGACCCCGGAACAAGCCAGAGCAATCCTTGAGGTCATGCCGAACCCACCCCAAAACCCGTTCGTGCGACGCCTGTTTGCAACAAGTGACTGAACGGGCGCTCCCTCGAGCTATCTGCCTCCCGTCTCCTCGATGGGTTCTTGGGGCCCGAGCACCGCGAAAGAGGCCGAAGGCAATCCTTGCTACTTCGATAGATTCTGGTCGACCCCGCGCCCGGTGCTCGGCCCGCAGCCAGCCCCCAAGGACCTTGAGTTGGCTTCGGAGGACACGGCTCGGCGACGCCTAATCGCGTAGCGCTGGGGAGATGTCCGAGCTCCTCTCAGCCGGTACGCTACCCCTGGCGTATCTCGGCGCCGCCGTCTGTATCGTGATTCCCGACGGGGTACGGTCATGCTGCGTGCGTCCTATGGCTACAAGGACTCCCGTCGGGGCGGGATTCCCCGACCGCCGCGCCCCGGGCTAAATAGGCGGGTCCGATGCCGCCGCCCGTGCCGCTCTCCCCGGCGCTGAGGCCGCTCGATGAGTACCGGTGGGAGATCGCGCCCACCGAGGTGCCGGGGATGCGGGTTCCGGGCGTCCTCTTCGCGAACCCCACGCTGCTCGAGCCCCTGCGGTCCGATCCGTCGTTGCTGCAGCTCGCCAACGTCGCCACCCTGCCCGGAATCCAGTCCGCCTCGCTGGCGATGCCGGACATCCACTATGGCTACGGCTTCCCGGTCGGCGGGGTCGCCGCGTTCGACCTGGAAGAGGGCGTGGTCTCCCCGGGGGGAATCGGTTACGACATCAACTGCGGCGTCCGGCTGCTCCGGACGTCGCTCCGTGTCGACGACGTGCGCGCCAAGCTGGGTCCGCTCATCGAATCGCTCTACCGCTACGTTCCGAGTGGCGTAGGTTCGAAGGGGCCGGTGCCGGTCGCCGCCTCCGAAATGGACGAGGTGCTGGTCGGCGGGGCCCGCTGGGCGATCGATCACGGCTACGGGCGTCCCGCCGACCGTGGATTCCAGGAAGAAGAGGGCTGCATGACCGCGGCCCGGCCGGAATACGTCAGCCCGGCGGCGCGGCAGCGGGGTCTCAAGCAACTCGGCACGCTCGGTTCGGGCAATCACTTCCTGGAGGTCCAGGAAGTGCAGGAGGTCTCGTTCCCCGAGTTCGCGGAGGCGCTGGGCCTCACGGTCGGCACGGTCACGATCATGCTTCATTGCGGCTCCCGGGGCCTTGGCCACCAGGTGGCGACCGATTACATCGGTACTATGGACCGGTATCTGGCCCGCACCGGTACGCAGCTCGTCGACCGCCAGCTGTCCTGTGCTCCGGTCGGCTCGGAGGAGGGCCAGCAGTACCTGGCCGCGATGGCCGCCGGCGCCAACTTTGCCTGGGCGAACCGGCAGGTGATCACCCACGGGATCCGACGCGCCTTCCGCGAGGTGTTCCAGCGACCGGAGGAAGAGCTCGACCTGGGCGTCGTCTACGACATCTCGCACAACATGGCGAAGGTCGAGGAGCATGCAGTCGACGGCGGTCGCCGCCGAGTGCTCGTGCACCGAAAGGGCGCCACGCGTGCGTTTCCCCCGGGGCGGGACGAGATTCCCTCGGCCTACCGTTCCTTCGGACAACCGGTGCTGGTGCCGGGTGACATGGGCACGGCGAGCTACGTGCTGGCGGGCCTTCCGTCCTCTATGGACCGCTCCTTCGGCTCCTCCTGTCACGGCGCCGGCCGCCGGCTGTCCCGCCACGCGGCCGTCCGGCAGTTCCGGTTCGACGAGGTGACCCGCCGGCTGCGGGACCAAGGAATCCTGGTCCGCTCGGCGTCCCGCGAGGGCGTGACCGAGGAGGCTCCCGGCGCGTACAAGGACGTCCACGAGGTCGTTCGCGTCGCCGAAGGCGCCGGCTTGACGCGACGCGTGGCCCGCCTCGCGCCGCTCGGTGTGGTCAAGGGGTAGGGAGCGCGCCTTCCTTCCGGGCCCGAGAACCTATAACTGCAGGTCGCGTCGAAGGAACGAACCGTGCTCGCAGCGTGGGTCGGGTGGGCCATCCTCGTCCTGCTCATCGCGATCTACGGCGCGGTCATCTACGTCCTCTACCGTCAGGGCCGGCTCGGCCCCGACCGCGCGCTGTCGTTGCTGGGCCCGCTGCTGATGACGAAGACCCAGCGCGGACTCGGACTCCTCGACCGACTGGGACGCTTCAAGCGGCTCTGGTCGGGATTGAGCGATCTCGGACTGGTCCTCGCCGGCGCGGCGATGCTCCTCATCGTGGTCACGCTCGCGGTCGAGGCGGTACTGGTCCTCGGTATCGGGGCCGCTCGGGCCCCGACCCCCGCCGAAGCCGTCGGGCTCCCCGGCTTGAACCCGTTCATTCCGTTGGGCTACGGCCTCGTCGCGATCATCATCGGGATCGTCATCCACGAGATGTTCCACGGCATCGTGGCGCGGTCGCAGCAGATCGGCGTGAAGAGCGTCGGAGTCCTCTGGCTCGTCGTTCCGGTCGGAGCGTTCGTCGAGCAGGACGACGCGCAAATGCAGGCCGCAAGCCGTCGTTCCCGGGACCGGGTGGCCGCGGCGGGCGTGCTCGCCAATTTCCTGATCGCGCTCGTCACCTTTCTGCTCTTGGGTCTCGTGATACTCACCTCCGTTCACGCCCAGGCCCCGGGAGTCGGTCTCGTCGAGGTCGTGAGCGGCACCCCGGCCGCCGCGCTCGGCCTCCAGCCGGGCGACATCATCACGCAGCTCAACGGAACGGCCACGACGACGAACACGCTCCTGCTCAACATCCTGGACGCAAGCCATCCGGGTCAGGTGATGGGCATCACGTGGTGGAGTTCCGCGACCGGGCAGTATCACTCCGCCGTCGTCACGCTGGCCAAGTCTCCGTACTACCAGGACCGCGGATTCCTGGGCGTCGAGCCGAGCTACGTGGCGCCGGCGGGTCTCCTGACGACGATGGCCGCCCCGTGGGCCAGCACCTCCGGCGCCTTCACCGGCTTTCTGACGTGGATCGTGCTACCACCGGCGAGCGCCTCTCCGATCAGCGGCGTCAGCGTGAACTTCTTCCGGGCGACCGGTCCGCTCGCAAGTCTCGGAGTCGGCAATGTGCTCATTCTCGTGAACCTGCTCTACTGGCTCACGTGGATGAACCTCCTCCTGGGTCTCTCGAATGCGCTGCCGCTGATCCCGCTCGATGGAAACCTCCTCTTCCGGGACTGGGTCTCGGGCATTGCTTCCCGGTTCCGAAAAGGATGGACGGCGGCGCAGCTCGAGCAGTTTTCCGGTAAGATGACCGTGGCCGCATCGCTGATCATCGTCTTCTTGCTCCTATGGCAGTTCGTCGGGCCCCGGCTGTAACCGAACGGGATCTCTGGGCGCAGTACCCGTTCCTTCCGGGGGCGGAGGCGCTCATCGCGGACTACTCCCCGTCCCTCCGCGAGCTCCTCGACGCTCCGGCCTTCGGCGGCGCCCGGGAGCTGGGACGGATCCGTGTTCGTGCGGCGGCGGACGATCCGAGTGGCACCGCCGCTCTCGGTGAGCTCGACCGGGCGGACCCGGACCTCCGCTTCCTGTCGTTCATGTACGCTCGACTCCTCGTGTCGGTGGCGGCCACATCCGCGCCAGGCCGTCGCTGGTCCGTGGCCGAGGCCCGCCGGGCGGCGGAGCGCCTCGACCGTGTCGCCGAGCGACTGCCGGAGGAATTCGTCGGCGTGACCCGTCTCCTCGAATTTCCGGCCGAGGAGTCCGGGACCGGATACCGGTTCACGCTGCCGGACTATCTGCGACTGGCGGCCGGTCTTCGCGAGCCCGAGTTTCGTCTCGTCCGCCAGCGGTTGGCGCGAGGCCAGGTCGAGGTCGCCCCGGCCCAGGCGGCGCGATTGGTCCAGGAAGGGATACGGACCCGGCTCGCGGGAAGCCTACCCGCCGAGATCGGCGCCGAGGTCCGGAATCGGCTCGAGGCGAACGAGGTCGACTTCCTGCGGGACCTCGCCCAGCGGGTCCCGCTGCCGACGCAGCGTCGCGGCGTCCTGGTCCTCCGGGCCGAGTACTTCCCGCCGTGTATTCGGAAGATGCGACGGATGCTCGAAGGCGGGGAGAACCTCGCACACTCGGGACGGTTCGCCCTGGCGGCGTTCCTGCATCGCGTCGGCGCGGACTTCGACACGATCGTCGACGCGTACCGCGGCGCCCCGGACTTTGACGAGAACATCTCGCGCTACCAGATCGAGCACATCACGCAGCGCGACGGCGGACGCGGCTACGAACCGCCCACCTGCGAGACCCTCCGCAGCCAGGGCTTCTGCTTCCGGGACGGCGACCCGTCAGCCCCTCGTCCCGAGGACCGAGCGCGAGATGAGCGCTGCTTCGAACCGTCGCTCGTCCGGCCCACGCAGTACTATCGGCTCAAGGGGGGGACGGCGGTGGAGCGGCCGGCGGCGGAGGCGGCGGCGGGAGCCCCGACGCCGCCGGCAACGCGGCCCAGATCTGACGGGCCCGGCTGAGCACGGTCCACTGGCCGGCCACGACGAAGTAGACGAACAGCAGGTCGAAGACCGTCAGCGAAACGCCGACGATCGTGAAGTGGGCGAGCGAGAGCCGCGATTCCCAGGGCCAGGGGAGCACGAACAGGAACTCGAGGAAGGCGGCGGCGGAGAGAAGCAACAGCCGGTCCGCACGCGAGAGCAACCCCCGGTAGACGCGGCCCACGCCCAGCGCCTGTCCCTGGGTACCCATGTAGCTCGCCAGGAGCAGGCTCACGAGCGCCAGCAGGGCGAGCCAGGGGATCGAGAACCCGGAGACGGCGAGGCCGAGGACCAGGAAGACGTCCCCGTACCGGTCCAGCACATGGTCCAGGAAATCGCCCCGCGCCGAGGTCCGCCGGGTCCGTCGGGCGACCTCGCCATCGAGGACGTCAAAGGCGCCCCCCGCGAAGATGAGCACGGCCACGGGGAGGAAGAGGTAGGGACTGATGGGACCGGACAGATACTCGAACACGCCGGCGGCCGCGAGCAGCGCGATCCCGATCGCACTCAACGCCGCGGGGGACCAGGAGAGCCACGGCCGGACCCACTGATCGATGTACGGGGCCAGCCGGGCCCGGTACTGCTCGAGCACCATCGCTTGTTCTCAGGCCCGTCTCCGCAAAAGCTGCGCGGTGACGGCCGGATCGGAGAGCCAGCGAATCCGGCCGTACCGGGAGCGGGGCGCCCGGGTCAGCAGACGCTGGACCCGGCGGGCGGCCTCCGTGGGAGAGGTACCTGTGGTATCGACCTCGTAGACCGGAAGCCGCCGACGCAGCGCCTCGATCAGGACGACATCGAGCGCCTCCGCGAGCACATTCTCGGCGACGGAACTGGCCTGTCGATGCGCCCGGCGCAGCCGGCGTTCGAGCTCCCGGGGGTGACATCGCAGGAGGACCACGTATTGGACGGACAACAGGTGGGCCAGGTGGCCGACCACGACGCCGGCCGGGTGCGACCGCTGGTATCGGCGAAACGCGGCACGGAGCTTTCCGAGATCGACCTCGACCTGAGCCCGGCCGACGCGGTGTCCGGCGCCGAGCCGGATCGCGAGGTCCCGGACTTCGAGGATGTCACTACCGTCGAGGTAGTTCGCGAGCGTTGTCTTCCCAGTTCCCGGAGTGCCGGTCAGTGCGGTCCAGCCGGAGCGGGGCGGTGCACCCGGGGTTCCCGGGCGAGGTCGAGGTCGTCGAACCTGGGATGCGCGTGTCCGTTCGAAGGACCGACGTCGCGAGTGCTTCCGGGAAGCGGCCATGGAGTCGTTTTTATGAAGCGTTCCGGACAGGCTTAAGTATCAGAAGTCATCAGGTCGCCTATGCGCCCTCTCGACAAGTTTTGGGCTAGTCTGACTGCCGCTGCCGCACTTGTACTAATCGTTGTGGTGGTCGTGGGCTTTGCCGCCGCGACCCCCCTGACCGCCTCGTCGGTCCACACCGATGTCCAGTCGACCCCGGCAGCGACGGCGCTCCCCGCGGGCCAGACCCATGGCGCTGCAGCGGCGGCGGGTTCCCAGAACGTCTCGTTCAACGTGACCGCGACGAAGTTCACCAGCACCTTCTCGCTCAATGGGTATCCGTACATCGAGTTCCCGTTCAACCTGACCTGGACCGTGACCATCATCAACGCGACGCTGAACTACAATAATGCCACGGATCCGATCTTCCAGCAGCAGCTGAACTTCACCTACATCTTCTCCGGCTGCGGCCCGCTGGGCCCTGGGGTCCAGCAACCCTGCCTCACCTACTACACGACCGCCGTACCGTTCTCGCAGCACACGACCCTGACGCCGACCGCCACCGGTGAGACGGGCACCTTCTACTACCAGCTGAACCCGGCGACCCTGACGAATGCAGCTCCGTCGACGATCGTGAACGAGGGACCCGAGACCACGGTCATCACTCCGACGGGGTACGAATTCAATGTCTCGACCGGCGCCCCTCCCGGAGGACCCTGCGGGGTTCCCGTGCCGCTCGTGACGGGCTGCAAGAACCCCTACACGGGAATCACGCTGCCGCAGGGCCAGTGGGAGATCTCGCTCTGGGACTACTACAACGACACGCTCGGGAACAGCACGACTCTCGAGACGGACCAGATCAACTACATCGCGTTCAGCGGACCGAGCGGCCAGGTCACCAACCCCTCGGCGAACTTCACCTCGGGTTCCACGACCATCGCCGGGAACTTCAGCGGCTATTTCGTGACCGGCGCGAACATCACGATCTACAACAGCACGGACCGGACCGTCTTCACCGCGGGCGTCTACTCGCCGGGGACCGGCAACCACCCGTACACGGCCGTCTGGATCGCAAGTACTCCGGGCGCCTACAAGATCGTGTTGACGTTGAGCACGACCTGGTTACTGAACTATCAGTTCAACCTGACCGTCTCGGTGTTACCGCCGATCCCGATCACGTACTTCAACCAGACCTCCGGAGCGTTGATCCCCGGATTATCGAACGGAGGCAGTGCGGCCTTGCTCGTGACCCTCGGGGCCATCATCGGCATGATCGTGATGGCCATCGTCGGACGCGGTCTCTGGGGCGGTACTAAACCGGCACCGGCTCAGCCGTGGAATCCGGCGGATACCTCGAAGTCCACCGGCACGGGAAGCAGCGACACCTCGACCGGAACCTCGGGGGGCTCCTCGGGCGGTTCCTCGGGTTCGGGTGGGTCTTCTCCGCCGACTTGACGGTCGCCGCCACCGGCGGCGAGCATCGAGAACCCCTTCCGGCTCTTCTTTTTCCCACTCCGTTTGGCGGGACCCCGCCCGCCGTCGCCGGCGCCACCCGTGGCTAGATGAAGCGCAGAGTCCGGAATTCGCGGCGCCAGTCCCGGACCTCGGGACGGACCGACGCTCGGTCCTTGCCGGCCCGGACCAGGAGATCCGCCAGCCGGTCCATATCCGTGGGACGGAGCCCGAGTCTCGTCACCTCGGCCGTGCCGATGCGTCCCACCAGGTCCGTGAGCAGACCCTGTCGCTCCCACCGGCGACCGAGCGTCGCCGGGCCGAAACCCCAGCGGCTGACCAGCTCCGGCGGGGTCAGGTGGAGCTGGTGGGACCGGGTGAACTGCCGGTCGGCACCGACCAGCGGGAGCCCCCGCGCCGCAAGGGCAGCGCCGAGCGCCTGCGCATTCTCGACCACCGTGCGGGCGTACTCCGGCCCGACCCGCTCGAGCTCGAGGAGCGTCTGCCCGAGGGCCGCGATCCGGTGCCAGTGGGCGTTGTCGAACACCCGCCAGACGAGCGCCGGGTCGAGCTGGGAAAAGAGGTCCTCTCGGTCGGTGACCAGCAGTCCGCCCTGCGGGCCCGGGAACGACTTGTGCGTACTCCCGTAGAGGACGTCCGCCCCCTCGTGGAGAGGGTCCTGGAAGACACCGCCAGCGACCAGGCCGAGAACGTGGGAGGCATCGTAGAAGACCAGGGCGTTCTGCGCGTGGGCAGCCTCGGCGATCTCTCGGAGCGGGTAGGGAAACAGGAACCAGCTCTGCCCGAGGACCACGGCGTTGGGCCGCTCCCGTCGGATCTCCTCGACCGCGGCGTCCGCCAGGACCTCGTTCGCCAGCGGGACGGTCGGGATCGGTCGCACGACGTAGTCGAGCATCGCCGGGAGAAACCCCGGTGCGTAGCCGTCGTAGCCGCCGCCCTCGGGCGGGATGGCCAGGATCTTGGAGTGACGGGGCAGGAGGGGAGCCAGGGCGGAGATCGCAGCGATGTGGCCCGAGAGCGGTCGGGTCGTCGCGAACCGGCCGTGGAACAGCCGGGAGGCCGCCGCGTTGGCCAGGGCCTCGATCTGATCGGTGTACCGAGTGCCGCCGTAGTCGTTCGTCCGAGTCTCTCCGTGCGCGGTCGTGGGGACCGGCAGCGTGTACCGGCCGGCCAGGTCCGACGCGAGATATCGGAGGGCTGTCGGTGACAGCGCATTCTCGCTCGCGAGCAGATTGAAGACCTCGCGGCCCCGCCAGCGGTTGTGGGCCCGGACCAGCCGGCCGAGCCGGCGCTCCTCGTCACCGGGCCCGTCGGTCATCCGGTCTCAGGCGACATCCGGAGGCCGTAGTCCGCGGAGACCTTCCGATGCTCCCGATTGCCGCACCGGGGACAGACGAGCTCGGAGCGACCGGTGAGCTCGAGCGTGGCATGGCATCGCTGACACTTGGCCGCCACCACGCCCAGGGCCGGCGGCGCGGTCGTCAACTTGATCGAGGGGTGATTGTCGAGGATCTTGGCCAGGACGAGATCGCCCGGTGCAAGTTCGTCGTTCAGGCTCTCCGTGTACCCTTCCTTCACCTTGGAGACGTGGATCGTGCCCTCGGGTTCGCCGGGAACGGTCCGGGAAGATGGATGCGCGGCGAGGATCTCGACGATCGCCATCGCGCTCTTCAGCTCCTCAATCCGGCCCAGGACCAGGTCGCCGGTGTCGAGCTCGGGAATTCCGTGCAGGGCCGTCACGGAGACGGAACGGCTCGATGGGTCGACGCGAGAGTGTCCGAGCAGCGCCGCATAGATCCGGCCGTCCGACTCGTAGGTTCCGCGGCCCGGCACGTATTCTTCGGCAGTTCCGAGCAGGTCGCCGGGAACGACCAGTCGGCCGGGGGTCGCTTCGGTCATGGTGAGATGTGCTCCGGGCGCAGGACCCACAGGTCGACCGGCAAGGGGACCCGGGGTTTCCGGTGGTGCGGAAACGTGGCGGGAAGCTCCCAGGGTATCGGTCGAGTCGCTTCGATCCGTGCGCCGCGCTCGACCACAAGTCGAGCTATAAAGGTTCGGGAGTCGGCGAGCGAGAAGGCATAGATCCGGCGGCGGGCGAGCTCGAAGGCCGCAGTCCAGAACGGACGGTCGGCATGCGCGTGCTGGGCCCCGAAGGGGGGATTCATCAGAACGACGTCCGCCGGCGTCCGATACAGGCGAACGTCCGACCGGACCCACGTAACTTCCGCTCCCACGTCGCGCGCGTTCTGACGGGCCACGTCCAGCGCCGACAGATCCGTCTCGACGCCCACCGCCGAGGCGGCTCCGAGCAGCATGCCGCCGATGGCCAGCCGACCCGTCCCGCAGCCGAGGTCGACCACGGTCCGACCGTCGAGATCGTCCCGCGCCAAAGCCTCGGCCAAGAGCTCGGCCCCGGCCTCCGCCGGCGTCTCGATCTGTTCGAGCCGGGGGTCGGGCGTCGAAAAGCCTCGGAGAGATTCCAGGACTCGGACCAGCTCGGACCGCCGACGGATCGTACCCTTCGGTCGCCCCACCTCCCGCGCGGGAGATGCGGGGAGCCGGATTCGAACCGGCGAACGCCTACGCGACAGGATCTCTTCCGGTGCCGCTAGTGCGGCCCGGTTTAAGTCCTGCGCCGTTGCCAGGCTTGGCTATCCCCGCTCCGCGGTCAGCGGGCCGCGGGGGCTTCTTCTTCGCGGGTCGCGGCGCCGTGTGCGCCGCGCTTCACGGAGACCCTCTTCGGGAAGTACTTGAGGATCACAACATCGTTGACCGCGGAAACCCACCGGTACGGCACGTTGACGGGTCGAGAGTCCTCTACTAACACCGGGTTCGGGTCGGCGACGAACAGACCGTCGATCTTCGACCCCTCGATGTCCACGACTACGTTTCCGACCTCGCCCAGCAGGCGACCCTCCTGGGTGTAGACCTGCCGTCCAATGAGTTCCGTCATCTCGACCAGCATCGCCGGCTCCGACAGGCAGCACGCCGACTCGTCCTATAAAAGTGCTCGCGTAGAGAGGAATCCCCTCAGCGCTAGGTCGCCTCGTCGCTCGAGCCGCCGGCGGAAATCTGACGGACCTGCGAGCGATACAGCGAGATCAGCTCCGCGGTGGTCGTCGCGTTCTCGGCGTCCTTGTCCTCCCGCCAGCGCCCGGTGAACCGCGGGAACCGGAGCGCGAGCCCGGCGTCCGGCCGGATCTTGCCGACCCCGGCCCGATGGATTGGACTCAGGGTGAGCTCCGCACCGCGGACCTCGAGGACCACGGCGGGCCGGAACCAGACGTCGGGCTTGAGCTCGGTGAACACCGATTCCGGTTTCTCCGGGACCTCGAACGGCTTGAGCTTCGATGGCAACGCCTCCAGCGTGGCGTCGTCGAAGCCGCTGCCGACCTTGCAGAAGGTTTCGAAGCGGTCCTCGTCCGAATCATAGACGGCGAGGAGCAGGGCCCCGTACCGGCCTCCTCTCCGTCCATGGCCGTAGAACGCTCCGACCACCACCCCGTCGATGGAGTCGGCCAAGGCGTGCGTGTACTCCCGCTTGTACTTGATCCACCAAAAGCCCCGGGCCCCGGCCCGATAGGTGCTGCCCTCGGAAAGGGACTTGGCCATCACCCCTTCGCACCCCGCAGAAATCGCCTCGTCGAAGAACTTCTCCGCCTCGGGTTCGGAGTCTACGATCCGTTGCGTCGCAAGACGGACCCGCTCGGAGTCGTGAACCAGCGCCTCGAGGGCGCGGCGTCGCTCGGGGAACGGCTTGTCCACCGTCGGGCCTTCGTGGTCGAGCAGGACGTCAAACAAAAAGAGACGGACAGGGACCTCTTCCTGCAGACGCTCGAGGTCGTATTTTCGTCCGCGACGCCGGGAGACTTCTTGGAAGGGACGGAGCTCGTCGGTCTCCGGATCGACCGGCACGCACTCTCCCTCGACGATCGCCGGGCGGTGGCGGAGGGCCTTGGGCAGTTCCTTCACGAGTTCGGGGAACTGGGTCGAGATCGACTCCAGCCGACGGGAAAAGAGTTGGACAGGGCCTTCCGCCGGTACGTGGCCCTGGACGCGAAGGCCGTCGTACTTGTATTCCAGCGCAGCCCGCCCGTCCATCCGCCGGAGGACATCCGAGAGATCCGGTGACCGCTCGGCTAGCATTGGGCGGATGGGGCGTCCGACCTGGATGTGAATCTTCTCCACGCCGTGCACGCCGCCCGTTGCCACATGCTCGGCGACGAGGCCCAGGTCGCTCGACCGGTTGTAGGCCGCCTCCACCTGGCCCCGGGCCTCCTTGCTGCCGTCGGCGAAGGCAAAGCTCAGTGCGTCGACGATCGTCATTTCCCGAACGCCGAGTCGGAGCTTCCCGAGAACGAAACGGACCGCGTACTTCGCCTCTGCCGGGGAGGAACGGGCCAGGAGTTCGACCAGGATTCGGATCTTGAGGTCCTGCGACCCCGCGCCCGACGCCCGGGCGATGCGCTCGAGGGCCGCGTACACTTCCTCTACGCGAAGGGGCTCGGTATCGAGTCGGCCGGCCCGTTTCGGTAGCAGGAGCTCCGTGGTCGACCCCAGGTCCCCCGTCGACCGCAGGCTCTCCGACACGGCCTTCTCCGACGCGCCCGTCGCCTGAGCGACGGCTCGCGCGGCGAGGGAATCCGCGACCCCGAGCTCTACGCCTTCGAATTCAGGTCGGAGCTCTCCTTGCATCATGTAGACGAGAGCGGGAAGCTCCAATGGAGGGACCTTGCGGAGAAGACCCACGAGGATCTCGCGCATCTCGAGGCGTTTGCTCGTCGCCTCGAGGCGCTCGTAGTCCGCAACGAGGTCAGCGAACTGCATCCTGGGCCCCCCGCTGAACAGCCGCTCGGAGTGCGGCGAGATTCTCCGCGACCGTTCCCTGTCCGTAGACGGAATTTCCGCAGACGAAGAACGTTGCCCCAGCGCGGGCGGACTCCAGTGCAGTCTCGGTCGTGATCCCACCGTCGATCGAGAGGTCGGTCGACAAGCCGTGCTCGGACAGCCGCTCGCGGACGGCGTGCAGTTTCGGAAGGGTACCCGGGAGGAACTTCTGACCGGAGAACCCGGGATTGACCCCCATCACCATGACCTGGTCGAGCCGGTCGAGCCATGGCCAGACCCGGTCCACGGGCGTCTCGGGCCGGATCGCGGCACCCACGGTGACGCCGAGCGCACGTCCAAGCTCGAGCAAGCGCCGGGGGTCGGCCCGGGCCTCCACGTGGAAGACCAACGTACTGCCACCCGCCCGGGCAAAGGCCTCGAAGTAGCGCTCGGGATCTTCGATCATCAGATGGACGTCGAGCGGAAGCCGCGTGTGTCGACGAACCGCTGCAACGAGGCTCGGTCCGAACGTAATATTCGGCACGAAATGGCCATCCATCACGTCCAGATGGAATGCGTCCGCACCCGCGACCTCCGCTTCCCGGACCGCGGCTCCGAGCGCGGCAAAATCTGCGCTCAGCAGTGAAGGAGCGAGACGGAGACCCCTCTTCGTCATCGCCGCCGAGGGAGCTTCTAAGGCTATATATACGACCTCTGGAGTTTAGGCGCAACCCTCCGGCTTTCGGAGGGCGGTGAAATCCATGGGAGAGACCATGAACAAGAGTCTAGCCGGTAGCCGCCGGTCGCAACGGGGGATGTCCAGCGCGACGGCGGTCGTGGTGCTGGTCATCACGATCGTTGTGCTGGGCGCCATTTCGTTCGTCGTGTTCAACAGCGTCACGACGACGCACACGTGCGCCCCGGCCGATTCACCGGTCTGTACGGTGTCGACGAACACGCATGACGTAACTATCCTGGCGCCCTTCCTTACCGCGCAACAGGACCAACTAATTCCGTTCACCGTACTTTTGCCTTCAGGAGAAACGGCATCATCCTACATGTTCAACTTCGGGGATGGTTCGACCGCGTCCAGCAACACGCCGACCGTCACCCACTCCTATACCAACCCCGGAACGTACCTCGTCTACGCGCAAGCGCTCGTCAAGGGCACCTGGCACGACAACCTGGCTCACCTTCAGGGCATCACGATCTCCGCCTCGCACGTCCGAGACACGCTCGGCACCCAGCCGGGGATCACGGGGAGCCTGAACTCCAACACCTCCTCTGCGGCGAATCCGACCGCGGTATTGGCTCCCGGCGGCACCATCACCGTCTCCGGCGGCTACTCTTCGAACTCGTCCAGCACCGTCTACGGCGTCATCACCCCGAGCCTCATCGTCTCGACGGGCGGCGCGCTGGGAACTCCGACCACCTCCACGAGCTCGCTGTTCGTCTCGGCGAGCAACCCGAACGGCGTGGCTACCGTGACGAACTCCGTGTCGTTCGCGAAGGCGGGCATCTACACCGTGACCTACGTGGCCGGCGTTCAGCAGCCCTCCAGTTCGACGCCGAACACGAACCCGGTTTACTACCAGAACTACACGTGGACGGCATACGTGTCCTCGCCCTCGGGCGCGGCCGTCGTGCCGGCGCAGAAGGCAGACCCCCACCCGGGCACGGTCATCGCCTACGAGTATGCCCCCGGTGGTGCAGAGGGCGAAGACCCTGCGGTCGACTACGAAACGCTCGGCTACGAAGTCATCGTCAACGTCTACCAGAAGCTCATCGACTACAATGGCAGCAAGTCGATCGACTCACCGAACGGGTACATCCCGGTGATCGCGACCTGTGTGCCTGGCAGCAGCCAGTGCGGGCAGCAGTTCCCGACCGAGCCCTCGGGCGACGTGAACCTGGTGGACGGGTACAACTACACGTTCGTCATCGGCGACACGATGCAGTTCTATGACCCGGCCACGGGCGCTCACTGGCCGGTCTATGCCTCGGACGTGCTCTTCAGCATCGCCCGGAGCATCGCGATGTCATCGGATGGCGAGGCGACCCCCGGCTGGGTCCAGGGGCAGTCTCTGTTGCCGTTCGGTAACGCGTCCTATGACGCGGGAATCCACTACCCGTACAACTCCACGCCGGCAAACATCTTTGCCCACATCCTCGTCAACGACTCCTCGTTCTGCCCGACGACGGCGATGACTCCGGGCAGTGGCTACGACGGCTGTGTCACCTTCGTGGCGAACGGTTCGGGAACGACGGCGGGCGCGAAGCCCTGGCCGTTCTTCCTCGAGCTGATGTCCGCCATCGGCTCCAGCATCGTGCCTGCCGGCTGGTTCAGTGCCCAGGGCTCGGTCCTCCCCGGATGGACCAACAGCTCCGCCTACCAGGGTGACCACCCGGTCGCGCTCCCCGGCGGTGCGACCAGTTCGACCTCCTCGGCGTTCCAGACTGCGGTAGGGAAGATCACCGACACGGACTGGGACACGATGATCTCGGACCTCTCGGAGAACGACTGGGGGAACGTACAGTACAACATGGTCGGCAGCGGGCCCTACTATCTCGCGGGGTACACCATCGGAACGTCGTACACGCTGAAGGCGAACCCCGCCTACAACGCCAACCCGAGCTGCACGACCACGTACATCGGGACGGAGAACTACTGTTACCCGGCGGCCGGCTCCTACCCCGGAACGATCGATGTAACGTGGGAAGTCGACCCCACGCCCGGTGAGGCTGCGCTTGCGTCCGGCGTCGCGGACATGGCGGGAATTCCGACCACGCAGACGGCGCTGGCGTTGCAGCTGATCCAGGAAGGGAAGGCGGCGGCCACGATCTTCCCCAGTATCTCGATCTTCTTCTTCCCCTTCGACCTGAACTTCAGTTCGACGGCGGCGTTAGCCTATCCGACGGGACCGATCACCGTCCCGTCGAACTGGTTCACGTACATCGGGATGCGGCAGTTCTTCGCCACGGCGTATCCGTATCAGACCTCCGAGTCGACGGTGAACACGGTCGGCGGGATCGAGTACGGGTTCAACTACGGCGGAGTCATTCCGGACGGGATGGGGAACTACTACCCGACAAATATCAGTTGGCCGAATACGGACCCCGCTACGAATACGAGCAATCCTGCATCGCCCGCGTATTGGTGGGCCCAGATGCAGGACCCCTCGAGTCCGTACTACGACCCTGAGGTGGCGTCGTGTACGGTCGCGAGCCCCTGCCAGCTGCCCTTCTTCGGTCAGACGGGGGCACCGAACTACGACCAGGCCCTCGCGCTCGAGGTCCAGGAGGTCAGCCAGTTCTCGGGCGGGCGGATCGTGATTCACACGCTGGACATCAACTTCATCCAGCTGGTGCTCAACTCGCTCTATTCGGGACCGGGCGGGAACCCCATGCCGATCTACACGCTCGCGTGGGCCCCTGACTACCCCGACCCGACCGACTACATCGGGGCGATGTACTACCCCAACGGGACGTACACCTACAGCGATGCCTACTCGCAGTTCAGTGCGCAGAACGGAACCATCGCGTCGTACTGCGTGAACTCGCCCACCTACAACTGGTCCGACCTGCTCTACTGGGCCGGCGCGCCCGTGAACGAGACCTGCCAGGGGGCGGCCTACACCGTGATGACCCAGGCCTTCTACCAGGCCGCGATCACGCTGAACCTGAACGAGCGGGCGCTGATCTACAACGTCGGCGAGCAGGTCGCGAAGAAGCTGGCGCTGTACATCTACTTCTACCAGGAGAATGTCGTGTACTTCACCGCTCCATGGGTGAACGGCGCGTCGATTGACGAGCAGGTCACCCTCGGCGGCGGTATGGATACGATGTGGTTCTGGCTCAACGGTAACGGTATGGTGCCGTAGGGCAAGTTCGGGCCGCGCCTCCGAACCGCCTCAACCCCTTCCTTCCACCCTTTTTCTCTCCCACTGGGCGGGAGCGACCGGTGCGCTTCGGGCTACCGGTGGGGCGGGGGTCTCGTCCTCAGGGAGAGCCGACGAACTCGGAGATGTCGTCGGTCGGGGCCCCTCCGTAGGGGTCCTGGCCGGCGCGCAGGCGCCTCGACTGAGGGGTCCAGCGTCCGAACCGGGTCAGATGGTCCCACTTCGGGCGGAAGGGGAGGTTCTTGAGATCCTCCTCACGGTCGGGCGCAAACCAGAGGTACCGCCACCCGAGGAATTCCAGGTAGAGTGCCGCGGCGAGGCTGAGCACCAGGGCCGTCCCGTTGAACGGGACGGTCCAGAGCACGAAGATCCAGCTGTCGACCACGAAGAATCCGAGCGCCAGCCAGACCTTGGCGAAGGGCCCGATCAGCCACTCACCCCAGGTCGGCCCGGGGTCCTCGATCGCCCGCTCGCGGAGCGGGCCCTCCAGCTTGGGAAAGTATCCGCTCGTACGATACTTCGGGGGTGGGCTGGAGGAGGTATCCCCAGGATTACCGGACATCGGCTAGGGCGGGCCGGCGGTCACGGGAGCGCGACGGCGACCGGGGAGAGGGAGTCCCGGCCCGGGGCTCCGAGCTTGGTGCCGGTCTCCATGGAAGTCGCGGAGAAGCTGGGCGACTCCTCCGGCACCTCGCCCGAGGGCAGGGACGTCGCTCCGCTCGTGGGGATCCCTTGCGGCCCCGGGTAGAGGTGACAGGCGACCCAGTGGCCGGGACGGATGGGGATCAGCGGGGGCTCCACGCGCGAACAGACGGGCATCACAGCCGGGCACCGCGTATGGAACCGGCATCCGCTGGGAGGGGAGGCGGGGCTCGGCACATCGCCGGATAGGACGATCCGTTCCCGGTGCACGTCGGGGTCCGGGATCGGGATGGCGGCCAGCAGGGCCTGCGTATACGGATGCAGTGGTCGGGCGAACAGCTCCTCGGTCGGAGCGCGTTCGACGACCTGTCCCAGGTACATGACGACGACCCGCTGGGACATGGCGCGAATGACCGATAGGTGGTGGGAGATGAACAGGTACGACAGGTCCTGTTCCTTCTGAAGGCGGCGGAGGATGTTCAGGATCTGGGCCTGGACGGACACATCCAGCGCGCTCGTGGGCTCGTCGAGGACGATGAAGTCCGGACGGAGCGCCAGCGCGCGGGCGATGCCGATCCGCTGGCGCTGTCCGCCCGAGAACTCGTGGGGGAAGCGCCAGAGGTGGTCGGGGTTGAGGCCCACCGCCTGGATCAGTTCCGCGGCCCGTTCGTACCGCTCGCGCCGCGTACCCATGTGATGGATCTCGAGGGGCTCTGCGATGATGTCGCGCACGAGCATCCGGGGGCTCAGCGACGAGAACGGGTCCTGAAAGACGATCTGGAGCTTGGCGCGGAGCTCGGCGAGCCGACGGCCCTTCATCCGGTAGATGGAGTACTCGTCCGCGATCTTGCGGATCTCCGCGAGGGCCTGGGTCTGCTCGGGCGTCAGGGTGGCACGGGTGGGGTCCGTGCGTGAATCGGAGGCTCCGCCGAGGGTCGTGTAGAGCTCGTCGAGCCGCTGGCTCACCTGCGCCGGCGGCCGGTAGTAGGTGTGCCCCGAGGTCGGCTCGATGAGGCGGAGGAGCAGCCGCCCGACGGTAGTCTTGCCACACCCCGACTCGCCCACGACGCCGACGGTCTCTCCCCGGTGGATGTCGAAATCTACGCCATCGACGGCGCGGACGTCGCCGATGTGCGTCGAGAACACCCCGCCGCGGATCGGGAACCACTTGCGGAGATTCCGAACGACCAACAGGGGGCCCTCGCCATCGTTCTCACTCAGCACGTAGGACACCCCCGGGGTCTAGCTGGACCGAACGGGGGGGCCATGATACAGGTAACAGGCGACGGTATGGTCGTCCCCCTCGACTGTAGTCGGCGGTCGGGCCTCCTTGCAGATCTCCATCGCGTGCGGGCACCGAGGATGGAATCGACAGCCGGAGGGGGGATAAATCAGGTTGGGTACGGAGCCCGGAATCGACTCGAGGGTCTTGTTGGGGTCGTCCATTCGGGGGATGGAGTTGAGCAGCCCCTGGGTGTACGGATGCAGCGGCCGACGGAAGAGGTCGTGCACCGGGGCGGTCTCCACCACATTCCCCGCATACATCACCGAGACCCGGTCGGCCATCTCGGCGATCACACCCAGGTCGTGGGTGATGAGCAGGATGGAGCTCCCGCTGTGGGTCTTGAGGTCGCGCATGACGGAGAGGATCTGGGCCTGAATGGTGACGTCCAGCGCGGTCGTCGGCTCGTCGGCGAGCAACAACGCCGGGTTGGACGAGAGCGCCATGGCGATCATCACGCGCTGGAGCATGCCGCCGGAAAGCTCGTGCGGATACCCCCGAGCCACCTGCGCCGGATTCGCGATCGTGACCCCTTCGAGCAGTGCCACGGACCGCCAGAAGGTCTCCTCTCGAACGGGCTTCCGGACATGCCCCCGGATTCCCCAGATCGCGTAGCCAAGGCCGCGGATCCACTCGAGCCGCAACCGCCGCCGGGCGGCCCGGTCGGCTCCCGAGGTGGAAGAGGTGCCTCGTCGCATTTCCTCCAGCAGTGCGGCGTTGAGCTCTCGGCGGTCGCGATAGACCCTCTCCTGCTGCCGGAGATAGGCCCGCTGGAGCCCCCCCACATGAAACCGCTTCACGGCCTTCTGGAGGGCGGTGCGTGCCTCGTCGGGTCGCTGCCGGGCCTCCTTGAGGATCGTGTAGGCTTGCGTCGCCAGCGAGGGATGGCCTAGGGCCTGCGCGAAGGCTGCGGCCGCCTCCCGGGTGGGACCCGAGGCCTGCGAGGTCTCGAGGAGCCGGTCGATCGCCGCCTGGGTCTGTTCGGGAGTGGGTGGGGGACGTAGCAGCTCCTCCACGATCTCGACCCCCCCATGGAGCAGCAGCGCCTCCGAGAGCTGGTCGGAGATGGAGAAGATCGGGTTGAGCGCCGAAGAGGGTTCCTGGAAGATCATCGAGATCCCCGAGCCCCGCACGGCAGCCATTCGTTCCTGCCCGCGGCGGATCTTCGAGTACTTCCGGTTGACCTTGACCCGGTTGGTGCCGGGGACCGGCTTGAAGGTGGCCTCCTGCTGGATACCCGTTAGTAGGTCGGCGCCCTTGAACCGGATCTGTCCGGTCATGATCCGGCCCGGAGGGTCGGCGAGGAGCTTCATCACCGAGAAGGCCGTCACACTCTTCCCGCAGCCGGTCTCTCCGACCAGCCCGAGCGTCTCCCGGTTCCGGATGGTGAGGTCGACCCCGTCCAGGGCCTTGACGACCCCGTCATAGGTGAAGAAGTAGGTCTTCAAATCCCGAATGTCGAGCACGACGTCCGCATGGCTCACGGGGCCGGTGATGAGCCGCGTGACGCCGGTGGTCCCGTGCTCGCTGGGGAGAGGAGCATCGCCCCCAGGGACTGCGCCCGGCGTCTGGGCGCCCGGAGGTCGTGGAATCTGATCGACCGCCATTCGCCTACCTCCGGAGCCTCGGGTCGAGGGCGTCCCGAAGCCCGTCCGAGAGGAAGTTCACCGAGATACAGAACAGGAACAGCGTGAGCCCCGGGAAGAAGATCTGCCACCAGGGGAACACGCACGGCGCGACCGCGCTCGAGATAGAGCACTGCAGCAGGAACCCTTGGAGGTTTTCCACCGCGTAGGCCGCAATCGTTCCCCACTCGGGGAAGTACGCGCTGGGCCAGATCTGGTACCCGAGGAAAATGATGGCACCGAGCAGCAGGGGGATCGTCCCGACATCGAGGGACAGCTGTACGAACACGGGGTAGAGCGAGTTGGGAATGATGTGCTTCCGGAGGATCCGTCCCGAGCCGGCGCCACTCGCCCGCGCAGCCTCCACATACTTCTGCTCTCGAGTGACCAGCACCTGTCCTCGCACGATACGGGTGTAGATCGGCCACCACGTCACGACGAAGGTGACGATCAGGATCCCCACCCGGGCCTCGAGCGTGGTGAAGTAGATGCCCACCGCCGCCAGCGTTACGAGCACCAGGAAGAGGCCCGGGATGGCGAGGAAGATGTCGGTGAACCGCATGATCGTCTCGTCCAGGTACCCGCCCCGATAGCCGGCCAGGGAGCCTAACAGCAGCCCGACGAGCGCCCCGGTGCCCACGATGGCGGCGGCAATGCCCATGGACCAGGGAGCCCCCTTGATCAGGCCGGCCATGATGTTGTACATGATCCCGAGCGCGGGGTCAACCGTGAGGGAACCGAGCGGAAGAGGGCCCAGACTCAGCGGATGTAAACTGATCGTCGGTGGCACTACCGAAGGTTCTCCGAACGGGACCTGGTAGCACGGCGGCGTCCCCGTGGGAACGGTGCCCGGTTCGTACGTGCAGACCGTTTGTGCGCAGCTCGAGTTCGTCCCCTCGGTGACCGTGCTGGAACAATAGGCCTCGAGATGACTCGTCGGGGCGCTGTAGAACGGAGAGTACAGGGCGACGCCGATCCAGAAGAGGACGACGATGAGCCCGAACATGGCGAGCCGGTTCCGACGCAGGAAGTAGAACGTCCGGCGGTACTGGTCGAGCCGGGGGTTCGGCCGCTTCCCGGCCGCGACCGTGCCCGCGGTCGGCTCGAGTGCCTCGGACGCCAACTTTCCGCTCGCCATCTATCCCAACCGCACCCGCGGATCGAGATACGCGTACAGCACGTCAACGATGATGTTCGCCGCCACGACGATGAGGGTCAGCAGTAACGTGGAGCCGAAGATGATTCCGAAGTCCTCGACCGGCTGGATCGAGATGGCAAACAGGTAGCCGATCCCGCGGAGCTGGAAGACGTCCTCGATGATTGGGAATCCCGTGATGAAGAAGGCAAAGGTCAGTCCCAGGATCGTCACCGTGACGTTGAGGCTGTTCCGGCCGGCGTGGCGGTTCACGACGACGCGTTCGGGAAGACCCTTCGCCCGAGCGGTGCGGACGAAGTCGAGGTTCATGACCTCGAGCATACTGTTCCGGACGAATCGCAGGATGCTGGCGGTGTAGGTGTACGCGATGACCAGTGCGGGCAGGATCATCCGCTGGATCGACTGCCACGCCAGGTAGAGGCCCGCGGGGGTGTTCCAGTGGATCAACGCATCGAGCGTCGGGAAGCCCGTGGGCGAGGTGTTGAGGTGGGGTCCTATCCAACTAGGTAAAGTGGTGGGACTTCCGGGTAAGCACGCCGGCGGGGGCCATGAACCCCACCAGCTCTCATAGAGGTCGGCGAGGCCGTGGCACGTCGGCGCGAACCCTCCACTGAGCACGACCGCCGCTAGCAGGACCACGGCCGCCAGCAGAAACGTTGGAAAGGCATACCCGGAGAAGGACAGCACGCGCGCTGCCTGGTCGAGCGGCCGGTTCCGGTATACGGCCGAGAGGTTTCCGAGCGGAATCGCGATCGCCAGGATGATGATCAGCGAGAGGGCCGCGAGTTCGAGCGTGTAGGGCAGGTACCAGCCCAGCACGGTCGCTACGGGCCATGCCTCGGACCCTAACTTTCCAACCTGGGTCGCGTAACTATGCGGGGACGTGTAGCCCCAATGCAGCGTTAAACTGTTGAAGATGTAAATGCCCCATTGAACCGGCACGGGCTTGTTCAGGCCTAACGCCGCGATCGCGCGGTCCCACACCGGGGTCCCCGGCTTCGCATCTCGGGCGGTGGTGTACGCCGCCACCCGCGTCGTCGTCGGAATCAAACTGACGAGAATGAACGTAATGGTCATCACACCGATGATGACCGGAATCACGAGGAGGAGTCGCCGTACGATGTAGACCCACATCCGCACGGCCCCCACCCACCTCCCACAGTCCTCCGGGATGCCCGAAAGACCTCCCACCGATTCGGGCAGCCCTATTTATTGATTCATTGCTCGCACGCCGGCCGCCCCCGAAACTGTGCGGTTTACCGGGAGGGATTGGAACCCTACAGGGGCGTCAGAGCAGTGGCAGATCACCGGTGATCTTGTCCAGGTCCCCCTCCGGAGCCGGTCCCAGTCCCAGACAGGTCCGGGTCCCCGGAGGGACCTCCGTAAACCCGGCATCATCCACCCAGGCGGTGGCGATGCCCGCCCGACTGGCCCGTCCCTGACGCTCGACCATGTCGTCGAGGGAAGGAGAGACAACGGCGATCTTCTTCTGACCCTGTTCGAGCCAACGGTCCAGCGCCGTGGAGCGACGGCTCTGCTGACGGAGCACCAGCATGACCGCGGCGTGAGCCACCTGGACCGCGGCCTTCCCGGGGGTCAGCCGGAGCTCTCCGCGGATGACGAGGACCATCTTGTAGGTCTCGCCAGTCCCGGCGCGCTTAGCGGGCATATTCGGCCCCCCGACTGGCCCGGAGTTCTTGGGACCTCCGCTCGGCGTCCGCGAGCTGGGCCTCCAGCGGGCTGCGTTCCGGATCCCCGGTGCGGAGGGTCCGCAACTGGTGCTGGAGCCGCCGGATCTCCCGATTCGTTGCCTCGAGTTTTCGAACGACCGCGAAGGGGTCCTCCTCGCCGGGCGAGGGCTCGGGAACTGGGGCAGCCGGGGGCTGCGAGGCGAAGCCGCCCCGCAGGACGGCCACCACGAGGCCGATCCCAGTCACAGCCGCGAGGATCGCCTCGAGCAGCGGGTCGGTCCATCCGGCCTGGAACAGGCCGCCAGGCAGGTTCCCCAGGACAAAGCCAACGAGGATCGTGACTCCCACGCTGAGGACGAGGCTCAGGGTTCCTAATTCCACGGCCCGCAGGAGCGCCTCGGGCCCCTTCAGTCGCCACTCCGGAAACGTCGCCTTCGTGATGGCGTATCCCGGGAGCGCAAAGATGAGGAGCAGCCCGAGCAGGATTTCGGGAGGAGAAGCGCTCACGTCGTGTCCGGTCTACGCCTTGAGCTCGCCACCGGCGAGCTGGCGTTCCAGCTGCCGTCGGAGCTTACGATTGCTGGCGATTCCGTGAGCCGCCTTGCGCGTGGTTTCCCAGAACTTGAGGAGCTGCCGGACCTCCTGGGGCTTCTGGCCGCTGCCCCGAGCGATCCGCCGGATCCGGTCCCCCTTGATGACCATCGGATGGTCGAGTTCGTCTGCCGTCATCGAGTCCAGCATCGACCGAAACCTCCGGAGCCGGGCCTGCGAGTCTTCGACCTGCTTTTCGTCCACTTTCGCGCCGCTGAAGCCCGGGAACATCGAGAGGATCTTCGAGAACGGACCCATCTGTCCCAGGGAGTCGAGCTGGACCCGCATGTCCCGCAACGAGAAGCGCCCGGCCATCATGCTCTCGGCGACCTTCTCCGCTTCGGCCTTGTTCGAGAGCTCCTCGAACCGTTCGAGCAGGGTCTGAATGTCTCCCATGCCCAGCAACCGGGACACGAAGCGGGTGGGGTCGAATCGCTCGATCTCGTCTAGATGCTCCCCCGTTCCGATGAACAGGATCGGCGCACCGGTCGCGGCCACGGCGGACAAGGCGCCCCCGCCTTTGGCAGAGCCGTCCAGCTTCGTCAGGATCACGCCCGTAAGGCCCACGGCCTTCTGGAAGGCCTCGGCACTCCGACCGGCGGCTTGCCCCATGGCGGCGTCCAGGACGAGAAACGTCTCGTCGGGCTCGAGTGCCGCGCGCATGCGTTGAAGTTCCGCGATCAGGTCGGGGTCGATCCCGGCCCGCCCGGCAGTATCGACGATGACCGCCACGTGGGGCGGGGCACGCCCGAGTGCCTGCTGGACTATTCGCTCCGCCCGAGTTTCCTTGCGGTCGGTGTAGAACTCGGCGCCCACCTTCGTGGACAGCTGCTCGAGCTGGTCGATGGCGGCGGGGCGATGGATGTCAGCGCCAACCAGCAGGGTTCGAACGCCCTTCTTCTGGAAGTATCGGGCCAGTTTCGCCGCAGTGGTGGTCTTCCCCTGGCCGAACAGTCCGGCGAGCAGGATCTTTCGCGGCTTGACGTCGAACGCCCGGTCCTTGCCGAGGATCCCCCGAATCTCCTCGTAGATGATGCGCACGAGGAAGTCGCGCACGTTGGCGCCGGCCGGGGGCTTTTCCTCGTGAGCTCGTCGCTTGACACGCTGCGTCAGGTCGAGCGCCAGCTGGACATTCACATCGGCCTGGAGGAGCGCGCGTTGAATGTCCCGGACCACCTCGGCAATCAACGCCTCGTCGATCGTGTTGCTCCGCGCGATCCGCTGCAGGACCCCGCGAAGGGACTTCCCGAGCGACTCGAGCACCATGTCCTAACCCAGGACACGCCGGAAACCGTCGTGCCGTCCTCGGAAGGCGGTCTGGGGGTCTTTACCCTTCCCGCCGCAAAAACGGGGTGGAATGCCCACGAGTCGGTCCCCCGGAGCCGAGGTCCCCGGTTCCCCGTCTCGCAACCGTATTATTGGCAGGAGGGGAAACTGGGATGAGGTCGGGCATGTCGGCAGCAGCGGCTCCACCGGCGCGTCCGACGCCACCCAAGCTGAACCCGGTACGGGTTCCCGTTCCCGAAGAGTCTGTCGAGGACCGCAGCCAGGACTTTCGGGAGATCATCCACGCCTACTCGAAGGCGGATGCCGTCCTGGAGGCGAAGCGTTGCATCCAATGCCGGAGGCCCTGGTGCGTCGAGGCGTGTCCAATCAGTCAGGACTGTCGAGAGTACATCAAGCTCATCGCCGAAGAGAAGTTCGACGACGCCGCTAAGGTCACACTGCTCGACGATCCGCTGGCCACCTCGCTCTGCAAGGTCTGCTATCGGTACTGCGAAGAGTCGTGCGTCATCACAAAGAAGGGAGTCCCCATCGCGATCCGTCAGCTCAAGCGAGCAGCGCTCGAGCTCGGCAACTCGGACCTTGCCTATGTGCCCTCGAAGCCGAAGGGACAGCGGGTAGCGGTCGTCGGCGGCGGGCCGGCCGGCATCATGGCAGCCTGGGAGCTCGGCATACGCGGCTATTCCGTGACCGTTCTGGAGGAAGCCGATCTGCCCGGGGGCCTGATGCGGACGATCCCGGCGTACCGGATGTCGGACGAGGATGTCCGGGCAGACCTCCGGCGCTTTCGGAACCTTGACATCGTGTGGAAGACGGACACGCGAGTGGGCAAAGGCCTGACCCCGGAGACGTTGCTGCAGGAGGGGTACCAAGCGGTCTTCGTATCCGTCGGGACCTCGACGCACCGAGTGCTGGGGATCCCCGGTGAGGACCTCCCGGGTGTTCTCCCGGCGCTCTCCCTCCTGAAGGCGATTCACCAGGGCAACTATCCGACGCTCGGTCGACGGATCGTTGTGGTCGGAGGGGGGGATGTGGCCATGGACTCGGTCCGGAGCGCCGTCCGGCTCGCAAACGGTGGGCATGTACGGCTGGTGTATCGTCGGGGCCGGGACGAGATGCCGGCCGACCGGGAGGAGGTGCACGGTGCCGAGGAGGAGCACGTCGAGTTCCTGTTCCTGAAGGCTCCCGTGCGCGTCGTAGGGACCGATCACGTGGAAGGTCTCGTCGTGCAGTCGATGGAGTTGGGTGCCCCGGATGCCAAGGGCCGTCGCGTGCCGGTGCCCGTTCCGGGCTCGGAGGAGACCCTACCGTGCGACACGGTGATCGTCGCGGTGGGCCAGCGCGCGGATTTGGAGGACTTCCCTGCAGAACTCGACTTTCGGATCGCTGCCGGCGGCTGGCCCGAAGGCAAGGGTCCGGGGTACGCGACGGCGGTCCCCGGAGTCTTTGCCGCGGGAGGCAAGTCCGTCGTCTACGCCATGGGGACTGCGAGCGAGGCCATCAAGGCGGTGGATGAGTACCTGTGTCACCTTCGAGGGGAAGCACCGGGACCCCGGCCGGACCCGTTCGGGGAACCGATCGTGCACTCGCTGCCTGCCGGGTACACCGCACCGATCCGCGAGTGACCGCGCCCGGCGGCGGCGACAAACCGCGGCGCCGCCCGGAAGGTTGATACCCACCGACCGGTCTATTTCGCCACTATTGAGGTCCAACGAACGTGGGCCGGCGCTCCTGGGTCGCTGCGGTGGTCATCGTTCTCGTCACCCTGCTGGCGGTGCCGAGCATCAGCTCGGCGGCCACGGCCTCCGCCCCGTCCGGGCAGAGCCTAGCGCCCGCAGCCCTCTCCGCCGCGAGCTCGCTTCCGGCGGCACTCCAAGCCTCCTGGGCTAGCCGTTCTGGCTACGTGGGCTCGGCGGCGCCGGACAGTGGCTCCGCCGGTCCGGCTCTAGGGGAACTCAGTGTGGTCCTCACCCTGTGGCCGACGAACCTCTCCCTGTTCGAGGCGAGCGCGGACACCGCCCGTCCCCTCACCGCTGCCGAATTCGATCGGGCGTACAGCCCCTCGGACGCGGAGTACGACTCGCTGATCCAGTACTTCCGGGGATTTGGCCTATCGATCCAGCACACCTGGGCGGACCGGCTGATGCTGACCGTCGAGGGCCCGGCCGCTCGGATGGGAGCGGCCTTTGGGACGACGTTGGTCACGGCGACGGTGTCGGGTCGTGCCGTCCTCTATCCCGAAGAGGTCCCTGCCCTTCCGTCGGACCTCGAAGCCGACGTGTCCGCGGTGAGCGGGCTTTCCTACGGATTCTCCCAGTTTACGATGCCCGTAGCGCCGGTCGCGTCCGCGCTGCTCAACCAGTCTCACCTGAGCACCGACCTCGGCACGACCACCACGGAAGTCACGCCGACGGGCGCCCACGCGGCCTACGACCTCGATCCTCTCTACAACCTCTCCGGGACGTTTCACTCGGCCGCCGGCGAGAACATCGTCCTTCTCCTCTGGGGAGACGGGTACTCACCCTCCGACCTCTCGACGTTCTTCTCCGATTACTATCCGTCCAGCTTCCCGGCTCCGACCATTAATGCGTATCCAATTGACGGCGCCCCCGAGCCCAGCGAGACGGCGGTGGACGACCCGAGCGACGCACCGCAGGAGCTGACCCTCGACATGGAATGGTCCGGTTCCATGGCGCCCGGCGCGACCTTGGACGCCGTTTACGCTCCCGACGGACCGGCGCCGAGTTACTCGCCCACGGACGCCGCGATGGAGGACGCCCTCGCCTTCGCGGTGAACAACGTCTCCGCCTCGGTGATCTCGATGTCCTTTGGCCTGCCGGAGACCGAGGACCCGTCCTTCCAGGCCGCTTACACGACGCTCTTCGCCGAGGCCGAGAGCCGGGGCATCACCGTCGTCTCCGCCTCCGGCGATGACGGAGGGAGTCAGCTCTCCCACGGGGTGTGTACGGCGACCCCGGAGGTCGAATTCCCAGCCTCCTCTCCCGACGTCGTTGCGGTCGGCGGTACAGCGCCGACGCTGAACGTATCGCTCGGCGGCCAGATTACCGGGATCGATACCCAGCCCGCCTGGAACCTCTCGGGCGGGGGATTGTCGCAGGAGTACACGGCCCCGAGCTGGCAGCTCGTCGGCTCGGCGAAGACTGTGATCGGTTCCGGGGGCCGGGGAGTCCCGGATGTCGCGGGCCCGGCGGCGGACAATTTCATCTATTACCGAGGCGCGGTCGGACAGCTCGCGGGCACCAGCTTCGCAACGCCCTTCTGGGCCGGGATCTTCGCCGAGATCGATGCGATCCGCGGCGCTCCCGTCGGCTTCGTGAACCCCCGGCTGTACGCGGTCGCCTCCGAGGAGCAACCGGGAGAGGCGGCGGCTTTCTCCGACGTCACGGCGGGCTCAAACTGCCTCCACTCGGCGCTGCCCGGATGGGACGAGGTCACGGGCTGGGGAACGCCGCGCGCGTTCGATCTGTACGCGGCGCTCACGTCGACCTTCGTGGACCTCTCGGTGTCGGCCTCGCCCACGACGGTCTTTCCCGGGGGCACCACGACGATCTCGGTCGCCGTCCTCAACGCCACGACGAAGGCGCCCGTACCGAATATCTCGGTGGATGTGAGCCTCGCCGCCGCGAACGGCTACAGCGGCCCCTGCGGCGGCTCGTTCGGCGCTACGGTGGCGGTCAAGACCAACGCTGCGGGTACGGGCTCGGCCAAGTTCTCCGTCCCGTACTGCTACTTCGGGAGCCAAGCTCAGGTTTCGGCCGTGTTGCTGTCGGGCGGTTACTATGGACAGGCATCGGCAACCGTGACGGTGAGTTTGCTGAGCGGCAGCGGCTTCCTATCCCTCATCACCACGTTTCCGTACAACGTGATCTTCTTCGTTCTCATCGTCGTCCTGGCGATCCTGGTCGGCCTCCTGCTCAGCACTCGGAGCCATCGGCAGCAACGGGCCCCACCGTCGTATCCGCCGGCCGGCGCGGCGGCGGGCCCGGCATCGCCGAGCTGGGTCCGCCCGGCGGCACCGACCGGCCCACCGTCCGGTACCCCGGCTTCGGCCGCTGCCGTCCCCGTCCCAGCCGGGGCTAGCTCTCCGGCCACCGCGAGCCCACCGGGCGCCGCCTCGAGCGTGTCGCCCGGTCCCCCGCCCGCTCCTTCGTCCACGGCACCGTCGCCGATGCCGAGTCCAACCCGGTGTCCGGCGTGCGGAACGACGATTCCCGCATTCAGTCTCGTCTGCCCGAAGTGCGGCCTCGCTCGCCCCTGAGTCCTCGTTTTCCAAACCCTTAACAGACGGCGCCCTTTGGGAACCGCCGTGCCCGACGAGGAGAACCCGCCCCCGCCGGACCCCTCCGCTGCGCTCTCGCTGTCGGGACCCGAGCGCGTGGTTCTCGAGGCCTTGCGAGCCGCGCCGCACGTCCTGCAGGAGGACTC
>JASHOK010000058.1 GCA_030041175.1 Thermoplasmata archaeon | reverse complement strand
ACGGCCCGGTTCGGCACGACCCACGCGTGGAGGCCCTGGAGCTGCTGGCGGAGGGACTCGAGTGGGTCGCCGCGCTCGGCCGACCCACCGGTCACCGAGACCAGGGCGGTAGCCTTCCCGGCGATGGCCTGATTCGGGATGGACTCCAGGATCGTCCGAAGCGGGCCGCTCAGGCCCCCATGGAACGTGGGAGTGGCCACGATCAGGGCATCGGCATTCGCCACGGCGGTGCCCACGCGGTCCGTGACCTCGTCCGGCGGGAGGTCGTGAACCGTTCCTGCGTGTCCGTCCAGGTTTGAAACGTCCAGCACCTCGACCTTGGCCCCGGCCTTCCGCGCCGCCTTCAGGGCGACCTGGAGCGCCGTTCGGGCCCGAGAATCTTCGCGTTCGCTGCCCGCGATTCCGAGTACGGTGATAGTCGACATACCCCTTCTAGGTCCGCGAGAGTATTTAGCTGAATTGTCGCAAACAGCTATATGTAGAATTGAGCTTACCACCCTCGTGCGAAAGGATGTCCTGGAGCGTGCGGTGCTCCGTGCCCTGCATGGAAAGGAGCTCCACGGCTACGCGATCCAGCGGGAGCTGACGGCGGCGGGACTGACGGTCGAGGTCGGGAATCTCTACCGCGTGCTCCGGTCCATGGAGTTCCAGGGACAGGTACGCAGTCGCTGGTCCGACAGTCATCGAGGGCCGAAGAAGCGACTCTACACGGTGGGCGCCGAGGGCCGCCGGCAGCGAGAGACGATGCTGCGCGAGGCCGTGTTCACCATCCTCCAGGAGTATGCCGACTATCTGACGGCCCACGTCGCTCCGCAGACGGAGGACCTGGAGGGCACGATCGTGGTCGTGACCTCGCCGTTCTTTGATCCGGTGCGGCAGACCGTGCTCCGGCGCATCTCGAGCCGCCTCGTTAGAGGGCGACTCTACCTCGTGAAGCCGCCCCAGGTGTCCTTCGAGTACGACCATCGGAAGGTCACCATCCTCGATGGATCGCACCTGAACATTCCGATCAAGGACGGGACGGCCACGGGAGTCATCTTCAACGACATCCCCTCCGGGCCCGAGATGGCCCTGGCCCTGGACGAGGTGATCCGGGTGCTCGACCCGAAGGGGTGGCTGTCGATCGCGACCCTCTTCCCGACGCGGCCGTCCGAGGACCCCGCGCCGCTGTCGGTCTACCTGTTTCGCCTGATGGCGACCCTCTTCGGGAACATTCCGTCGGTCGACCCCGAGGAACTCGAACGCCAGCTCCACGACCGCTTCCGCTCCGTACATCGCTTGTCGCTGGCGGATGAGAGCGTCTTCAATGCCTGGGACCTCCGGTCCCTCCCCGGAGCGCATCGCACTCCGGCGCCGAAGGGGACGCCCCGTCCATCTGCCACTCGACCGAAGTGATTTAGGCGCGCGGCGACCGGGGACGACGCCGTGAAGGCTCTGGTGCTCATCGGCGGCTTCGGTACGCGGCTGCGGCCCGTCACCTACGCTGTACCGAAGCAGCTGATCCCGCTCGCCGGTAAGCCGATGCTCTACCACGTGCTGGACCTGCTTCCTGCGGGAATCGAGGAGGTCGTCCTAGCGACCGGCTACAAGGCCGACGAGATCGGACGGTACGTGACCGAGCATCCCCCCCGCGTCCCCGTCCGGATGGTGCCCGAAGCCGAACCGCTCGGCACGGGCGGCGGCATGCGGAACGCCGGGGGCGACATGTCCGACCCGTTTCTGCTGCTGAACTCCGACGTGATCGCCGCCTTCGACGTGGCGGCGCTGCTGACGGCCCAGACGGCGCACGGAGGCATCGGCACCATGACCCTGGTGGAGGTCGAGGACCCCACCCCGTACGGGGTCGCCGCCCTGGATCCCGACGACCGGATCCTCCGGTTCGTCGAGAAGCCGTCGCGGGAGGAGGCGCCGTCTCGCTGGATCAACGCGGGGCTGGGCGTCTGGCGACAGGACGTTCTGGCGCGGATACCGTCGCAGACGCCGGTGAGCTGGGAGCGGGAAGTGGTTCCCAGCCTGCTCGCGGATGGCGTCTACGCGTTTCGCGCCCAGGGGTTCTGGGAAGACGCGGGGACCCCCGAACGGTTGCTGCGCGCGCAGAAGTACCTGTTCGAATCGGGTCGGGGAGGCCGCCGTGCGTTGCCGGCCGGTACGACGGGAAAAGGACCGGCGGCGATCGACCCCTCCGCGGCGGTCGAAGGGGCGTCCTTCGGCGGCTCGGTGACGGTAGGACCCCACGTGATCGTCGGGGCGGGCGCATACCTGGAGGATTGTATCCTCATGGACCGCGTGACGGTGGACGCGGGCGCGTCGGTCGTTCACTCGATCCTCGGGCCCCGGGCCCGGGTGCACGGGGGCCACCGCGTGGCCCACCAGATTCTGGGCGAGGGCGCCGAAGCGTAGGCCGCGTCCCTATCCCGAGAACGCGGGCCCGGTCGCGATGACCTTCAGGGCCTTCTCGGGCTGGGCCGCGAGCTGAAACGCGTCCGGCAACTTGTCCAGCGGAAAGTGATGCGTGACGAGGTCCCGTACCTCGAGCCGCTTGGCCGACAGCAGGGAGTGGACCTCCGCGATGTCCCGTTCGGTCGTCGCGTAGGTCGGGAGGATACGGATCCCCCGCAGGTAGAGCTGTTGGAGGTCCTCCTCGAGGTGGCTCCCGGCCTCGGGGAGTCCGAACAGGTTGACGGTCCCGCCCCGTCGGACCAGAGACACCGCGAGCGGCACGGCGGACGGGGCGCTGGTCGCGACGACCGCCAGGTCAACGCCGCGGCCCCCCGTGGCGAGTTGCACGAGCTGACGGACCTTCTCGGCGTTCCGGGGATCTACCGAAGTGTCGGCCCCCTTGCGGCCGGCGGCCGTGCGCCGGAGGTTGGACGGGTCGGCGCCGCCGATCCACCCGGCTCCCAGGGTCCGCGCGAGACGGGCGTAGAGGATGCCTACCGGGCCGAGCCCCAGGATCATGACCGAGGTTCCGGGTGGCAAGCCGACGGTCCGCAGGGCGGTGAGGGCGCAGCCGGCCGGCTCGAGCAGGGCGCCGTCCTCCCAGCTGATGGCCGGAGCCAGCGGCAGGACGGCGCCGCGACTCACGTTCGTCGCCGGAACGCGGAACTGTTCCGCAAATCCGCCGGGGTCGAGGTTCGTTTTCGTGTACGAGGGACAGTAGGTGTAGGCGCCGGCGAAGCAGGCCGGACAGGCGTAGCACGGCACGTGGTGGTGCGCGAAGACCCGGGCTCCGACGGCCAGGCCGGTCACACCGGCGCCCACGGCGGCCACCGTCCCGACCGGCTCGTGGCCGATCACCTGGGTCGCCCGGTAGTTTCCTTTGACCTTCTCGAGGTCGGAGCCGCAGATGCCGCAGGCCGCCATCGTGACGACGACCTCGCCCGGCCCCGCCTCCGGTTGCGGGCGGTCTTCTACTGAGATTCGCCCGGGCGCCGCGAGCAGTCCGGCCTTCATCGGGCCCGCAGGGCCGCTCCGATGGCCGCGTCCAGGATGTCGACGCCTTCGTCGACTTCCTCCCGCTGAATGATCAGCGGCGGGATGTAGCGCACGGTGGACTTTCCGCACGGCAAGAGGATCAGCCCGCGCTGGTACGCCTCGACCAGGATCTGGTCCCGGAGCGCGACGGCCGGAGCCTTCGACTTCGGGTCCTCGACGAACTCGGTCGCTACCATCAGTCCCAGGCCGCGGACATCGCCGATGACCTCGTACTTCCGCTGCAGCTCCTTCAGGCGCTGGACCAGGTACGCCCCTTGGGTCCGCGCGTTGTCCAGGAGGTGCTCCTTCTCGATGACGTTGAGAACGGCCTGGGCGGCTGCCACCGAGACGAGGTTGCCGCCGAACGTGTTCGAGTGCGCGCCCTTGGTCGGGTAGTCGAGATCCTTTCGTGCGATGATCGCCCCGATCGGGAGACCCCCGCCGAGCGACTTGGCGGTCGTGACGACGTCCGGGACGACCCCGTGGTGCTCGATGGCGAACATCTTGCCGGTCCGCCCGATACCGGACTGGACCTCGTCGTCGATGAACAGAATGTCCTCCTCGTCGAGAATTTTCTTGATCGTCGTGTGCCAGCCCTTGGGAGGCACGATGTAGCCGCCCTCGCCCATGACCGGTTCCGCGATCATGGCGGCGACATCGGACGGCGGTACGGCCGTCTCAAAGTACAGCTCTTTCAGGATCTTGGCGCAGTACAGGTCGCAGCTCGGGTAGGTGAGCTTGTACGGACACCGGTAGCAGTAGGGCGGAGGAATGTGGGTCCCGCCGCCGGTGTGCGCGTTGAACCGGGCCCGTTGGACGGGTTTCGAAGCCGTCATCGCGAGCGAGCCCATCGACCGACCATGGAATGCGCCCAGGAGTCCGATCACGAGCGGCCGCTGCTTCTGCCAGCGGACCAGCTTGAGCGCCGCCTCGGCGCTCTCGGTGCCGCTGTTCGTGAAGAAGACCTTTTTCGGGAAGTCTCCCGGAGTGAGTTCTCCGAGCCGCTTCCCGAGCACCGTCTGCGACTCGTAGTAGAAGTCCGTCCCGGCGAAGTGCATCAGCCGGGCGGTCTGCTCCTGAACCGCCGCCACGACGTCGGGGTGGCAGTGGCCCACGTTCAGTACGCCGACGCCCGACGAGAAGTCCAGCAATCGGTTTCCGTCGGCATCGGTAACCCAGACTCCTTCCGCTTCGTAGGCGGCGATCGGCGAGGTCTTGGTCGTGGTCATCAGGTACTGTTCGTCGGCGGCCACTACGGCCCGGGCCTTGGGTCCCGGGATCGGTGTCAGGATGCGAACGCCGCGGGATTTCGGGGCCGTTCGACTCTGAGGCGATCCGGTACTGGGCTTGCGCGATGAAGAACCGGCGGACATGATCACAGCCGACCAAAGTTACGAGAGCGCCACATTAAAGGACTTCGTCGAGCCGAGTTTTCTTGGAGCGGTTGTCCGGCCCTCCTCCGATGGAGATGGCCGGGAACCGAGTCGCGGATGGATCGGGGCCGCGCCCCGGGTCCTTGATTAATCCCCGAGGCTCCACCGCCCCGTCAGCGGGGCGAGACCGGGGATGGCAACGTCGCACACGAGCGCACTGTACCAGAGCATCCACCGACAGCCGGAGATCATCCGAGACGTACTCCACCGTGAGGCCGAACACGCCCGCGAAGCGGCGGAGATCCTCGCCGGTGCCCGCCGGGTCTATCTCACCGGCACGGGAACAAGCAGCCACGCCGCCGTCGTCACGGAATACCTCTACCGGTCCCTGGGGCTGGACGCCGAGGCGCGGACCGTATTCGACTTCGCGAACTACGGGCCCCCGCCCCGTCGCGAGGACGCCGTCGTGGTCATCAGTCATCGGGGCGCTAAGACCTACGGCAATCGAGTTCTCGAAGTCGCGAAGTCCGCGGGCTCCCGCATCATCGGGGTGACGGGCTTCGACTCTCCGATGTCGGTCCCCGAGGTGATCTTTCACACCGCGCCCCAGGAAAAATCGTCCACGCATACGATGAGCTATACCGGGAACCTGACCGCACTCTGGATGACCGGGCTGGCGTACGCCGAACGGGCCGGCAAGGGCCCGCACCCGCTGCGGCCGGTGCTCGAGAAGATGCCGGAGACGGTGGCCGAAATCGTGCAGCGAGACTACGTGCTACAGCCCGTGGCGCAGGCGCTGGCCCGGTCGGGCCGGGTGGTCTTTGCCGGGGCCGGGCCGAACGTCCAGACCGCCCGAGAGGGGGCGCTCAAGGTCAAGGAGTCGTCGTACCTGACGGCCGAGGGCTTTGAGATCGAGAATCTGCTGCATGGCGGACTTCAGCCCCAGCAGCCCGGGGACGTGGCGGTGGTGCTCGTCCCACCCAGCGCGGCCGCCGAGCGTGCGACGGACCTCGTGCGGGCCCTGGAGCTCCTCGGCGCTTCGATCCTGCTCGTCCATGACGAGTCTCGGCCGTTCGCGGTCCCGACGGTCGATGACGGGACCCCGTCGGTGTCCACGTTCCTGTTACCGCCCGTCCCGGAGCTGCTGAGCCCGATGATCACGGTGCTGCCCTTGCAGATGCTGGCCTGCCGAACGGCGGAGATCCGGGGGACGAATCCGGATTCGTTCCGGTCGGACGATCCCCTGTTCAAGCGGATCAACGAGAGCTACAAGCTCTAGACCGGTGGCACGGCGTCTTCGCTCGCGCCACCCGCGCTAGCGCGTACCCTTCCGGGCCGCGGAGGGTTTGCCGTAGTCCCTTCCCATCGCCCGGGCAAATCGCTTCCACGCAACGACGGTGCTCCGTTCCCGCTGCTTTTTCGGCATCCGGAAGTATTCCACGAGCGCCGGGCGTCGACGCCACCAGAGATCGAACTGCGTCTTGTTCCCCGGAAGCGCGGTCAAGCGATAGTCCCCGACGATGTGGGCGTGGTTCCCCGTACGCTGCATGTGCCAGCCATCGGGCGGCTGGAGGTCGACCTCGTACCGGGCCCAGTCCCATCCGGCGGGCAGCTCTTCCAGGTCCTCGAAAACGACCCGCCGCGGCGTTCGGGAAAGGATCCGGCGCTCGTACGACTCCCCTTCGAGTGCCGCGTCGGACGGCTGAAAGTCCGTGCACCACTCAAACGCAAAGTCGAGCGGGACCGGCAGGGTGACCCGGACGTGATACTCGGGCCCGGGCACTTCGGATCGCTTCAGTCGGCGCGGCATGCAGCTCGGAACGGACGTACGCGTCCGGGCTCAAAGCACTGTTGTCTCGCGCCCGGCCCTCCGACGGGTCGGTGCCCGCCACGGACGACTTACTTCGGCGGTGGGTTGCCCGACGGGGGTGTCTGAGCCGGGGGGGCGAGCGGCATCCCGAACATCCCCTGGTACGGGTGGCCCGTGATCCCCGACATGAGCCGGTCGATTCCGATGAACAGGAGGGCGATTCCCAACAGGAATACGAGGGTCAGAATTGCGATCCCGGGGAAGACCAGGACGATGATACCCGCGACGATCGCGACTAGGCCCACGATGATCGCAAGCGCACGCGCCCAGGTCGGCAAGGTTGGAGCTGATGCGGCCATGTTGGTTCCCGGCGCCCCAATCCCTTCGACGCGATAAGCCTACGCCTGGCCGGCGCGGCCCGACCCTGGCCCGCCCGCGGTCAATCCCGCGCACACGCTTATCCTGCGGGTGGGCTATGGGCCTCGTCTGCTGCGGTTGGGAGGTACAATGAGTGATTCGGGCGAGTCGTCGGGCACCGGTACAGGAGGCACCCAGAGCACGGGTCGACAGCACAGCCGTCCCGACTGGGATGCTCTCGGGCGCCGGTGGTGGAGCCACGTCGAGACTCTGGCCAGCGACGCCATGGAGGGCCGGGACACCGGCAGCCCCGGCTACGACCGTGCGGCCGACTATGTGACGGAGCACTTCCGGGCAGTCGGACTCGAGCCGGCGGGGACGGACGGATTCCGACAGCGGATGGACTATCACGTGGCCCGGATCGACGAGCCTCACTCCTCGCTTCAGCTGGTGCACGGCGATCGGCCGGTCCCCGTCGTTTTGGGAGAGGACGCCGCGCTCGGGCTGAGCTACGCGTCGGTCGACAACGTAGACGCGGAGGCCATGTTCGTCGGCTATGGGCTCCGGATCCCCGAGCTCAAGTACGACGACCTCGGGGAGACCGACCTCCACGGCAAGATCGCGGTCTTCGTGACCGGCGGGCCCGCCGACCTGCCGGGTCCCATCAAGTCGCACTACCAGTCGCTCGACGAACGGCGTCGCGCGATGCGTCAGGCGGGGGTCCTCGGCACGATCTCGATCCCGAATCCGAAGGCCCTTGAGATTCCGTGGCCGCGAGTCGCGAAGTTCCGGTTCATGCCGCGGATGGACCTGGTGGACCTGGGGCCGATGGGCTCCCCACCGTTGCCGTTCTCTGCGGTATTCAATACGGACCGGGCCGAGATGCTGTTCTCAGCCAGCGGCCATACGCTCGCCGAGCTGCTTCCGCTGATCAACGACGGAAGGCGTCTCCCACGGTTCCCGTTGAACCTGAGAATCCGAGCGCACGTGGCGAAGCAGGTCACAAAGGTTACCTCGCAGAACCTGGCCGGCATTCTGCCCGGCAGCGACCCGTCGCTCCGGAACGAGTACGTCGTCATCTCCGCGCATCTCGACCACGTGGGTATCGGCGAGCCGGTGAACGGGGACCCGATCTACAGCGGCGCTATGGACAATGCCTCGGGCGTCGCCTCTCTGATCGAGGTCGCCCACTCGATCGTGGAGAGCGGGAAGCGTCCCCGTCGTTCGCTCCTGTTCCTCGCGGTCACGGGAGAGGAAAAGGGTCTCCTGGGTTCGGAGTACTACGCGACGCATCCGACGGTCAAGGGCCGCATCGTTGCGGACGTCAACATGGACATGTACAATCCGCTGTTTCCGCTCCGCTACCTGGAGGTGCAGGGGCTGGACGAGTCCTCAATGGGCGAGGACATCCGAGCCGTGGCGAAGGCGGCTGGAGTCGAGGTGCAGCCGGACCAGGAACCGGAGCACAATCGATTCATCCGGAGCGACCAGTACAGCTTCATCAAGACCGGCGTTCCCGCACTGACCTTCAAGTTCAGTTACCTGCCGGGGACCCCCGAGGAGAAGGTCTTCAAGGACTGGCTCACGGTCCGATACCACGCCCCCCTTGACGACCTCGAGCAGCCGGTCGATCGCGCCGCTGCAGCCCAGTTCGACGCGCTCCTGGAGACACTGGCGCTGCGGATCGCCAACGCCGATCAGCGTCCCACCTGGAACTCCGACAGCTTCTTCCGACGCTTTGCCCAGTAACGCCGGCCGGGGCACCGCCGCCGGTCACGCCGCGAGGATCGCGAAGTAAACGCCGAAGGCGACCATGAGGGCCCCCGAGACCCACCCCACGTACTGGCGGAGTCGCGGGTACCGCTGCACACCGGCGTGCACGACCAGCGGGAAGCCGACGACCCAGACGAGGATGGCGCCGAAGAGGCCCACGAACAGGACCGCTCCGCCAATGTAGGCGAAGGCGAGGCCGGCGGTGAGCCACCAGAGGATCTGGAATGGATTCGAGAGACCGACCCCGAGCGCCGACGAGTAGGCCGACAACCGGCTCCCGGCCGACTCTTCCACTGGGGGCGGGCGCGTGAATAGCCGGTAGGCGAAGAACAGCATGACGCCACATCCCAGGACGTAGACGTATCGGATCACGAGTTCGACGTCGAGTTCGTGCTGGACAAGGTAGACGATCAACCCCAAGAGAAGGTCGGCAGAGAAGGCACCGAGCCCGGTGAGAAACCCGGCCCGGAAGGAGCCCACCGACCGGGCCGCGATGAGCGCGTTCATGGGTCCTGGCGGAGCGGCCAGAGAGAATCCGAGGACGACCCCAAATGCGATCTCGAAGAGGGCGGTCATCGGATCGGTCGGCCTACCGCACCGATTCAGAAGGCCGTTACGCGGAGGCGGAGAACCCGTCTGGCCTTCGGCAACGCCGAGCGCGTCGGAGGTCCTGAGAGTCCGAACGCGACCGTTATACCGTGTCGCGCCCGTTGCGCGTGACCTAGCGCGTCCATTCTGCTGCGCGCAAGAAGGCCGCCTGCATGCGACTCGAAGACTGGTGGTACACCACCCTGATGGGCACGCCGCTCCGGCTCCAACCGCCGCTGCACGGCGATGTCCGGACGAACGTACTCATCGTGGGGGCAGGAGCCTCCGGATTGGCGGCCGCACTGCGTCTCATGGACCAGGGGCTCGACGTTACGGTCATCGACCGGAACATCTGCGGAGGGAGCTCGACGGGAAAGAGCGCCGGGTTCCTCACTCCGGATAGTGAGCTCGAATTGTCCCAGCTGCTCCGGCGCTACGGGAAGGACGGTGCCAAGGACCTCTGGGAGTGCGCCCAGTGGGGGGTCAACCGGATGGTTTCCACGATCCGGGAGCACGGGATCGACGCCGACCTCCAGAAGCAGGACTGTCTGTTCCTGGGCGAGGGAAAGAGTGGCCCCAAGGAAGTCCGGGACGAGCTAGCGGCCCGGACCTCCATGGGGTACCATGTGCGCGGCTACACCGCGTCCGAGCTGTCGTCCGTGATCGGAGCGGTCGGCTTCACGGGCGCGGTCCGATACGCCGATACGTACGGCGTGAACGGGCTACGGTACGCCCAGGCACTGAAGCACGTGCTGATCGACCACGGCGTTCATGTGTACGAGTCGACCGAGGCGACGGCGATCGACGGGCACGTGGTCCACACCCATCTGGGGAGCATCACGGCCGACCACATCGTATTCTGCGCGGACAAGCTGCCACGGACCCTCACCCCGTATTTCTGGAACTACTACTACGCCCAGACCTTCCTAGCGATCAGCGAACCGCTGCGCCCCCAGGAAGTGACCGCGATGTTCCCCGAGGAACCGTTCCAGTGCTGGGATTCTCACTTCATCTATGCGTACTGGCGGCTGACGGGAGACCATCGCGTCCTCCTGGGCGGCGGCAGCCTCTGGACGACCTATGCGAAGGCCGATACCTGGACGGACCGGATCATCGAGCGGATCATTCGGCGCTTCCGGGAGCATTGGCCCTCGGTACACCGGGTTCACTTCCGGCAGTTCTGGATGGGCCGGATCGACATGACCCGGGACCTGATGCCGACCCTCGTCCGCGAACCCACCGCACCGTGGGTCCACTACATCCTCGGATGCGTCGGGCTTCCGTGGGCGACGTTCTGTGGGGACTTCACCGCCCGTCACGTGTTGTCCCAGACCGCATTGGAGGACGACCGTTTCTATCGGTACTTCGACCCGCGGCGGAGGTTCGTGCTCCCCCTGTGGGCCGAGAAGCTAACCGGGAAGCGCGTCTCCTTCGTCCTGAACCAGTTCTACGCGAAGTACCGCCAAGTGGACGCGGCGGCGCCGCGCTCCGGATAGTCGCTCCCCTGCCGTATAACTATGTTCTAATACGAGAAAGCGGTCCCAAACGCGGGGTCCTCGAATGAGAACTCGAACAGTGGTAGAGATCGCCATAGTGTGGGTTTTGGTGGCTGCCTTCCTGGTCGGCTATCTGGCCGGTGGCTCGATTCAGGTCGCCGCGCCGAGTGCGACTACGCCGACGCTGGTGGGAAGTCCCACGCACTACGGTCACACGATGATCGGCGCGGGAACCGGAGCGCTGTCGGGTGAGTTGGCGCCTGCGTTGTCGTGCCCGCTCGCCGATGGGAACAACTGCCTCGGTTCGTACAACTGGGGCGGCTACATAGTCTACAATTCGTCGTTCGCGGTCAGCAAGGTCGTAGGGTCCTGGACGGTTCCCACCATCACCGGCTCCAATGCGGTGACCTGCCCGGACGCCCAGACCACCTGGGACAGCAACGCCCAATGGATCGGGATCGACGGCGCGTTTACTCCGACGGTGGAACAGACCGGCACGAGTGCTGACTGCTTCTATGGGTACACGGACTACTACGCGTGGTACGAGTTCTATCCCGCCGGCTCGGTCGTTTCCTCGAACGTCGTGAACCCCGGCGACCAGATCACCGCCTCCGTCACCTACGTGGGCCTGAACCTCACGGGGATCCCGCTCTTCGAGACGACGCTGAAGGACACGACCCAGGGCTGGTCCTTCTCGAGCCCGGCAACCCCGGTACCGGGTGCACTGCGGGCCTCTGCGGAGTGGATCGATGAGTCGCCCTACTACGACGGCTTCCTCGGCCTGACCAAGGTCAGCCAGGTCACGTTCTCCGGAGGAGCTGCGACCATCCATGGCGTCACTCGCGATATCGGCAACTGGGGCGAGTACAACGTCTACTGGGCCGTGATGGTCGACTACGAGTTCCCCTACGATCAGATCATCAATTTCGTGAAGGGAGAACCGCTGGCCCTCTTCTCGGGTGGAGCGGGGTTCAAGTTCGACTGGATCTCGAACGGTCCGTAGGCATCCGGCTTCCAACCCTTTCCTCGCCAACCCCTTCCGCTGACTCGGCCGACGTTTCCGTGACTCGATACGCGGACCGCCGCAGGGCTCGGGCGAAGTGTGGGAGCTCCACAAACTCGCGGGGAGGATGGGCTCGGCCGGATTCGAACCGGCGATCTTCGCTGTGTGAGAGCGACGTCTTCACCGCTGGACTACGAGCCCTATCGGAACGCCGATGGACGCGCCGGGTCCCATAATGGTCTCGCTGCCCTGCCGCTCACGGCAGCGCCAGCAGCAGAGGGATTGCCAGCGTCGCCAGCACGGTCAGCACGAGGCCGCTCGCGAGGGCCATCGACCCGGCGTCCGCGTCCCCGTAGGCCGTGATGAAGTAGAGGGTCGTGTCCATCGTGGTCGCACCCCCCATCGCTGTCAGGCCCTCGGAACGGATCCGTCGGCCCAGCCACGGCGACGTGATCATGGTCAGGTTCTCCCGGAAGAAGTTCGTAAGAAAGGCGACGAGCCCGGCCGCCGGCCCGATGGCGGTGGTCACCAGCGGTCCGGCAAGACTGTAGAATCCAAAACCGTACGTCGCCGCGAGCGCCGCTCGGAGGGGGAACCGGGTGAGCAGAGAGAAGATCGGTGCCGCGACGAGGGCGCCGACGATGGCCGCCACGAGCGGAGTGGGCGCCGTCCGCAGAGAGGCCCACGTGAGCCGGATGTTGAACCCCACCAACGCGAGCAGTGCGTAGAGTGCCACCGTCAGGGCCAGTTCGCCGGGCAGAGCGACCACGCGCCCGGTGAAGTATCCGGCGACGAGGGCGAGGATGACAAGGACCCCCAGCGGGGTCGGCCGCTCACCATGACCACTTGCCGGCGGCCGTCGCGGCAGCAGGAACGTTAGCCCGACGGAGATCGTCAGTGTCAGGGCGACCAGCAGCAGGGCGAGCGGAATCGCCGTCGCGAGCTGGTCGACGGGCAGCGCCGAGAGAACCACGCCGAGGAAGAACACCAGCACGGCGATGTCGGCGATCGTCGCGCGGTCGACCCACGGGCTGCGCCACTGGGTCAGATGCCCCGCGACGACCCCGGCGGCGAACGCCACGTAGAGAAAGACATCGATCACGCTTCCGGCCCCGCCCCGTGTTGGCCGGGCTTCACGAGGTCCAGGGGGTGATCGTGACCGGGTGAGTCGGGGCGCCGCGGCCCAGCCAGAGGGTGTCCTCCCGGCCGGCCCCGAACCCGAGGTACTCGACGGGGACGCGCGTTTCTTGCGCGATGAAGTGAAGGAAACGCTTGAGTCCGCCAGGTACGGCGGCGGCCCCTTCGCGTCGGATCTTCTCGCGCAGGCGAGAGGTGAAGGTCGGCCACCCCGGGAACTTCTCGTAGATCGGAGTCACTCGGGCGTAGTCGCTCGCGAGGGTCGGGGGATAGTCCGTGATCGTGTCGCCGGACTCGGTCCGGTATCCCACGCAGATCGGAATCTCGTCGAGACCGCCCAGCACGTCCGCCTTCGTGATCGCGAGGGAGGTGAAGCCGTTCAGCCGGCACACGTACCGGAGCAGCACCAGGTCGAGCCACCCGCACCGCCGGGGCCGACCGGTCGTCGCGCCCCGTTCCTCTCCCTCCCGGGCGAGATACTCTCCCATCTCGCCGCCGACCTCGGTCGGGAACGGTCCGGCGCCTACCCGAGTCGCATACGCCTTGGCCACGCCGAGTACCTCGTCCAGCTCCGACGGCGGAATCCCGCTCCCGACCAGAGCCCCTGCCGCCGTGGGGTGGGAGCTGGTCACGAACGGATACATTCCAAAGTCGATGTCCAGCAGCGCGCTCTGAGCGCTCTCGAGCAGTACGGACTGGCCTTCGGTGATCGCGTTCCAGAGCATCGGTTCGGTCGGCCGGACATACATGGCGAGCCGGGAGCCCATCTCCGTCAGCGCGGCTTCGAGCTGGTCCCGCCCCGGCGGGTCTTTGAGGAACGTCTTGGTGGCGTAGAGGAGGTCCAGCTTCTGCCCCAGGTCGGCCGGATGGACGAGGTCGACCATCCGAATCCCCCAGCGAGCGTATCGGTCCGCGTACGCCGGGCCAATGCCCCGACGCGTGGTGCCGACCGAACCGGTGGGATTCTTGGATACCCGAAGGTCCTCTTCCCAGGCATCTTCGAGCGTGTGGAGCGGGAGGATGACGTGCGCACGTTCGCTGATGACGAGCTCGCCCTTGAGCAGCTCACGCTGTCGAAGTTCCAGGATCTCCGACTCCAGGGTCACGGGGTCGATGACCATTCCCGGACCGGAGATGCCGGTCACACCCTCCCGGAGCACGCCGCATGCCAGCTGATGCAGGACGACCTTGCCCTGCGGCAGGACGATCGTGTGCCCGGCGTTCGGCCCGCCGCCGGTCCGGACCACGAAGCGGGCGTGCGCCGCCAGAAAATCGGTGATCTTCCCCTTCGCCTCGTCACCGAACTGTGCGCCGACGACGACGGTAACGGTCGTGAGCCCAACTCCCGAGTCCGCGTAGCATGTCGCTACATCTTACTTGCGCCCAGAACCTCGTGCCCGACTCGATGCCGGGCCGAATTCCCACAACGGTTATGGGGACGGCTCAGGTCCCGCGGCGGTGGTCGCCCAGCGGGTCCGCGACATCGAGATCTCCGGCATCCGTCGGATGTTCGAGGGCGCTCCGGCCGGAGCCGTGAACCTGGGACTGGGTGAGCCGGACTTCGAACCTCCGGCCGTGGTCGTCGACGCGCTGGTCGCCGCGGTCCGCGAGAAGATGAATCACTACGGGCCCTCCGCTGGCCTGACGGCGCTTCGGGAGAAGGTCGCCGACCGCTACCGTGCGGCGGACCCGGACATCGGCCGGGAGAACGTGATCATCACCGCTGGCGGATCGGAGGGGCTCATGGCCTGTGCCCTCGCGCTGTACGACCCGGGCGACGAGGTTCTCGTTCCCGACCCGGGCTTCGTACTGTATGCGCCACACGCCCGGCTGGCCGGGGCCACCCCGGTGACGTATAGCCTGCTGGAGGCGCGCGGCTTTCTGCCGGACCTGGACGAGATGGAGCGCAAGGTGACTCCTCGGACCCGGGCGCTCGTGGTCAACTCCCCCTCCAACCCCACGGGGGGCGTGTTTCCCAAGACCACGGTCGAGCGGCTGCTTTCCTTCGCCGACCGCCACGACCTCACGATCGTTTCGGACGAAGTCTACGACGAGATGGTCTACGAGGGCCAGCACATCACCTTCGCCGGCAAGGGCGACCGGGCCGTCGTCGTCAATTCCTTCTCGAAGATGTTCGCGATGACCGGTTGGCGACTCGGCTTTCTGGTCGCGCCTCGGGCCCTCGCGGTCGAGATCAACAAGGTGCACTACCACATGATCGCCTGTCCGTCGACCCCCGCTCAGGCAGCCGTGTGGGCCGGCCTGGGAGCAGCGGAAGAGGCGACGGCAGCCATGCGGACCGAGTTCCGTGCCCGCCGGGAGCTTGTCGTTCAGGAACTGAACCGGATGCCCGGAATTCGCTGTGTGCCACCCGCGGGCGCGTTCTACGCGTTTCCCCGGTTCACCTGGCCCGTGACCGCGTACGTGGCGGCTGGAGACCTGCTGAAGAGGGGCCTCATCACCACGCCGGGAGACGCCTTCGGCCCGCTGGGCGCCCGACACCTTCGACTGTCCTTCGCCGCGTCGAGGCCTAACCTCAAACGGGGGCTCACGATACTTCATCAGTACGCGACCGACATGGCCGGTCGTCGGAGGACTCCATGATCCGGTGGCTGACCGTAGGGTTCCTTCGGATCTCGGCCCTCACCCGGCCCGAGCCGGAACGCAGCGCTCTCCGGCACATCGCCCAGGAGCTGGCCGACCGGCCCCGACGACCGCCGGTCACCCGGCAAGTTCCCGGTACAGCGCCAGATGGTCGTCGATGACCCGGTCCCAGGTGTAGCTCTTCACCCGGTCCCGGGCTCTCGCGACGAGCGCTGCGGCTTGCTCGGGGGATCCCAAGAGCTCCCGGATCGCGGAGGCCAGTCCGTCCACGTCGCCGTACGCCACGAGCACGCCGGCCCGTCCCTCGTCGAGCACCTCCGGCACCCCTCCGACCCGGGTGGCAATGATCGGGACTCCCGCGGCCATCGCCTCCAGGAGGACGAGGCCGAAGGCCTCCCATTCCGACGGGAACGTGAAGGCGGTGGCGCGTCGGAAGACCGCCCGGTAAACGGACGGGTCATCCACGTGGCCGAGCCAGACGAGCTCCCGGTCGATGCCGAGGTGCCGGGCCTGGAGCTCCAGCTCGGGTCGCATTCCCCAGTCACGGCCCATGATGACCAACGGAATCCGTTCGGCCGGGGGAACGCGAGCTAGGGCATCGAGGAGGAATCCGAGCCCCTTGTTCTGGGCCACCCGTCCCGTGTAGAGCAAGTATCGGGTCGGCAGCTCCGGCAGCACCAGGCCGGTACGCTCGGGGGCCATCCAGGCCGCCAGGTCGACGCCATGGGGGATCACCCGGATTCGCCGGGGCGGGACGAACTCGGCGAGGAGGTGTCGCTCCTGCTCGGTGATGGCGATCACGGCGTCCGCCGTTCGGTAGGTTGTGGCCCCGAACAGCAGGTCCTGCACCCGAAGGAGCGAATGATGAAGCGCACTCTGGTCCCGGCGCGCCGGATGGTAGTGGGCCGTCACGACCCACGGTATCTCCAGCTTCCGGGCCTCGGCCGCCGACTCGAGCACATGGCCGTATCGATGCGAATGCGCGTGCACGAGGTCCGGACGACGGTCCTCGATGCCGCTCATCAGGCCGACGACGAGCGGCATGGTGAGTCCCGGGATCAGTCGCTTGAAGACCGGGAACCGGTGCACCGGGACGCCGTCCACGGTCGGCGCGAAGTCGCTGCGCCGAACCCAGTGGGCCTCGTCGAAGAGATCGCTCGCAAAGACCTCGACCTGTTCTCCGCGATGCTGCAGCCGGACCGCCAGTTCCCGGACCACGGTCTCGACGCCCCCGGGGGCATCGAAGCGGAGCGTCACCTGAGCGATCTTCACTGGGCGAGCACCCCGGTGTACACCGACTCCAGCTGGTCGACAACCCGGTCCCACTGATAGCGAGGAACCACGACATCCCGGCCGTAGGCTCCCCACCGGTGCCGGACCGCCTCATCGTCCCACAGATCCCGGAACGCTGCGGCCAGCGCCGTCGCATCCTCGGGCGGGATCAGCCGCCCGGACCGGCCGTCCTCGATCACCTCGGGGATGCCCCCTACACGGGAGGCGATCACGGGCGTCCCTTGGGCCAAGGCCTCGAGCAAGACCAGACCAAAGGCCTCATACTGGCTCGGGAGCGCGAATAAGCGCGCCTCCCGGAAGCCAGCGGCGAGTAGGGCTTCGTCCGCCACGAAGCCGGTCAGCCGCACCCGGGCGGTGAGCCCCAGTTCCCGGACCCGCTGCTCGACGCGCGCCTGCTCTCCGCCGTCCGCCCCCACCAGCACCAGCGAGGCCGACGGGTCGTGTCGGGCCAGGTCGGCGAATCCGTCGACCAGCGCGAGGAGGCCCTTGTTCGGCGCCAGTCGGCCCACGAACAGCACGAACGGGCCGGGAATCTGGAAGGCACGACGGAACGCCTCGGGGTTGGCCGGGGGAGGCGGGGCCGGGGTGTACCCGGGGGGGATGATCTCGACCCGCGGCACGGCGAAGCCGTTCTCGCGGATCAAGCGCTCCTCTTCCTGGGTCTGGACGATCAGGCACGCGGCGTCGCCGACGATCGGCGCCGCCAGTCGGCGGTCGTAGAAGCCCCGGATCAGGTGGCGCAGTCGACCGCCATAGATCGACCAGATCGGGTGGTAATGCGCCGTGAGGACGTAGGGGACTCCGGCCCGGCGGTGATACCGGCGCGCGACGGCCGCATGGTTCGTGCCGTACGTGTGGACATGGAGCAGTTCCGGTCGGTCGGTCTCCAGCTGGCGGTAGAGCCCCCGGAAGAACGGATAATGAAGCTCGCCCGGAAGCGACCACACCCGGAGCCGTCGGACCGTCAGACCCGATGGCGTTGGCGGCTCGACAAACCCGAGGGGAAACGGCTCCCAGGGGAACTCCCGGAGCAGCTGGCTCGTGTAGACGGTCACCGGTCGGCCGCGCTGGGCGAGGCGGAGGGAAACCTCCTGGACGTGACGCTCGACGCCCCCCGGGGCGGGTGGGTAGCGGGTCGACAGTTGGGCGATCGCCACGGGCCGGACCTACCCGGCGCGCGACTGCACGAGACGCTGGGCGTATTTCTTGAACACCTCGGTCGCCCGCGCCACCGACTCGATCTTGACGTACTCATTGGCCTGGTGGGACAGCTCTTCTTCGCCGGCACCGAAGATCACGACCCGGGGATTGGCCAGGGAATAGTGCACCGCCTCCGAGGCGTGCACGAGCACGGTGCTTTCGGCCAGCGAGATCTCCTTCAGGATCCGAATGTGCTCGGAATTGGGGTCGAGCTGGACCGACGGCATGGAAACGATCCGGCGGAGCGTGAAGGGCGTCTTGATCCGACGCAAATGTTCCTCGACCTCGTGGTAGAGCTGGTCGGGCGTGTAGGGCGGTGGGAACCGGATGTCGACCTCGGCGACGGCCTTGTTGGGAACCACGTTCAGTCGGGCCCCTCCGTGGATCGTCCCGATGTTGATGGTAACGCTGCCGAGCTCCGGGTGAGCGATGCGTCCCTTGAAGCCCTCGAGAGCCCGTAGGATCCGCATCAGTTTCGAGACGGCGTTCTCTCCGAGATGTGGCATGGCGCCATGGGCCGCCTTGCCCCGGGTTTCGATCGCCAGATCGAGCACGCCCTTCTCGGCCGCGGCGATCCGGAGGCCGGTCGGCTCTCCGACCACCACCGCCTTGGCCCGGCGGATGGTGAGGGTCTTCGAGAGGGCCTGAGCGCCCTGCATCGTGGTCTCTTCGTCCGTCGTGAGCGCCAGCGCCACGGGAATCTTGCGTGCCACAAGATCCTGCGCCGACTGGAGCATGGCGATCACCGTGCCCTTCATGTCCGCTGCCCCGCGGCCGTACATCCGGCCGGAGGCGAGCTGGCTCTGGGAGAAGCTCCAGTAGTCGCCGACCGGAGGCGTGTCCAGGTGGCCCGAGAGGACGATACCCGCCTGGCCGTACTCGGCGAGGAGCGCCGGCGTGCCCGGGTCGCCGAGGAGGGTATTGCGCATGTGGATCTGGTCGGTAAAGGTCTGAACGTAGTCGAGAATCTCCTGCTTGTTGGCAGTGGGGTCGCTCGGGATCTTGATCAGCTCCGCGAGCATGTCAACCATCTGTCGTTTCATCAGGAATCTGCGACCCGCGGGCCGGCCGGCGTCCGCCGGGCAGCCACCCGCGCCCCCACAGGACCCTCCGCTCTTTAACGGTTCGTTCGGGGAATTTCCACACCCGGTCGAGGTGAAATTCGGGCCGGGCTTCGCGCGCTAAACCGCGGCGCGGAGGGTCCCCACAAGCTCGTGCGACGCGTTCCGCCAGAGGGCCGCGGGGTCCCGACGGCCGAGACGCAGGTCTCGTGCCACGAGCCAGCCCAGCCACTTCGGATAGGTCGCGAGCTCCCGTCGAGCAAGGGACCGCCCGAGGGCGCGAAGGGTGCTCTCGTCAACGACCAGCGCGAGGGCGGCCTGCAGCTGTTCGGGGCTGGGGGTCAAGTGTGCGAAGCCGGCGAGCCGCTGGAGAGTCTCGGACGGATGACCGGTGACGTCCTCGAACCGAAGGTCCAGGCGGGGGATCTCGGGATGCCGGGTCCCGATGGCCGCGAGTTCCTGAGCGAACCGGTTCGTCACGCGGTGGCTTTCCGCTGCACCGGTACCGTCGCGCCGGAAGAGCGACGCCGCCACATCATCCGGGTCCCGGAAAACAAAGATCAAGTGCGGGTCGTGGACCCGTGGCAGAAATTCCTCGATCGTGAAGACGGACCAGGGGTCCTTCCACCCCCAGAGATCTCCCTCGGTCGACCGGAGCACGCGCTCGATCTGAGCCGCGTACGATCGGGCACGGTCCGGGATCTGGTCCCAGGCAAGGTCCTCGTGGACGCCCGTGCCGTCGTAGTTCAGGATGAGTCCGTTCAGCCAGACGATGTCCGGGTTCTCGAAGTGGCCCATCGGATTGGACCAGTGCCGGCCGATCCAATCCGGCCGGGCGTTCTTCGGGCCCATTCGCACCCCGAGCCGATCAAGCATGCCGGCGACGGCCGACGTGCCCGACCGATGCATCCCCAGTACGACGTACGCCGCCATCTACCACCGGGCCATGGCGTTGAGGAAGTTGGCGGTCAGGGCGAGCGACGGCGACAGGACGTACAGCGCGCGCGAGACCCTGGCCCCGGCGGGGTCACCTTGCGAAGTGCGCAGCTCATCGAGCATCTGGCGGCGAGAGACGCTTCCGTCGGCGACCTCCAGGAAATGCTCGATGTCCCGGATGCGTCGCTGGAGGATCTCCTGCGCCCACGGCGCTTCCGCCGCCATCGACAGCACCACGCGATGGCTCTGCAGATGATCCGCCTGCATCCGCCGGTACTGGGACACATAGGCCTGGAAGGAGGCCCGAGAGCCTCTCGAAAAATTCTCGGTGTGCACCCGGAGACGGGTGAGCGGTTCTCGCGAGAAACGGACGCCGCCGGAAGACAGCAGACCGGTCCACAGGAGGAAGGTGTCGATCGAGGCCCGGATCTGCCGGAGGAACGGCTCGCGGGCGAGCAGGGCGGCCCGTTGGAGAGTGATGGAACTGTCGTTCCCGGGGTCGGCCCACAGCCAGTCCGCGACGGACCCACCGATCGGCGACGGCACCTCGATGTCGGACCGGAGCCGCCGTTGCCGTCGCCACATGGCTCCGCCCATGGGGGCGGGACGTCCGGCGTCGTTGATCACCGATTGGCCATGGCCGTAGTACGCGAGCCCGGGATCGTCCCGGAAGACGGACAGAACCCGGGCGAGCTTTTCGGTCTCCCACACGTCGTCGTCGTCCAGGAACGCGACGAGATCACCGGTCGATGCACGTGCCGCGTCTGCGATCATCTCTCCCGTTCCCATTCCGGCCGAATCCAGAAGTCGCACGCCGGGGAGCGCATCCACATAGGGGTCCGAGAAGTCCTTCGTGACGACGACTTCGTAGTCCGCCGCAGCCGCGGTCTGACGGAGCGCCGAGTCCACCGCGTACCGGAGGAAGTCCCGGCGTCCGTGAGCCATCACGATGACGCTGACCTTCATGGATCGGGTTTCGGGCCTCCGAGGTGGTACGCCAGCGAGCCGCTATTATTCTGCCCGTCCGAGCGATGCGGCCGTTTGGCGGTCCCGTCCGACGACTCCGGGGGGCGCGTCGCGCCAGCGCAACCGTAAATGCCGGCCGGCACTGCCACCGGCGTGGTGCTGAGCCCGCCGGAGGAGATCCGGGTCGTCGATATTCGCGACGAGTCGCTGACCGGCTCTATGATGATCGTCGGGTTCCCGACACACGGGCTCGTCGGCTCCGTCGCCGCTTCGTACCTCGTCCACGCCCTGGATATGACGCCCGTGGCCTACGTCGCCAGCGAAGGGTTCCCGCCGACCGTGATCATGGAAGGCGGGGCCGTTAGCTCACCGGTTCGTATGTATGCGAGCAAGCTGGTCTGCGGAGTGGACCGGAAGTGCGACCAGCTCGTGGTCGCGATCTCGGATATCCAGCCCCCGGTCGAGCTGCTGAACGGTCTCGGCCGCTCGCTGCTGGACTGGGCGGAGCGGAAGGGAATCCAGATGGTGGTCGCCGTCGAGGGGCAGCCCGTCGATGAGGGAGTCCGCGGCGATGCCCGGGTTGTGGCGATGGCAAACCGGCCGGCGGTGCCGGTCATCGAGAAGCTGGGCTTCGAACCGGCGAACGGAGTCATCACCGGCTTTGCCGGAGGGATGCTACTGTCCGCTCTGGGGCGCCACCTGCCGGTCCTTTGTCTCGTGGCGCAGGCGCACAAGGACTTCCCGGACGCTCGCGCCGCGGCCAAGGTGATCGAGTCGATCAACCCCCTCGTTCCGATGCTCGCGCTCGACACGAAGCCGCTGCGGGAAAAGGCCCGGCTGCTCGAAGCGCAGATGCGCAAATCGCTGGACGACCAGAAGAAGTCGATGACCAGCATGCGGCAGATCGAGACCGAAGGGCCGGGTGAGATGTATCGCTGAGACCGCGCCGCGACCGGCGACGGGGCCCACTCCAACGCCCGCGCCGACCTCGCAGCTCCGACGTTTCCATCCCCACGACATCCCCGTGATCGCCGACATCGTGCGGGATTCCCTCCACGAGAACTACGACCACTCGCTCTATCTCTCGCTCGGCCAGCAATGGCCGGACGGTTTCCTGGTAGCCGCGGACGCGCTCGGTCGACCGATCGGCTTCCTGCTGGGCGTGATGCAGGTCGACCGCGAGGGGCGGATCCTGATGTTCGCCGTCGACCGGGACCACCGGGCGCGTGGCGTCGGGACACAACTGATGCAGGCCTTTCTGGACCGATGCCGTACCCAGGGCCTGCGGCGGGTGACGCTCGAGGTCCGGGTCAGTAATGCGACCGCGATCCGGTTCTACACGGACTTCCGGTTCTCGGTCGTCGATCTGCTCCGGACCTACTACTCGGACGGCGAGGACGGCTACCAGATGGCCCGAGACACCGCCTGAAGCTCGTCGGCCGCCGGCCAAATCATATAGGGTGTCCCGGTTCCCGAGGCCGGTACCTTCGATGGCTTCTCCCTGGCCTACCGCCGGCGACCTGATGACTGCACGGCCGATCACGCTGCCGCCGGAGTCCCTGCTCTCGCAGGCGCTCGGGATCATGCGCGGCCGCCACATCCACGAGATCCCGGTGGTCCAGAACCGGCGCGTGGTCGGGATGGTCACGCTCGACTCGATCGCGCGCCGCGTGAATCTTCCCCTGTCCACCAAGATCGATCGCCTGATGCTCCTCCCGCCGATCGTTTCGCCCTCGACCGGCTACGCCGAGCTGAGCGAGCAACTCCTCGCGACCGGCATGCGGGCTGCGCCCGTGACGGGGCCCCGCGGCGAACTCCTCGGCGTCGTCTCCCGGACCGACCTCGTGCGCCGGCTGCCACGGATCCCCGCGCTCGCCGGGCACCGGATCGAGGAGGTGATGGCTCCGCTGAATCTCCTGCTGCAGGAGCGGGATCCTCTCCACACCCTGTTGGGGCAGGACGCGCTGCGGCACCTGGAGACCCATCCCCTGCCGGTGGTCGACCGCCGCGGAACGCTCTCCGGCGCGGTCGGCATCGCCGACCTGGGAGAGGTCCTCTGGCGGCCGGTCGCGCAGGGCCACCGCGATGTCGAGAACCGGGGCACCGCGACCGAAGTCGAGATCCGGACGATCATGCACAGCCCGGCCGTGACCGTTCCCCTCAACACGACGACCGGCGCCGCGGCCCGGCTCATGAGCGATGAACGCGTCTCCAGCGTATTCGTGGTGCAGGACGGTCGTCCGGTGGGGATCGTGTCCCAGGCCGACCTGATCGGCCTCGCGGTCGGCGGCGCCGGCGGAGGGGCGCTCGGAGACGTCTTCGTCCAGATTCAGGGTCTCCGGGCCTCCGCCGACCCGGCCATCCTGTCGGAGATCGACCAGGTCGTCGCGCGCGGCCTGCGACGCGTCGCGCGATACGTTCACCCCGTCATGCTGACCGTCCACTTTTCGCCGCACGCGTCCCATCGTTCCGGCGAAGCCTCGGTCGACGGACGGCTCAACACCGACCGGGAGATCCTCTACGCCTCCCGGACCGGATGGAATCTCTATGCCGCGTTGAACGAGATGCTCGACGAGCTCGAATCCCAGGCCCGGAGACAGAAGGAGGAACGTCGGGACGCCACGCATCGGACATCCCCGCGGTTGGTCGCCGAGGCACTCGAGGAAACTTCCGCGGACCCGGAGCTCGAGGCCCGGATCCGGTCCGCGACCCACGGCGGGCGCTCCCGGCGCCGGCGGCGCTGAAGGTCGAGGAGGTCGGTACAGACCATGATGCCTGGAGGCCGGATGAACGAGCGCCAGATGCGGATGATGATGAAACGGCTCGGGATGACGACCGAGCCGATGGAGAATGTCGAAGAGGTCGTCATCCGGACGAAGGATCAGGAGCACGTGCTCGAGTCACCGGAGGTCACCGTGTTGACCGTCCAGGGTGTCCGCACCTACCAGGTCGTGGGAGAGGCCAAGGTGCGTCCCCGGTCCGGCGGCGGGAGTGGTGAGGCGACTCAGACGGCCGCCAGCGCGGCCGGCCCGGCCACCCCCCCGGACGAGGATATTCAGCTCGTGATGGAGCAGACAGGCGTCTCCCGGGGCGAGGCGATCCAGGCCCTGGACGCTGCGGGCGGTGCCCCGGCCGAGGCCATCCTGACTCTCCTGTCGCGCCGGGGCACCGGTGAGCGGTAGCCCGCCTCGGATCGACCGGGAGTGCATCGAGGGATTTCTCTTCGTTCGGCAGCCCCTGCAGATCCTCCTCTTCCGACGTCGGCCCTCCCGGGGACGGATCTGGGTGCCGATTCAGGGTAAGGTGGACTCCTCCGACCGGACCCTCTCGGCGGCGCTTCATCGAGAGCTCCGCGAGGAAACGGGCTTCCGGATCTTCCAGTCGGTCGCCCCCCTTCACTGGGTCGTCCGGTTCCGGGGGCTGAACGGAAAGCTCTGGCGTCTCCATGCCTTCGCCGTAGAGCTACCCCGGCGGCGCAACCCCCGGCTGAACGACGAGCACGACGCGTTCGAGTGGCTCGATCCCTCGGAAGCGCTACGACGATTGCATTACCCAGATAATCGCGCGGCACTCCGCCGATTGCTCCGGCGGGTTCGGCCACCCCGTTCCGGCCGGAGTGCCTCCGCGCCGGCCCGAAACGCTTAGCGGTGCCGGCGGCCCTTGGGACGTGCTGTGACGGACGACGGATCGACTGCCCCGGAGATCCCGGAACTGGCCCCGCTGCTCGAGCAGGCTCAGGACTCCGCGCCGGGCGCGGCCCACTGGGTGTTTCCCCAGTTAGGCCCTGGGCTTTACCGCTCGATCCGGGAGTCCGGCGTCCGCCGGGTCGCGCTCCAAGTGCCCGCCGGGCTCACGAGAGGGGCCCGGGAGCTCGCAGATACCCTGCGGACTGAAGCCGGCGTCAACGTTCTCCTGGTCGCGCGCGCCTGTTTCGGCGCTTGTGACTTCCCGTCCTCCGACGAGGCACCGGGCGCCCAGGCACTGGTGGTCCTAGGACACGCGCCGATTCCGAACGTCCGCCTTGTGCTCCCGACGTACTTCGTCGAGATGCGACACTCCGGGGGCGACCCAGAAACCCTCGCACGGCTGCTGAGCGACAACGGGCTTCCCAGCCCGCTCGGCCTCACCTGCTCGATCCAGCACCTCGACCTGGTCGACCCGTTCATCGAGGCGGCGCGTCGCCGCGGAGTCGAGTTCCTCTTCGCGGAAGGAGACCGGAGGCTCGCCTACTCGGCCCAGGCTCTGGGCTGCAACTACACTTCGGCAGAGCGGGTTGCCGGACGGGTCCGTGGCTTCGTTTTCCTCGGCACGGGGGCGTTCCACCCCCGCGGACTGGCCCTCGCCGTGGACCGACCGGTTTGGTCCCTCGATCCGCTGACCGCCACACTCGAAGCTCCGGTCGACCGAGCCACCCTGCTTCGCGACCGGTTACTGATGGTCGCGCAGTGTCGGGATGCCCGCCGGTGGGGCGTGCTGGTCTCGACCTTCGCCGGCCAGAACCGAAGCCCGATGGCCCTCAGCCTGGTCCGGAAGGCCCGTGAGAAGGGCCGAGAGGCCGAAATCCTCGTCTTCGGTCGGCTCGACCCGGGAGATCTTACGGGTCGCGACTTCGATGCCTACGTGAATACGGCCTGTCCCCGCATCGCCCTCGACGATGCGTCGCTGTACCCTCGGCCCATGCTGACCCCTCCGGAGTTCCTGCAGGCCATCGGCGAGAGGCCTCTCGAGGAGTACCGGTTCGATACCTACCACTGACCGGAAGCTCGGGCGCAAAGGAGGTCGGGGTGCGAGCCGGCGTGCGACTGATAGGGCCGGGCTGCTTGGTCGCGGGGATCGCGGTTCTCGCGTACGCGTTGCGGACCGGAGCGGCGCGGGTCTCCCTCATCATCGTCATTCCCGTTCTCACCGGTTCCTCAGGGGTCTTCCTTCTGGCCACCGGGCTGCTGATCGTCGGAATCCTCCTGCTGCCGTTGACCGTCGTAGGCGGTGGACCGGAACCGGAAGACGAGCCACTCCCGGGGACGGGCCTCCCCGCCGGACCCAGCACCTCCTCCTCGGGCGGTTTCGTGCTGTTCGGGCCGATACCCGTCTTCTTTGGCAGCTGGCGGAAGACGCCACCGATATCCTATCGTTGGGCCGTCGTGGTGGGAGTCGTCCTGTCGCTCGTCGCACTCCTCGTCTTTTGGGGTTTCGCCTGGCGCTGACCCCACACGGCCTCGAGGAACGCCCGGTGGATCCTCGGGTCGCCCGAGAGCTCCGGGTGAAACGTGAGCCCCCAGACGGCTCCGGACCGGACGCCGACGACCTCGGACCCCCGATAGGCGAAGGGGGTCACGCCGGGCCCCACCCCAAGGATTCGCGGGGCACGAATGAAGATGCCGGGGAACGGCCCGCCCGCCAGTCCGTCGACCCGGACGTCGGCTTCGAACGACTCCTTCTGCCGACCGTAGTCATTCCGACGCACCCGAATGTTTAGGAAGCCGAGAGTCCCGGGGTCCCGGCCCGAAGGGCTGCGCTCCAGGCTCCGTGCCAGGAGGATCAATCCGGCGCAGGTAGCGAGCACGGGAAATCCCTCTCCCAACCGTCGATGTAGCTCCGGACCGATTCCGGTCGAATCGAGGAGCCGACCGATCGTGGTGCTCTCGCCCCCTGGCAGGAACAGCGCGTCGACCGAGCGCAGGTCGGCAACCGAGCGTACTAGCTGGACCTGCGAGCCCGGCAGCACATCCTCGACGGCCTTCCAGTGCTCCGGGACATCGCCCTGGAGGGCCAGAACTCCCACCCGCTTCATTGCGGAGTGGAGGCGCGAATCTCCTCGAGGATTTCCTTTGCCCGGTCGATCCGGATCCGGTGCTCGGACACGAGCCGCGCGACTACCTTGTCCACTTCGTCCGGTCGGGCGCCGGCCGTGGCGGCGATGTTGCGGGCGTGGAGCTCCATGTGCCCCCGCTGGATCCCCTCGGTCGCCAGGGCCCGCAGCGCAGCGAAGTTCTGGGCCAAACCGACCGACGCGAGCACCTGGGCCAGCTCGGCCGCGCCCTGGACGCCCAGGAGTTTCACGTTGGCCTTGGCGGTCGGATGGACTGCGGTAGCCCCTCCGATCAAGCCGACTGCGAGGGGGAGCTCGATCGAGCCCACCAGGTTTCCGTGTGGATCCTTCTCGTACGTCGTGAGCGGTGTCACGACCGCTCCCGGCTTGGCGTGAAAGGCCGCGTACGTGTGGGCGCCGCTCTCGATCGCCCGGAAGTCGTTGCCCGTCGCGACGACGACGGCAGAAATCCCGTTCATGATCCCTTTGTTGTGCGTGGCGCAGCGGAACGGGTCGATGGCGGCGAACGTGTAGGCGTCGAGAATGGCTTCGACGACCTCGGGTCCCTTCATGGCCTCCGTGGCCAGGAGGTCGGCCCGGAAGGTTGCGGTCGCGCGAGCGAGTCGGTGCGTTGCCAGATTCGAGATGATCCGAAGGAGGCTCCGGCCTCCGGCGAGTCGGGCGAGGTCGGGCGCGAGCGCTTCGCACATCGTGTTGACGGCGTTCATCCCGGCCGCGTCGCGCGCGTCGACCAAGAGGTGGACGACGATCATCGTCCCACGCGGAGACGGGAGAACGCGAACCTCCAGGTCCCGTGCGCCGCCGCCGAACTTGACGAGCATCGGGTCCTGCGCGTTTGCCTTCTCGAGAAGGGCGTCCCGGGCGGCGAGGATGCGGAGACGTGCGGCCGACGGGTCGTGGGCGTCCAGGATCTGAACCTGGCCGATCATCACGGGCGAGGTGGTCTGGGCGGTGAAACCGCCCGAAGCCCGGGCCACCTTGGCCGCGTTCGAGGCCGCCGCTACGACGCTGGGCTCTTCGATGGCCATCGGCACGAGGTAATCCTTGTGATTGATGCGGAAGTTCGTCGCGATGCCCAGGGGGTAGGCGTAGGCCCCGACAACATTCTCGACCATCCGGTCGAAGACCCCGGGGTCAACCCCTGGGGGGAACTCGTACGCGGCGAGCTCGGCGTCGGTGAAGTCCGCCCACTCCTTGAGCAGCCTTCGACGTTCCGGGATCGAGAGGCGATAGAATCCGGAAATCTCGGACGATTTCTCCGCCATCCGATTTTCCCCCCCTACGACGACCTCTCTTCCGAATCTGAAGAGCCGGTCGGTCGCTGCTTTGCCTCCGGCAATGCCCGCTCTGCGGTTTCGTCCCGGACCGATGCACGCGCCACGAGGACCTTCGCCGGCCGAAGGAGTCCTCCCTGAAAGCGGTAGCCCTGTTGGACGATCTCGGCGACGGCTCCGTCTCCCACGCCGGAGGGTGCGGGTACTTCGCCGACCGCTTCGTGCTCGTCGGCACGGAAGGTCTCCCCCACCTCTGCCGTGGGAGCAAAACCGACCGATCGAAGCACCGTTTCAAGCTCGTGGCCAAGCAGCTCCAAGCCGCGACGGAGCGGGTCCGAGCTCGGGAGGGTGCGACCCGCCGCCTCGGCCTGCCGGAACCCCTCTACGAGGGGAATGAGCCGTCGCAGCAGGACCGCTTCGGCCTCCGTGCGGACCCCCGCCCGGTCCCGCTCGGTCCGACGACGGAAGTTGTCGAAGTCAGCGAGCAGGTACTTGAACCGAGTCTCCCAATCGCCCGTGTCGGACGACACGGGGGCGGCGGACGTGGGCGGTGCCGCTGTCGACGAGGGGCCTTCCTCGTCGTCGGTGCCCTTCGGTTGACCGTCTGCCGCCATGGGCAGGCCGCGCACCTGCGCCGCTTATTTTGGCATTTCCCTCGGGTCACACAGGCGGATTTTCGAGAGAAAACCACTCCGCGAGGCTGCACGGAGGATAGGCCCCAGACCCCGCCGACCTTGGGCACCAGAGCGGGCTATCCCAGGGGGTTTTGTGCGCCACTTCCGGCCCAAATAAGGCTGCTGGAAGGACCGTCCGGAGGGGTCAAAATTCGAGTCTGTCCGAAGCCTTATAACGACTGAATCGACTGATTTTTTGCAACCGATCCGGGGTCGGTTTCTCGATGGTACAGGAGACAATTTCCGCTGGTACGTACGACGCCAGCTCGATCCAGGTTCTCGAGGGGCTTTCCGCGGTCCGGCGTCGGCCGGGAATGTACATCGGCTCGACGGACACGCGCGGATTGCATCACCTGATCTGGGAGGTCGTCGACAACTCGATCGACGAGGTGCTCGCCGGTTACTGTACCGAGATGTGGGTGACGCTAGGGGCGGATGGGACCTGCACGGTCGTGGACAACGGCCGGGGGATTCCCATCGAAAACCATCCGCGCTACAACAAACCGACCCTCGAGATCGTCATGACCGTCCTCCACGCCGGGTCGAAGTTCGATCGGAGCACGTACAAGGTCTCGGGGGGCCTCCACGGCGTCGGCGTCCACGTCGTGAACGCCCTCTCCGAATGGCTGGAGGTGCGGGTTCGGCGCGGCGGCCAGCTCTATATGCAGCGCTACGAGCGCGGTGCGCCGGTGGCTCCGCTTCAGACGCTCGGCGATGGCGAGGGCACCGGCCTCGAGACGCGATTCAAGCCCGACCCGACGATCTTCGAAACCGTGGCCTTCGACAAGGAAACGGTGGAGCGACGGCTGAAGGAGCTCTCCTTCCTGAACTCTGAGGTCACGATCCATTTCGTCGACGAGCGGGACGGAACGAACGAGACGTTCCATCACGCGGGCGGAATCTCGGAGTACGTTACCGACCTGAACGCGAACCACACCGTGCTCTTCCCGGAGCCGATCTACCTCCACGCGAAGCGCAACTCGACGGACATCGAGATCGCGTTGCAGTACAACGACGGGTACAACGAGACGATGTTGGCCTTCGTGAACAACATCAATACGGTGGACGGCGGGACCCACGTGATGGGACTCCGCGCCGCGCTCACCCGGACGCTCAACGACTACGCTCGGCAGCGCGGGATCATCAAGGGCGACAAGGAGTCGCTCACCGGCGAGGATGTCCGCGAGGGCCTGACCTGTGTGCTATCGATCAAGGTCCTCGAGCCGCAGTTCGAGGGCCAGACGAAGGCCCGTCTCGGCAACTCCGAGGTGAAGGGGCACGTCGAGAGTGCGGTCAACGAGAAGCTCGCGGACTTCCTCGAGGAGCATCCGTCGGTGGCCCAGGGCCTCGTGCTCAAGGCGGTCCAAGCGGCGGAGGCCCGCGAGGCGGCCCGGAAGGCCCGCGAACTCACTCGGCGGAAGGGCCTGCTCGACGGGGGCGGACTGCCCGGGAAGCTCGCGGATTGTCACTCTCGGGACCCGGCCCAGTGCGAGCTCTTCATCGTGGAGGGTCCCTCGGCGGGTGGGACGGCCAAGCAGGGCCGCGACCGCGAGTTCCAGGCGATCCTTCCGCTCAAGGGCAAGATCCTGAACGTGGAGAAGGCCCGTCTCGACCGGATGCTGCAGAGCGAAGAGGTCCGGACCCTCCTGGTAGCCATCGGGACCGGAATCGGGGACGACTTCGACGTCAGCAAGCTGCGGTATCACAAGATCATCCTGATGACGGATGCCGATGTGGACGGCGCCCACATTCGGACGCTGCTGCTGACGCTGTTCTACCGGAAAGTTCCGGAGCTGATTCGGAACGGTCACGTCTTCATTGCGCAGGCCCCGCTCTACCGCCTGCAGAAGGGTGGGAAGGCGGTCTATGCCTACTCAGACGAGGAACGGGAGGCCGAGCTGAAGGAGCTGGGCGGAATGAAGGGCGTCACGATCTCGCGTTACAAGGGTCTCGGAGAAATGACGGCCGAGCAGCTGGCCGAGACGACGATGCACCCGGGCAGCCGTAACCTCCTGCGGGTCACCGTCGATGACGCGGTCAAGGCGGATCTGCTGTTCACCATTCTGATGGGCGAAGAGGTCGAGCCCCGGCGGGAGTACATTCAGGCGCACGCCGTCGAGGTCACGAACCTCGACATCTAGACGCGCCCGTCAGTGCCGCTCGAGGTCGTGCTCGACGGTCCGGACCTCGTCCTCTACGTACTCGATGCTCGTCCGCCAGATCTGCCGCACGACCGGCGCCACGGCGAAGAGCAGTGCGCTGACCACGGAACCCACCGAGACGAAGGCCATCACCGACGCAAAGATCTTCGAGGCATCGTTTGGCAGCGGAAACGGGGGTCCCTGACCGGTTGCGAGCATGCTCTCGAAGTAGACGGAGTTCACGGCATCGAACCCTGCGAGGGCATGGAATCCCAGGGCCCCGACGCAGAGGACGACCACGATGCCCACTAGGGCGTAGCCCAAGCGGCGCCGGGCTGCTTTCGTGAGCCGCACGGACTGTCGTGCCGTCACGAACCGAAGCTCTCCGAGGAGCTGTCTAAAAATGTGCTGCCGCAGTGGCTTGCGTTCGGCGCTCCCCCGCGGGGCGGTACGGCTTATACCCCACCCAGGGTCCGGCGGGAAGTGACGCCGACCGCCGGCCCCTCCACCCGCTTCCGGGGCGGGCTGCTCATCACTCAGGACGCGGGCCGGCGGGTGGTTCGAGGCGACCTCCTCGTACAGGACGGCCGCATCACGGCGGTCGGTTCCGTACCGGCGACCTCGGCCGACCAGACCGTGGATGCGTCAAATTTCGCCATCGTCCCCGGCTTCGTCAACACGCACGCCCACGTCGCCATGGGACCGCTCCGCGGCATCGCGGACGACCGGGAGCTGGGCGGGTTCCTCGAGCGCTTGTTCGCCGTGGACGCCCGTCGCGTCGAGGCGGACGTGGAGGCCGGAGCGGCACAGGGAGTCGCCGAGATGCTCCTGGGCGGCACCACGAGCTTCCTCGATCTGTACTACCTGGAAGATGCCGTAGCGCGTGCGGTGGAGCGACTCGGAATCCGGGGCTTCCTGGGGTGGGCGGTCCTCGACCCCTCTCTGACCACGCAGAAGGGGGTGCCGGTGGAGAACGCCCGGGCCTTCATCGGGCGCTGGAAGGGCCACGCCCGGGTCACACCGCTCCCCGCGCCTCAGGGCGTTTACGTCTGCTCCGAGGAAACGTGGCGAAAGACCCGGGAATTGGCGGATGCATCGGGGACCCTGTGTCACTTTCACCTGTCGGAGACCCGTCGGGAGGTCCAGGAGCTGCAGCAGAAGGTCGGCGACCGGCCCGCGGCCTGGCTCGACCGGATCGGGTTTCTTGGGCCGAAGATGGTGGCCGCACACGGGGTCTGGCTGACCCGGCGAGAGATCGAGATCCTTGCCCAGCGTAGCGTGGGCGTCGCACATTGCGCCAGTTCCAACCTCAAACTAGCTACCGGCGGCGTGGCCCCTGTGGTCGAACTGCAGACGGCGGGGGTCCGGGTCGGTCTGGGCACGGATTCGGTCGCGAGCAACAACTCGCTGTCGATGCTGCGGGAGATGCACGTCGCCGGTCTCCTGCAGAAGCATCATCGCTGGGATGCGACGGCTCTACCGGCGCAGACGCTGCTCGACATGGCGACTCGCGAGGGGGCGGAGCTCCTCGGTCGTTCGGGCGACCTGGGATCGCTCGAGGTGGGGAAACAGGCGGACCTGTTCCTGGTTCGACTGGATCATCCGTCGATGGTGCCGGCCCGACCCGAGGCGAT
>JASHOK010000057.1 GCA_030041175.1 Thermoplasmata archaeon | reverse complement strand
GACATGCAGGGAGGCCGCTCGACTCGGGCCTCCGATATAAGCGTTGCCGCGCGCAATCGGAACTTCCACTCGGTTTTGGGCGAAAACCGGGTCGGAATAGCCTCCGCACTTCCGGAGGTCCCGTGCCGGGAATTCGCACTGCAGATGGCGAATAACGGTTAAATAGCGACCCCCGCCATTTCGCCGCCGAGGGCCCCCTCATGAGGAAGTTCCTTACCGAGCTCCGCGGCAAGACCGTGATGACGAACGACGGACAGATCCTGGGCGCGATCGAGAATTTCGTCATCGACACGCAGACCGGTGGGATCGCCCATGTACTGGTCACCGCCAGCGAAGACGTCGAATCTCGTCTGTTCCAGACCGACGCGTCGGGCCGGCTCGTGCTTCCCTTCAAGAGCATGCGCGCGGTCAAGGACGTCGTCGTGATGGACCTTGGAAAGTAGCGCCCACGGTTCTTCCTCTCTCGTCTCGATCGTCATCACCGTCCGGAACGAAGCTCCCCACATCCGGGAGCTGCTCGACAGCCTGCTGGCCCAGGAGCCCCCCTTCGAGATCGTTCTCGTAGATGCGCACTCCCGGGATGGAACGCGCGTCATCGCCGAGGAGTACGCTCGCCGCCACCCCGATCGGCTCCGGGTCTTCGAGCGATCAGGGTCCCGGGGCATCGGACGGAACGAAGGCGCCCGGCAGGCGAAAGGCTCCGTCCTGGCCTTCATCGACGGCGACTGCCTGGCCGACACCCACTGGCTCGCGCAGCTTCGCCACGGCCTCGTCGATTCGGCCGTGGCCGCCGGCCGGACGGTGGCCGTCGGCCGCTCCGCGTACGGCAACCTGGAGCGCGTGGAACTCTACCAGGGCGGCAACGACGTCACCTACCCTTCCTGCAACCTGGCCTACCAGCGGTCCCTCTTCCTCGGGCTGGGCGGCTTCGATGCTCGCTTCATCACGGCCGAGGACATCGACCTCAACCTCCGGGCCGTCCAGGCCGGCCACCGGATCCACTTCATCCCGGAGGCTGTGGTCTACCACCGGATGCGTCCCACGCTCGTCCGGTTCCTCTACCAGGCGTTCTGGAACGGCTACGGGCGGAAGCAGCTCACGGAGAAGCACGGGGCGCTCTGGGGCAGTTACCGCGTCCGTCGGCTGATCCAGGGGCAGCGAACCGTGCTCGCCTGGGCGCGGCTCGTGGCCGCGATGGCCGGTTACCTCACGCGAGTGCTGACCGGCGGGGGTCGGAGGCTCGACGGACCGGCACCGCCGCTGACTGCGGGCCTGCCCGCCGAGGGGTCCTCGGGCGGGGCCAGCTAACGCTCGGGCTTCCAGGCCCGATGGACGTCCTGCTCGATCTCTTCGCGCAGGGTCGACAGCTGTTCCCACCGGTCGAGGGTGTCGATCGTTTCCTTGAGGCTCCGGAGACAATCGATGCAGACCCACCGGGCGCCGACCTTCTTCACCGGCTTGCGACGGTAGAAGATCCGGTCACAGAGGAAGCAGACCCGCATCTCCTGGGTCTGTTGCTCGACGTAATTCTCGAACCGCTTCCCCTCGGCCAGGTTTCTCAGGAGTCGCTTTCCGGAGGCCGGACGAACCGGGGAGGGAGCGGTGGCGTCTCCCACAGAACTCCCGGGTCGGACCGGACCGGGCGACTTAGCCCGTCTTCACGAGCTCGGCGACCTTCGTGACCTCGCCGAGGACCTTGGTCGTGTCGACGCTCTGGTCGACGACGGCCACGAGGAGCGCCTTCTTGCCGCTCCCCACGATGATCGTCTTCGAATCGTTCCCCTCGATCACGATCTTTTCGGGCGGAGAACGGTTGAGCTCGGTGTTGGCGGTGGCCGCCGCACCGAGGATCGTGGCGCACATGATCGCGAAGGTCTCCGTGTACACCCCGGCGGGGACGTCGGCATAGAGGACGAGGCCGTCCCGAGAGACGAGAGCAGTCGCCAGGGCACCGATACGCGTCTTGAGGTCTCGAATGACCGCACCCACGTTACCTGTCGCCATCATGCATCCCGGATTCCCCTACATCTCCTCGATTCGAAAACGGCACTCGGGTTGATTTTGACTTGCACAGACCTCTTCCGTACACTTAACGCGGGTGCCCTTAAAACGTTCGTACAACTCGCGAAGGATCCCCCGCAATCGGTGGCAGGTCGGAATATCACTCCCGGGGACAACCTCGATCGACCCCTTGACCGAGACCTCCTGGTCCCGGAAGGTGACGCTCTCAATCCAGCCCCGCTCTTTCAATATTTCGGCCGCCCGGTCGTGGAAATGGGCTCGGTCCTTGAGGGCCTCCTCGGCCATGTCCGAGCCGACGACCGAGCCTTCCTTGAAGAACAGGCCGTGGCACGCATGGGACATGACCCCCTCGTAGAGGTCGTTGACCTTGTGCAACTCGACCTGGTTGAGCTTGACGAAGCGCATCGCGACGGCGCCGCACCCCTTCGGAGGCTATAAAGCTCTTTTCGCGCAGATGCCGGGCATCGGAAGCTCTACGCCGGGCCCGCCGGACCCTCGGGCGGGATGTGGGCATCTCCCGCATCGACTGACGGGCGCGCCCAGGCCTCCGGAAGTTCGGAGAGGGTCCGCACCCGGACCGACTCCACTCGGGACCACCAGTCGTTCCGGTCGAGGAGGATCCCATGGAGCCCTGCACGCCCGGCAGCCCGAGTGTCGCTCCAGAACAGGTCCCCCACGAAGGCGGTCTCGGAGGGAACGGTGTCGAGCCGCACGCATGCGGCTTTGTACGCCGCGGGGGCGGGAGTATGTGGGTCATCGGGTCCTTCTCCGAGGACGACCGGCAGGAGCTCGGAGAGATGCATCTGCCCCAGCAGTTCCGTCGCCCGAGGCGAAGTGGGCCCTACGAGCACCCCCATCCGAACTCCCTGCGACCGCATCCACTCCAGGCAGGGGTGTACGTCCGCATAGGGCTCGAGCGGCCCGGGAAACCGGGGGAAACGCGCCAGAACGGCCTCAGACTCTGCCTCGGGCAGCGACCGTCCGGCGATCGCGAAGAGGATCTCCCGGAGCGCCTCGTGGTAGGCGGATGCGTCCGCCGCCGGCAGCTCGCCGACGAGGCCTTCCCACCGCCGGCGGTCCCACCGCCGGAGTCCTTCGCGAAGGGCGGCGCGGACGTGTCGCTCGTTCAGCCGGGGGCCCTGCGGCTTCCAGGCCCACTGCCACCGCTCGAGCGTATGGACCGGGACCAGGGTATCGTCAAAGTCCCAGAGGACCGCGCGAAGCGGCATCGCGGCGGATAGACCCCGGCTCGACTTATCGGTGCCCGGACTTCTGGAGCGACAGAAGGTCCTCGGTCGAGACCTTCTCGCCCTTCTTGAGCCGGGCGAGGAAGTCCTCCTCCTTGGCCGGCTCCTGCGGCTCGGAGGCCATGCCCGGGCCCCGACCGCCGCGGGCGGCGTGGAGCATCTTCTCGATGTCCCGGACCTCTTCGATCGCCGCGATGTGGGCCCGATGCTCCTCGTCGGCCTGCCCCTTCACTTCGAGCAGCTTGGCCTGAACCTCGTCGGCCTGTCGCCGGAGCTCGTCGACCTCCTCGTAGAGCTTGACCATCGCCTCGTGCTCTCGCTGCGCCGATTCCGCGAGCTGCCCGACCTGGGCGTGGTTCTCCTCCGCGAGGCGCTTCGCCTCCGTGACGTCCGTGAGCACCTGGTTGATCTCCGGGTCCTGCCGGAACTGATCGTCCTGCTCCCGGATCTGCTGCTCGATCCGTTTCATCTCGGCGATGAGCCGCTTTTCCTGCTCATCGGTGAGCGCGCTGGTCATGTGCCGGAACTCGAGCTCCTTGAGGTCCTTCCGGAGCTTCCAGGTCGGCACCGCCCCGGGGCGCGGGGTCCGGTTCCGCTTGAGCTCCTGGGCGCGGTCGCTCAGCTCCTGCAGCTTCCGGTTGTACTCGTCGCGAAGGCGTTTCGCCTCCTTGACCTGCTCGTTGAATTCGTCCCGTGCACGACGGTGGGCCTGCGCCTCGCTGCTCTTGGCCCGAAGCTCGTCAATGATGTCCGCGCGTTTCTCCGCCCAATTCCGGGCCTCGGTGTTCAACCGGTCCCGAACCGCCCGGTGCTCGTCGGCCCGGGCGTTGGATTCGGCGCGTTTCCGTTCTAGCTCCTCAATGGCGTCGGCCAAGGGTCACCGCCCGGGATCGAGAAGTACCGCCGGGACACCGTTCCACAGGGGGGGCCGATTTAAGGTCTTGCCCCACCGCCGGTCGGCGAGAAGGGAACCCGGGTCCCGTAGCCGTTCCTGTCCCACGGCAAGCTAATCTACGCCCCGTTGGCTCGAATCGCCCGTGGACGAGGTCGGTCGCATCTTCGGGGACGTCGGGCTGGGCGCCTTTCAGCTCAGCCTCAGCCGACCCATCGAGCGCGGGGATTACCTGGCTGTCGAGGACGAGCTGCACGGCTGGGTGCTCTGTCAGCTGGACAGCCTGAACCGGAAGAGCGACCTCGACATGGAGCGGGCGGATGCCCTCGTCCATGGGGCCGAGACCCCGATCCACGAGAACCTCATCGGCGTCGTCCAGGTCATCGGCTACCGGGAGAACGGCGGACCCGTCAAGGTGCCTACGATCCCGTTCCGCCCCGGGGCGAAGGTGTTCCGGGCGGAAGAGAGCCTGATCGCCGAGGTGCTCGGTCTCAAGAAGCATGCCGACGCCGGCGCGTATGTCGGCCTCCTCCGGGGCCACTCCTTGCGCGTAGAGCTCGACATCAACGCGCTCTTCCAGCGGCATATGTCGGTGCTGGCGAAGACGGGCGGCGGCAAGAGCTACCTGCTGGGCGTCATCATCGAGGAACTGCTGCGACACAAGGTCACCTGCGTGATCATCGACCCGCACGGGGAGTACGGGTCGCTCCGCTTCGCGAACGACAAGAACGGTCACTCGGAGCGGTTCCATGTCCAGCCTCAGGGGTTCGCCACCAAGGTGCTCGAGTTCTCCCCGGACACGACGCTCAACACCGGCGCCCGGCCGCTCACCTTCTCGCTCCGGCACGTCGATCCGCGGGACCTGCTGGTCTTCATGGGCCTGACGAACGTCAAGAACTTCATGGGACCGCTCCGGAAGCTGCTCGAGGAGGTCCAGGCTGCGAATCCGGACTACACGGTCAAGGACCTGATCCGGGCCGCGGAGCGCTCCGAGGGCGGCGTCCTCGAGACCCTCCACGAGCGCCTCGAGTACGTCGACCAGACGCGGCTCTTGGCGCCCCAGGGGACGAGCCTCACCGAGCTGGTGCAGGAAGGGAAGGCGAGCCTCGTGAACCTGCGGGGAATCGCCCCGGACGTCCAGGAACTCGTGGTCGCCCGGATCGCCACGACCCTCTTCGAGAGCCGGAAGAAGAACAAGATCCCGCCGCTCTTCCTGGTCATCGAAGAGGCGCACAACTTCGCGCCCCAGCAGGGCACCGCGAGCTGCTCGCGGATCCTGAAGAACATCGCGAGCGAGGGCCGGAAGTTCGGCCTGGGGCTCTGTGTCGTCACCCAGCGAGCGGCCCGGATCGACAAGAGCGTGCTGTCGCAGTGCAATACCCAGCTGATCCTTCAGGTCACGAACCCGCTGGACCTGAAGGCGATCGCGCAGTCGATCGAGGGACTGACCCCCGGCATGACCGAGATGATCCAGGGCCTGCCGGTCGGCACGGCGCTCGTCACCGGGGGCGGCTACCAGACCCCGCTCTTCTGCGAGGTCCGGCCCCGAGCGACCCGCCACGGCGGCGAGAGCGTCCGGGTCGTGCCGAACTGATCCTCTCCCGCTACCGCGGCGGTGTCATCAGGTAGCGGGTCACGAGGCGCACGCCGAACGCCGTCGCCCCGCGGTTGAAGTAGGACGGAACGAACCGGGCCGTCGGCGGCTCGTTGTAGCCGGGCCCGGCGATGTCGAGATGCGCCCACGAGGTGCTGCCGACGAAGTTCTCGAGGAACGCGGCGGCGGTCAGGGCACCCCCGCTCCGGATCTCGGTGGAGTTCCGAACGTCCCCCACCTCACTCTTCACCATCTCCCGGTGCGTGTCGGTCACCGGCAAGCGCCAGACCGCTTCCCCGGTCTGATGGGAGGCATCCAGCAGCGACTGCGCGAGCGCTTCGTCGTTCGACATGAGGCCGGCAATGTCGGGTCCCAAGGCGATGACGCAGGCGCCCGTGAGCGTCGCGAGGTCGATGACCTGGTCGGGATGGTACTTCTCGATCACGTAGCCGAGCGCATCCGAGAGCACGACGCGACCCTCGGCGTCCGTGTTCAGCACCTCGATCGTCTTCCCGGTATGGGTCCGGAGCACGTCGCCGGGCCGGTAGGAGCTCGGTCCGGGAAGATTCTCGGCGCAGGCCATGACGCCGATCACCCGCGGCGGGACTTTCAGCGCCGCGGCGGCGCGGACCACGCCCAGCACGGCACAGGCGCCGGACTTGTCGAACTTCATGTTGGACATGCCCTCGGCCGGCTTGAGCGAGATCCCGCCGGAATCGAAGGTGATGCCCTTGCCGACGACCGCCACGGTCTTGCCGCTCCGGGCGCCGCCGGCATACTCCAGAATGATGAGACGCGGCGGATGGGAACTGCCGCTCCCCACGCCGAGGATCCCCCCGCAGTTCATCTCGGCGAGCTTCTTCTCGTCGAAGACGGTGACCTTGACCCCGGACTCCTTGCTAAGCCCCCGGGCCTGCTCGGCCAGCCACTCGGGGGTCGCGGTGTCGGCCGGGACGTTCGCGATGTCGCGGGTCCAGAGGACCGACTCGATGAGCGTCTCTTCCTGCTCCAGCGCCTTCCGGAGCGGAGCTTCCTCCCGCGCCGCCTCGTCGCCCAGGAAGACGGTGACCTCCTCGACCTTGCCCTCGTGAGAGGTCTTGTACCGGAGGAATTCGTAACCGCCCAGCCCGGCGCCGTCGACCAGTGCCCGGACGGCGGTCTCGGCGGGGATCCGCTCGTTCGTGAAGGAGGAGAGTTTGAAGCCGAGCGTTCGGGCGCCTCGTCCCTTGAGGGCTCGCACCGACTCGGCAGCCGCGTTCCGGACGGTTTCGACATCGACCTGGGTCCGCGGACCGAGGCCGACGACGAGGAGACGTCCCTTGCCGTCGGGTCGGTGGAAGGTCGTGGCCTCCTTCCGCTTGCCCCGGATCTCCCGACGCTCCCAGGCCGCCGAGAGCAGCTTGCCGAACGCCTGGTCCTCCCGGGCCAGGGCCCGGGGGAAGGCGTCCTCCTTTTCGGCCCGTTCCGGCAGCCCGACAGCGATCGCGTCGACGGTCCCTTGAGCGGCCTCCCGGCGGTCCAGCGTGAAACGCATCCCTATCCCCGTTCCGGGGATTCAAGGGCCGAACTAGAACCCGGCCCGGACCTTTTGACGATCGATCCGAATCCCCGCGGGTGTGAGGCAAATGAGGTTCTTAGCGATGCCGGCCACGTCGCCGCCGATGTCCTTGGCCACGTTCTTGAGATCGCCGCTCATTCGCTTGAGCGTCATCTGGTCGTTCGAGACCGACGTGTAGTCGATCAGGACGATGTCGCCCTGATACGCCAGCTTCGTGGCGTTGTGGAGGTCGTCGAACCGAATGATCTCGGCCATGCGTACGGTTCCCCGCGCGCCGGCGAGCCCCTCCGCCTCGTCATCGAACTCCATCGCGCCCAGGTCGAGGAAGCTGCCCTCTTCCAAGGTCTCGTCGCCGTGATGCCGTCGCAGGATCCCACTTCGCTTCATCATGACCGGATTCCACCCCGAGTCGATAGTGCGCGAATGGCGGGGGTCCGTTCTTAAGTCTACCGTTCGAGGGGACGCCGCCGGCCTCTCGGTGCGACGTACCAGAGATGCTCGCCGTCGACCACGAGCTCCTGCGACCCCGAACCCCGGCCCACGGGCTCCCCTCGGACGGGCACCCACGCGCCGGATTCCGGGTGCTGGCCCTCGAGCACGCCATCCGGTGACTCCCGCGTCAGGACGGCCGTCTTCTTCTCCGGGCCCCCCACCCATCGAGCCTTCTCGAGGGCCGCCGCCGGCCAGCGCTCCGGCACTCCCGTCCCGGTCGCGGTCAATTCGAAGCCGCCTCTGGGCGACGGCCGGTCCAGGCGATAGAGCCGACCGCGCTCGACATAGAAGTCACCGGGGAGATGCACCGGCAGCCGGACCGCGAAGGTCACTCGATAGAGATCGCGACCCTCCTTCTTCCCGTAGAGCGAGGCCGACTCCTTCACCTCGGCGCCGAACTTCTCCTTGAACAGACGGGCCACGCTCCGGGCCGCCAGGGTCTCGGTGAAAAAGTGGTCCCAGCCCTCCGGCCGTCGCTCGGTCCACGAGTGATGCGCCCGCCAGTTGGCCCGGGCGGACGGGATCGTCGCCTCCCAGATCTCGTCCAGCCGGTCGCGGAGCTCGGACGCCTTCCGCGGCGAGCCCTCGGCCGGACCCCGGAGCTGGATCAGGGCGGTGTAGTAGTGGCCGGAGCGCCGGCTGCACTCCGGGCAGGTCCGGTGGACGATCTGCGTGGTGAAGTCGACCGGAACGGACCGCTCGAGGCCCCGGAACCGAACGTGGACGTCGCCATGGATCTCCTTGACCAGAGGATTCGACCCGGTTTCCCGCCACTCCACCCGTCGGATCGCCGTCTCCGGGTCCGGGAGCAGGAACGGCGCCAGGTCCTCCGCGCCGAGCTTCGTCGAAGCGCCGGAGCGTTCCCAGTGCTTGCCGACCTGCCGAGCCCCGCAGTTGGGACACAGGACGACCGTCGCGTGCGGACGGGCCGACACGAGGGTTCGGCGGGCCACCGCACACTCGGCGCAGACGCCGTCGACCAGCGGAAGCCCCGTCCGGCCGCAGACGACGCAGAACTCCCCGGCGGACGCCGGCTCGTTCGCCGCCGGCTCAGGGATGGAAGCTGACGATCTCGGCATGGGGAACGCCTCCGAGCAGGCCCGTATGATCCGCGGCGAGGAGTCCGGCCTCCTGGGCAATCTGGCAGACCCGGGAGCCCAGCAGGTTGACGATCGTTCCGTGCTGGATCGCCCAGACAAGCTCTTCGCGCGGTACCCGCCGCTCGCCGTAGAACTGGGGAGAGACCTTCACGGTCTGGACGCCCGAGCCGAGCGGCAGCTCGCGGCCCAAGAGCTCGGCGTCGCAGGCGGCGACCACCACCTCCCGGCGCACCCGGTGCACCCGCATGACTACGTCCCCGTTCCCGTCGGCCACGGTCCGAACCGGACTCCGGAGCGGCGGCAGGGTTTATGACGACTCCGGAACGCTACCGCCCGCTCAGAAGCGGATGAGCTGCCATTGGTTGGGCCGGCGTTCCGCGACCTCGCCCTGGGCCCGAAGCGCGTAGAACAGCGTATCCGTCCGGCTCGCCGGAATGCTCGCCTTCTCCGCCTCGGCGTGGAGCTCTTCGAGGGTGAAGTAGCCCTTGTCCGCCTGCAGCTTCCGCATCAGCTCGTACAGGAGGTCCATCCGCTCCCGCTGGCTGTGCGTGACCCCGGTCGTCACCGTGTCGATGTCGATCTTCCCCTCGGAAGTCGCCACCCGTGAGAGGAAGCTCGCCATGATCTTGATCGCGCGTCGGGCGTCGTCGATCGTCACCACGTTGCTCAGCCGCGCCCGGGCGGCGGCCTCGCTGAGCCGAACGAGTGCCTCGAGCTGCCGCGCCGTGATCGGCACGGGCGCGTTCGGGTCCTCTCCCTGCTTCCGTACGGTCACGTAGTAGTCCTCGATCGCCGACAGGGCCTCGGCCGAGAGGACGGGCCGGTACGTCCGACGAGCGTAGGCGATGTACTTCCGGAGGAACTCGGGCGGAAACGGAGCGCCGGCGGAGGGGGATTCGTTGACCTCGGCGCCGAGCTCACGCGCCTCTCCGGATCGATGCGACTCCAGGATCCGGTTGGCCAGCAGCCGGTCCCGCTGACGGTCCGGCTTGTCGTAGATGGAATAGATCACATCGAATCGGGACAAGAGCGTGGGTGGCAGGTTGACCTGTTCCGCGAAGCTCCGGTCCGGCGTGAATCGGCCGAACCGCGGGTTCGCCGCGGCGAGCACGGTGCATCGGGCGTTCAGCGTGGCGGTGATCCCCGCCTTCGCCACGCTGCACGTGCCCGACTCGAGCACTTCGTGCATGGCGGAGGAATCTTCGGGCGTCATCTTGTCCAGCTCGTCGATGACCGCGACGCCGCCGTCGGCGAGCACCATCATCCCCGCTTCGAGGACCCATCGGCCACCCGCGAAGTCGTCCTTGACGGCCGCGGCGGTGAGACCCGCGGCCGTGGCCCCCTTCCCGCTTGTGTAGATCCCGCGAGGAGCGACCGAGGCCACGTAGCGCAGCAGCTGGGTTTTCGCGACCCCCGGATCTCCGACCAGAAGTACCGTGATGTCTCCCCGGATGCGGACGCCATCCGGCTGCCGCTTTTCGACGCCGCCGAAGAGCTGGAGGGCGATCGCCTCCTTCTCCTCCTCCATTCCCTTGATCGTGGGAGCGAGCGAGAGCACGATCTTGTCCACGACCGTCGGGTCGCCCTGCCACTGGAGGATCTCCCGGAGCTCCTCTTCGGTCGGCTCGATCTCGGCGAACTCTTGCTGCTTGGACTCGAGGGAATTCCCGAGCAGCATCAGGTCGAAGGTCGTGGAACGGATCACGCCCGTACGAGAGGCGGTGGCACGCTGCAGCGACTTCAGCACACCGACCGCGACGATCCGGTTGCCGGGGATCACCCGACCGGTGAGATCCTCCGTCAGCAGAACGGACAGGCCCTGCGGATGGGCGCCGCCCTTGAGCGATTCCGGGTTTTCCTGGATCTCGATACGCTGCGAATCGATGTAGAGGGATTTTTCGGGCAGGAGGCGGAATCGGGTACGGCTGGCGGGCTTCCCGCAGCCGCCCTGGGCCGTGTAGCATTCGATCGGCTCGCGGAAGATCGGACTGGTCTCATCCTGGAGCTCGTGGACCTCCGCCCGGCAGGCCGCACACGAGAAGACGGCGTCCCGGATCTGGGGCCGAACCTCGGTCACCTTACGGACGATCCCATCGATGGCGATCAGCCGGTTCAGGTCGGACTCTCGAATCTCCCGGATCACCCGGTGGGCCGTCTGCGGGAGCCCCGTCACCCGGAGCCGGAGACCCTGCGCTTCCGGACCCATCACCGGGAGCAGTTCCCGCATCGCGCGAGCGCCGGAGTCGAGGACCTCCTCGGGCCGAACCAGCAGCTCGTCGGCCAACGAGGTGTCCGCCGCCTCGATCGAGGCGAAGGGGATCTCGAGCGATCGCTCCTCGGGGAACTTGCTGGCGAGCTCCATCACCCGGGGCCGGACGCCGGCCTCCTCGAAGACCGCAGCCCACCGGCCGGTGAGCTCGCCGGCCGAGGTGAGCACCCGAGGTGACGTGACCATCCGAATCCACCGTCCGCGGTTCAGGGGGTCAGGCGATAGCGGTCCCTAGGAAATAGCCGTGACTCCCGGATGTTCGGGAGGTCGGCCAGAACGGTCACGAAGCGGTCGAGGCCGAAGCCCCAGCCTCCGTGCGGGGGCATGCCGAACCGGAACGCCTCCAGATAGCCCTCGAGGCTGGTCGGGTCGACCCCGGCGGCCCGAATGTTCGCCGTCAGCGGCTCCAGACGGTGCTCCCGGCGCCCTCCGCTGGCCAGTTCCAATCCCCGGTAGTCCAGGTCGAAATAGTCGACGAACTGGGGCCGATCGTCGAATCGGTGCGCATAGAAGGTGGAGACCTTGACCGACGTGGGGAAGTCGACCAGGAAGTAGAACGGGTTCCCGAACCGGTCGACCAGGATCTCGCCAAGTCGCTTTTCGTCCTCGGTCGCGAGGTCCCGCTCCGCTCCGGGACGACCGAGCAGCTGCTCGCATTCGGTGAAGGAGACCCGGGGGAAGGGAGGGTGAGCGACCGGCAGTTTCTCGGCGTAGGGGTTTCCCCAGGAATCGAGCCGGGTCCGTGCGGTGGCCAACGTGTCGGCCACGATGAGCTCCAAGACCTGACGGACGTCTTCGGCGCTCTCGATGTAGGCGATCTCGCCGTCGACGCTCGAGAACTCGGTGAGGTGACGGACCGTATCGGAGGGTTCCGCCCGGAACGCGGGTGCGATCTCGAAGACCCGCTCGAAGCCGGCGCTCATGAGCATCTGCTTGTAGAGCTGCGGACTCTGCGCGAGGTAGGCCGCAGAATCGAAGTAATCGACGGCGAACATGGTCGCCCCGCCCTCGGCGCCCTGGCGGAGCAGCTTGGGGGTCTCTACCTCGAGGAAACCGCGGGAAAGGAAGGACTGCCGAAGGCCCTCGAGGATCGCCGTCCGAAGCTCGAAGATCGCACGGATGGCGGGCTTGCGGAGGTCGAGTACCCGGTGGTTGAGCCGGGTGTCGAGCTCGGCACCGACCTTGTCGGCGATGCCGAGCGGGAGAGGGACCTCGGCCTGGGAAATCACCTCGGCGTGCGTCGGAATGACCTCGACACCCCGCTGCGCCTTCGCGGAGGCCTGTACGGTGCCGTCCACGACGAGGACGGATTCTCGAGGAGTCGACGCAAAGAGCGAGAACAGGCGGGGGTCGGTCGTTTCTTTCTTCAGCGTTACCTGGGCGATGCCCGAGCCGTCTCGTACGAGGGCAAACGCAACGCCGCCCAGGGCCCGATAGTCCTGGAGGTGCCCCGCGATCCGGACGGGCGAGCCCGCCAGCTCGGGGAGCTCACGCGTGAGCCGCCGCGGGGGCGACAGGGGCGGCCACCTCCTTGCGAGCAACCGCCGCGCGGACGAGGCCCATGTAGAGCGGATGGGGGGTCTCCGGCCGGGACAGCAGCTCGGGGTGGTACTGAACGCCGATGAAGAAGGGATGCGACGGGACCTCGAAGGACTCGACCCGGCCGTCTACCGACTTGCCCGTGACGACGAGACCGGCCTGCGTCATCCGATCCAGATAGGCCGGGTTGATCTCGTACCGGTGCCGGTGGCGTTCCCAGACCTCCGTCCGGCCGTACAGGTCGGCGATCCGGCTCCCCGCGACGAGCTCGACCCGCTGCGCCCCGAGGCGCATGGTCCCGCCGAGATCCTCCACCCCCTTCTGCTCCTCGAGCAGACAGACGACCGGGTCCGGGGTGTGAGGGTCGACCTCGGTGGTGTTCGCGTGGGGAAGTCCGAGAGCATTTCGGGCAAACTCGACCACGGCGAGCTGGAAGCCGTAGCAGACGCCCAGGAACGGAATTCCCAGGGTGCGGGCTGTCTCGATAGCCCGGATCTTTCCGTCGACTCCCCGCGCGCCAAAGCCGGGCGCCACGAGGATGGCATCGGCCCGGCGAAGACGGGCGAGAGCCGCGGAGTCCCGGGGAAGGTCTTCCGAGTCGTACCAGGTCAGCTGGATCGTGTAGCCGAGGTTCCCCTGGACGTGATGGAAGGCCTCGATGTGCGAGAGGTATGCGTCCTTGAGCTCCGTGTACTTCCCCACGAAGGCGACCTCGAGCGTGCCCTTGTTGGCACGATAGGTGGACAGCATCTCCTTCCAGCGGGCGTAGTCCGGCGGGCGGTCGGGCAGCTTCAGTTGATGCGCGAGGAGTTGGCCGACGCCCTGAGCCTCCAGGACCAGGGGGACCTCGTAGACGACCGACTGGTCCGGCACCGAGATGACGGCCTCGGGCGGCACGTCGCAGAACAGCGAGATCTTGGCCTTGATCTCGGGCGTCAGCGGCACGGAGGACCGCGCCACGATGATCGACGGGCGGATCCCGATCGCCCGGAGCTCCCGGACCGAGTGCTGGGTCGGCTTGGTCTTGGGCTCGCCGACCGGTCCGGCCACGGGAACCAGCGTCGTGTGGACGAACGCCATATGGCCCTCCCCCAACTCGTAGGAGAGCTCGCGAAGCGCCTCGAGGAACGGCATGGACTCGATGTCGCCGACCGTTCCCCCGACCTCCACGAGAACGACCTCGGCGCCGGTGGTCTGGGCGACTTCCCGGATCTGGCGCTTGATCTCCCCGGTGATGTGGGGAATGATCTGGACGGTAGTCCCGAGATAGTCGCCGCGCCGCTCCTTGTCGATGACGGCCCGGTAGATCTTGCCGGTCGTGATGTTGTGGCTGCCCGTCAGACTTTGCCCCAGGAACCGTTCGTAGTTGCCCAGATCGAGGTCGACCTCGGTACCGTCGTCCAGGACGAACACCTCTCCGTGCTGGTACGGGTTCATGGTCCCCGCGTCGACGTTGAGGTAGGGGTCGATCTTCAGTACCGTGACGGAGAGTCCCCGGGCCTTCAGGAGGCGTGCGAGTGACGACGTCGTGATTCCCTTGCCCAGACCGGAAATCACTCCGCCGCTGACGACGAGGACCTTCATCGGCGACCCCCGCGCGGGTATCTAGGTGCCACCTTAAAGTCTGCGTCCGGGAGGGACTGAAACACGCCGGTTGAACGCTGCGAAACGGCGCTCCGTCGGCGCGAGTGGGCCGTCACAACGGTACCTTCCGACCCGAACTGTCCCGCTTGGTCCGTCCGAACTCGGGGAGAGCCGCTAGCTGAGGCGCGGGAAAGACCGGGCCGTCGGTGCAGACGTGGTACGGCCCCAGCGCACAGGCATCGCACATGCCGAGCGCGCACTTCATCTGCCGCTCCATGGAGCAGAAGACCGGGACGTGGCGCGGCTCTGCGGCCGCGATGACCTTGCGCATCATGACCTCGGGGCCGCAGGTCCAGACCGCGTCGAACTCGCGTTCGCTCAGCAGTCGCTGGCTCACATCCGTGACAAAGCCATGGTGTCCGCGGCTGCCGTCATCCGTCGCGACCTCGACGGTTTCCGAAAATCCTCGGGCTCGGTCGAGAAACAGCAGTTCGGCGGCCGTGGTTGCCCCGAGGGCCGACACGACGGAGCCGCCCGATCGGGCTGCGGCCTCGGCGGCGGGCGCCAGAACTGCCGTTCCGGACCCGCCCCCGACCAAGAGGATTCGTTTGGGGGTGAGATCGAAGTGGTTGCCGTAGGGGCCGCGAATGCCCACCGGGGCGCCGGCCGGGATCGAAAGGGCCGCCCGCGTCGTGGCCCCCATGGCCTTGATCGTCACCCCCTTGGACTCGCCGGTGTACGAGAGGGACATGGGAAGCTCGTCATCGCCCGGAAGCCAGATCATCACGAATTGACCGGGCAGGGCCGAGGGCGCGTACCGGAAGCGGAGGGTCACCGTGCTCGGAGTCTCGACAATTCGCTCCGAGACCTCGGTAATCGTGCGCACGGAATCGAACCCGTCACCGGGATAAAACGTCTCGCGCCGCTGGAGGCAGCTTACGCCGCGCCGGCACCGCGGTGCCCGGCTCCCACGAGCTCACCGGTAGTCGCAACTCCGAGAGCAGCGAGGCGGGTACTCAGGTCCTCGCGGAGGCGGTGGAAGATGCCGATGCCCTCGAACGCGACTGCCGTTCCCACTTGGACGGCGCGCGCGCCGGCGAGCAGATACTCGATCACATCGTCGGCGGAGATGATTCCCCCGATTCCGATGATCGGGATCTTCACCCGCTCGTAGATCTGCCACACGCAGGCGAGACCCACGGGTTTGATCGCGGGCCCGCTGAGTCCTCCCGAGCCGTGAGCCAGAACGGGCCGGCGGAGGCGGACATCCACCGCCATCGCCCGAACGGTATTGATCGCGCTGATCGCGTCCGCGCCGGCGTTTTCCGCAGCCTCGGCGAGCATCGGAACATCGTAATGGTTCGGCGTGATCTTCGCAATGACAGGAATTCGCACCGCTCGTTTCACCGCGGCCACCACGTCGCGAACCTGGTCCGGGTCCTGTCCGATTTCGGAGCCGAGTCCCTTGGCGTGCGGGCAACTCAGGTTGAGCTCGATCGCCACGACCCCGGTCGCGGCCATCCGGCCGGCGAGTGCGGCAAACTCGTCGGCGTCCGCTCCAAACACCGAACCGATGACGGTCGCGCCGGCGGACCGGGCGACCTCGATTTCCTGAGGGTATTCCGCGATCCCCGGGTTCGGAAGCCCCATGGCATTGAGCATGCCCCACTTGTCGTACGTCTCGATCGTGGGATTCGGATAGCCCAGCCGGGGCTCGCTCCCAATCGACTTTGTGACCACGCCGCCGGCGCCGGCGTCCCACGCTCCCTTGAGCGAATTCCCGCTCTCCCCCCATATCCCGGACGCCAGCCAGAGAGGATTTCGAAAGGAAATTCCCGCTACTGTTGTCCGAAGGTCGACCACTGGCGTTCGGGAGCCGCGGTCCGTTTATAGGGATATGGAGGTGCGACCCCCGATGAAACTCGAGAAGCTCACGGATGCGGCCCGGTCCGCGCTGGAGCGCGCCTTTTCCCGGGCTGCCGAGCTCCGGCACGCGTCCGTCGAGCCCGACCATCTCCTGCTCGGCTTGGCCACCGACGAGGGTGGCGTGGCCCGAGAGTTGCTCCTCCAGCTCGGAGCGAAACCGGACGACATCGTCGCGACGCTGGAGCGTCGGCTGAGCCAGATGCCGACCGCCGACCGCGTCGCTCCGACCGACCAGTACATCTCTCGGTCCCTCGCCGAAGCCTTAGACCGAGCCGAGAAGGCCGCCGATAGCCGAAAGGACCGGTACGTTAGCGTCGAGAACCTGCTCTTGGGACTGGCCGAAGCTCCGTCGCCCGCGAAGGAGTTGCTGGAACAGAGTGGGGTTCGACCCGCCGCGCTGCGGGCCGCGATCGAAACCCTCCGCGGCGCGGGGCGTACGGTCACGGACCGGCAGGAGGAATCGAAGTATCAGGCGCTCGAGAAGTACGGCCGGGACCTGACCCAGTTGGCCCGTCAGCACAAGCTCGACCCGGTGATCGGCCGGGACGAGGAGATCCGGCGAGTCATCCAGATCCTGTCGCGCCGGACCAAGAACAATCCGGTGCTGATCGGGGATCCGGGCGTCGGAAAGACGGCCATCGTGGAGGGGCTGGCCCTCCGGATCGCGTCCGGCGACGTTCCGGAGTCGCTCAAGCAGAAGCGGGTCATTGCCCTCGATCTAGGGGCCCTGCTCGCCGGGGCGAAGTTCCGGGGGGAATTCGAGGAGCGGCTCAAGGCGGTCCTCCAGGAGATCGAGCGATCCGAAGGCAATGTGGTCCTGTTCATCGACGAGCTGCACACGCTCGTGCACGCCGGCGCTACGGAGGGCGGAGCGATGGACGCCTCCAACCTCCTCAAGCCGGCGCTCGCTCGAGGCGTCCTCCACGCCATCGGAGCCACGACGACCCAGGAGTATCGGAAGTACATCGAGAAGGACGCCGCCCTGGAGCGCCGGTTTCAGCCCGTAGTGGTCCAGGAGCCGACGGTCGAGGATACGATCTCGATCCTCCGGGGCCTGAAGGAACGATACGAGCTCCATCACGGCGTCCGCATCCATGACGCGGCGCTCGTGGCGGCCGCCACGCTGACCGCGCGCTACCTGCCCGATCGTCGCCTCCCCGACAAAGCGATCGACGCCATCGACGAGGCGGCCTCGAGTGTCCGTCTGGGTCTCGACTCCAGGCCTCCCGAATTGGACCAGCTCAGTCGCCGAACCCGGCAGCTCGAGATCGAGCGCTCGGCGCTGAAACGCGAAACGGATTCGGCGTCGAAGGAGCGCCTCAAGGCCCTCGAGAAGGAGCTCGCCGACCTTCGCGAGAAAGAGACCTCCCTGACCGCACGTTGGAACCGGGAACGGGCGCAGGTTCAGGAGGTCCGGAAGATGCGCGAACAGCTGGACCAGCTGAAAGTCCGAGCCGAGGAGGCCGAACGTTCCGGAGACCTCGAAACGACGGCACGGCTGCGGTACGGCGAGATCCCCGAGCTTCAACGGAAGGTCGAGGCGAAGAACCAGAGCCTCAAGCCGGCCCAGGGGGACACCCTGCTGCGGGAGGAGGTCGACGAGGAGGATGTCGCTCAGGTGGTCGCGAAGTGGAGCGGAGTCCCCGTTTCCCGGATGCTGGAAGGAGAGACCCAGCGGCTGCTCCATCTCGAGGACGAGCTCAAGAAACGCGTCATCGGGCAGGACGAAGCGGTCGACCTGGTGGCGCGAGCCGTCCGCCGGTCGCGGTCGGGCCTCGCCGACCCGAACCGCCCGATGGGCTCCTTCCTCTTCATCGGACCGACGGGGGTCGGCAAGACGGAGCTCGCCAAGGCGCTCGCGGAGTTCCTCTTCCACTCGGACCGGGCGCTCGTACGGATCGACATGAGCGAGTACATGGAGAAGCACACGGTGGCCCGGCTCATCGGTGCGCCTCCCGGCTACGTGGGCTACGAGGAGGGAGGACAGCTCACCGAGGCCGTTCGCACGCGACCGTACACTGTGATCCTGTTCGACGAGGTGGAGAAGGCCCACTCGGACGTCGTGAACGTCCTGCTCCAGCTGCTGGATGACGGACGGCTGACGGACGGACAGGGCCGCACGGTCGATTTCCGGAACACGCTCGTCATCATGACCAGCAACCTCGGCACCGACCTGCTCGCCGAGGCCCAAACCGAGGAGCAACGGCGGACCGCGATCGATACGGTTCTTCGGGCGCACTTCCGGCCGGAGTTCCTGAACCGGCTTGATGACATCGTCATCTTCCATACCCTGACCGAGGAGAACATCGTTCGAATCGTCGACCTGCAGCTCGAGCAGATCGGCCGCCGGCTCCTGGACCGGCGCATCCAGCTGAAGGCCACCGAAGAGGCCCGAAAGAAGCTCGCCGAGGCGGGCTACGATCCGCAGTTCGGCGCCCGGCCCCTCAAGCGGACGATCCAGCGGCTCGTCGTGGACCCGCTCACGACCCGGTTGCTGTCGGGCGAGATTCGAGCTGGGGCAACGGTTACGGTCGCGGTGAAGGCGGGCGAAATCCAGCTCTCCGCCACGCCGGCCAAGGGCGCTACGAAGAGTGGCTGACGGGGCCCGCCCCCTCCGGCTCCGGAGGGGACCGGAGTACCCGGAGATTCGACCGGGGGCGGGAGCGAGAAAATACCGGGACCTCGTGGCTTCGGTGGCGTCGAGTGTCACAGATGCAGGCCGGTGCTGCCCCGCGGACCGCTCCGTCCGAACGGGCAAGCCCGGATCTCGCTCAGCCGCCGAAGGAGTGCCCGCACTGCGGAACCCGGTACGGCACTCCGCTCCGCGTTCCCTTGCCGCAGGAGGCGCGCAAACCCATCGTGATGGAGGCCTACGTCTGTTCGCGCTGCGGACGGATCGAGTTTTTTGACCCTCGCACGGGCATGCCGACACCGACAACGGCCCTCTTCCTCGGGGCGCCCAAGGAGACGGAGGCGGCTGCCGCCGAGCCGGCCGCCAAGCCTGCGACCCGCCTGGCTCCGGCGCGCGCGTTTCAAGACGGGGACGAACTGGCCCGGACCGACTCCACGTACGTCGATGCGGAGCTGGGCCGGCGACGACTCGTGCGGGCGGTCGCCGTCTCCGGTATCATCGTCGGCGCCGCCTTGGCGGTGTACGCGGCCGTGGCCTGGCCCTCGGACGCTCACATATCCGACCAGGTCCCGATCGGCGTCGGGGTCTATCTGGCCGGTATCTGCGCTCTCGCCGACTGGATCCTGGGCCGAAGCTTTCGCCGGCAGATCGAGTCGGTTCGCACCGCCGACGACGGGCTCCGTGCTACGTTGCGCGACGGGCGGACCCTGCTCGCGCGCTGGAAGGATCCGGACTTCGCCGTCGACTGTCTGACCCGACCCCGCGCCGACCGTTCGCCACCGGTGAGCTATCTGATGCTGTGGCCGATGGACCGGGCCGTGACCCCCGGCGAACTTTCGGAAGGTGGCCGGAGCTGGCTGCTCGCCGCCTCGAAGGCCCATGGGCTGACGGTGACGGAGAAGAGTCTCGGCAGCGGTACCTCCGGAATGAAGCTCCACGAGATTCGCCGCGAGGCTGAAGCCGTTAAGGGGAGCAAGGCGTCGTCGGGCGGCGGACAGTCGCCCACGACCCGATGACCGGCAACTCCTCGTGCTCCGTCCGGAGCGGTACGACGTGACCAGCGCCGTCGTTGCGCTGCTCGGCGCTCCGGACTTAGGGAAGGAACTGGGCCGGAAGGGCACCGCCAGCGACGTGACCCTCTACAACCTCGTCCGCGACGGCCACGTCCTTACCTCCGTCGAGCCTACGCAGTTTCCGGAAAAATTTCCGCCTCTGCTCTACGCGATCGCGCTCGCGGATCGGGTGATCCTCGTCGCGACGACCCTCGACCGTGCGCTGGCCGAGACCCTGGCCACGCTCGACCTCTTCGACTCCCCGACCGATATCTACCTCAATCAGGGCGTGGGAGAGGGGGAACTCCGCCGGGCGCTCAAGGGGACCCGCTTCGAATCGGCGGCACTCCCGGCCTTGGATGTCCCACATCTTCGGGAGGAGCTGGTCGGCTGGAGTCCCACGCAGCAGGCCGACGGACCGGTGTCGGTTCGGCTGGACCACGCATTTCCCGTGAAGGGCGTCGGGACGGTTGCCCTGGGGTTCGTTCAGCGCGGGACGCTCCATATTCACGACCACCTGAGACTCTACCCCACGGACCGGGAGGTCGAGATCCGGTCCATCCAGTCCCAGGATGTAGACGTCCGCGAAGCGGTTCCCGGGACGCGCGTCGGGGTCGCGCTCAAGGGCGTCGACGCGGACGAGATCGACCGGGGCCAAGTACTGGCGCCTCCCGGGACCCATACGACGGGGAACCAGTTCGTTCTGGGGAACCGGAGGAACTCCCGATACTACCGAGGCAAGGTGGACGAGGGCTCCCAACTCCAGCTCCTGATCGGCTTGCAGCTGGCCCCTGCACGGATCCAGAGCGTGACCCCGGAGCGGCTGGAGCTGACGGTGGACCGACCGCTGGTGGCCGCCGTGGGAGAGTCGGCCTGGCTGGCCGATCTGTCGGCGGCTCCGGGGCCCCGGATGGTGGGCCGGGGGGTTCTCGAACAGGTGAAACTTGATACGGGGCCGCCTCGCTCTTCTACGGTGTGACCCTTCCTCCGGCGCCCCGCCTCATGACCGAGGCGGCTCAGAAGCCGGTCCCGTCGGACCGCATGTGCTCCAGCTGCCACACGCCCTTGGTCTTCCAGGGCCGCCATCCGTTCCGTACGGGCGGACTGCCCGGCCAGACCGAGAGCGTGATCCTGCTCGAGATGCAGTGGTGCCCCCACTGCGGCCGGGTCGAGCTGTTCAGCGGAACCTGAGCGACGGGCGGAACGGCGTTCGCCTTAGGCGAACATCGTGACGGACTCCTTGCGGAGCTCTTCCTCGCCGACGACCTTCTCCACGGCGCGCTCGAAGTCGGCGAGCGTCACGTAGTCGCGTTCCTCTCGGATCGCGAACATTCCGGCCTCGGTGCAGATCGACTTGATGTCGGCGCCGGTGGCGCCTTCGGTCCGGCTGGCCAGCAGGTCGAAGTCGACCGCATCCTTGATCGCCATGCCCGCCGAGTGGATCTTGAAGATCTCGGCGCGGCCGTGGTAGGAGGGCACCGGGATCTCGATGATCCGGTCGAACCGGCCGGGCCGGAGCAACGCCTCATCCAGGATGTCGGGGCGGTTGGTGGCCGCAATGATCTTCGTGTTGGCGAGCGGCTCGAAGCCGTCCATCTCGGCGAGGAGCTGCATCAGCGTCCGCTGTACTTCGCGGTCGCCGCTCGTCGCCACCTCGAGGCGCTTCGCGCCGATCGAATCGATCTCGTCGATGAAGATGACGGTGGGCGCCTTCTCCCGCGCGAGCTGGAAGAGCTCCCGAACCAGTCGGGCGCCCTCTCCGATGTACTTCTGGACGAGCTCGCTCCCGACGAGCCGAATGAACGTCGCGTGCGTGTGGTGCGCGACGGCCTTGGCGATCATCGTCTTCCCGGTTCCGGGAGGCCCGATGAGCAGCACGCCCTTGGGCGGCTCGACGCCGACCTTCTTGTAGAGCTCGGTTCGGAGCAACGGGTACTCGACCGCTTCTCGAATATCCCGGATCTGGTCGGACAGGCCCCCGATGTCCTGGTAGGACACGGACGGCTTCTCGACAATCTCACTCGCAGTGACCAGCGGGTCCACGGAGGCCGGCAGGACACCCATGACGGCGAGCGTCTGCTTGTTGAGCGCCACACGGCAGCCGACGGAGAGCTTGTCGTGCTCGACGTTCTCCGCGGAGTTGACCACGAAGTCCGGCCCCGTCGACGACTTGACAACGACTCGTCCGTCGGTGAGGATGTCGCGGACGCTGCCGACGATCAGCGGCGGGTACCGAAGCCGGTCGAGCTCGGTCTTCAGCCGCTTGACCTCACGCTGCAGCCGAAGGATCTCGGCCTCCATGTAATGCCGCTCGCTCTCGACGCGCTTGATCGCCTCGGCAAGCTGGCTGTTCCTCAGCTCGAGGAAATTCACCCGGTCGAAGTCAGCGTTCTGCGACGCCGGTTCGGTATCCGACATCCGGTTCCGGTTCCACGTCTCCGAGAAGAGACCAGTGAGTTCTAGCCTGTCTGGGATTATACCATTTTGCGTTCGCTCGAACTACTTCCACGCCGGAGCTCGGAGTTTCTGCTCGCAGAGAACGGCTCGAGCCTTTCGTGACGCCGCCTTTAAGCGCCGGTCCGGACGTCGGGCGCCGATGGCATCCGAAGCCCCAGCTCGCGTCGGCCGGGCGTTCGCACCGGCCCACGTGACGGGAATCTTCGCCCCTTCTCTCGAGGCCCGGGACCCTCGTGGTCGAGGCTCGGTCGGGGCGGGTATTGTTCTCGATGCCGGCGTCGAGGCCGTAGCTCAGTGGACGCCGTCGAGACAGGCGACGGTCCGCATCGAGGCCGATGTGCGCCGAGCGCTGCCGATATCGGAGGACGTCGCCCGTAGATTGCTGGCTCATCGAAAGGGTCGCCTCCGTCTCCGGCTCACGCATGACCTTCCGATTGGCCAGGGGTTCGGGATGAGTGCGGCCGGCGCACTGGCGACGGCGCTCGCGGTCAGTGCCGCCACGGGACAATCTCGGCGGCTCGCCGTGGAGACGGCCCACCTGGCGGACCTGTACGGTGGTGGTGGCCTCGGAGGCGTCTCGGCGATCCTCGGGGGTGGTGTGGAGACCCGGGAGCGACCCGGCATCCCTCCGTGGGGCCATGCGCGCCACACCGCCGCCACGGGCTGCGTCCTCCTCGCGTGGTCCAGTACGGCGATGCCCAGCCCGCGGCTGCTCCGGGATCCGGCCTTCCTCCGTCGAGTGTCGGCCGCGGCCGGGCCGGGACTCCGGCGACTGAGGCACCGGCCCGACCTGCGGTCGCTCATGCGCGAAGCCGAGCGATTCACCGACACGCTGGCGCTAGGACCGGCGCCAGTGCTTCGAACGGTGCATGCCCTTCGTTCAGGGGACGTCGCGGTCGTCCAGGCCATGTTTGGCCGGAGCCTGATGCTTGTCCCTTGGTCGGCCCGCGGGCGGAGCCGGGCGATCCGGGGACTGGAGCTCCGGGGGTCCCACGCGGTCGAGCTCCCCATTGCTCGGCGGGGGGCACGAGTAATCGCCCCCGAACAACAGCGGCAGTCGAGATAGACGAAGCTCCGCGGGCTCAGGTACGTTCCCAGGGCCGGGGTCGTGCTCGGGGACCCGGAGCGGCGTCTCCGTTGACCATCAGTAGAGGGTGACCCTCAGACCGAATTCACCGGCCAGCTTCCCGAGCTGGTGATCGCGCGTCAGCAAGATGTGCCGGGAGGCAAGGGCCTGGCCCGCAATCATCACATCCGGGGCGCCCGGCGACCGACCCTCTCGAAGGAGCTCCCCGCGGAGCTCCGCCGCCCTGCGCGCCGACTCCTGGTCGAAAGGCTCGATCCGGATGCGGGTGAGCAGGGCCTCAATTCGGGTACGTTCGACGCGCGATTTTGTGTACTCAACGCCGGACAGAACCTCGAACACCGCGACAGTGCTTAGAACCGGAAGGTTCCCCCCGGCCTCGAGGCGGTCGGTCTCGCGAAGGACCCTCTCGTCGCCGCGCAGCACGTCGATCAGTGCGCTAGTGTCCAGAGCGACTCCCACGGCCCTTCCCCCAACTCTTCATCTGCCG
>JASHOK010000056.1 GCA_030041175.1 Thermoplasmata archaeon | reverse complement strand
GTTCGGGACCTGATCCGAGCACGCGTCGAGGGTTTGCGGCGAGAACTCGTTCTTTCCGACCGGCGCGAAACCGAGCGACTCTCACGCGGTCACCCGTGAGAGTGTCGGTTCTTCGTCGCGTCGGGGCCGAGGCTGCCGGCACGTCGTTGCTCGTGGGGATCGGGACCGGCGCCATCGTCGGCTCGGCTCGCTGGGGGGCGGTTCCACTCTGGGGGTTAGCCATCGCATGGTTCCTGGCGGTGCTGACGCCCATTCTGCTGTTCATCCGGACCTCCGGGGCCCACCTGAATCCGGTCGTAACCCTCGCCCTCGCAGTGAGCGGCCGAATCGACTGGGAAGAAGCGCCCTGGTATGTCCTGGGTCAGTTCGCCGGGGCGTTCCTCGGTAGCGCTTGCGTACTCGCGGTTTTCGGCGCGGTCGCTCACTTGGGGGCGACGGTACCCACCCACGGGAATCTGCCGCGTGCGTTCCTCGCCGAACTCGCATTCACCGCCGGTCTCGTCGCCAGCGTGTTCGTCCTGTCGGACCGTGGAGAGGGCCGGTGGAGGTGGAGACTGGTTCTTCCTCCCACCGTCGTGGCCCTGGCTACCTACCTCATCGGCCCCTGGACTGGGAGCTCGCTCAATCCGGCCCGCACCATCGCCCCCGCGATTCTCTCGGGAACCTACTCGGACCTCTGGGTCTACCTGACGGCCGTGCCGCTCGGAGCGTTGCTCGTTGCGAGTTTCTGGAGACCGCGCTCGGTCGACCGGCTGGACCGGGGCCCCGGTAGGGAGTCGGTGGCTACATAGTAGGGAGGCCGCCGGCGCTGCTTCGCAACTCTCGGAGGCCGGAGCGGCGCCCGGAAGAACCGGGTCCTGTGTCGATACGGCAGAAATCCGAGGGTTGCCGGGGTTTCTTCTTCCGTTAGAAACTGGTCTGCACGGGTCTCCAGCCCCAAACCCTTATGGACCCCATGAGGGCTCGGCCGCCGGCACAATGGCGGCTGCTCCTCCGAAGCCAGGGCGCCATCTCCCGTCGGTCCAGGAGTTGGGGCTAATCGCCTTCGGCGGCCTGATCGTGCTGGCCGTGGTCTTCTACCTCTCCTGGGGGCTGTTCTTCGGTGTCTGGATCGATAACGGCGTCTACGCCGTGGTGATCACGCTGCTGCTGTTCGGCATTGCGGGTCTCTGGCTCTTCTGGCCGGAGCCGCCCTCCACGAATCCCCCGTCGGCCTGAGTCCCCGGTCCCCGCTAGAGCGGCCGTCCGGCCAGTACCCAGCGGGTGGCCTCCCTCTTGCCGCAGGCAATGCACTCGGCCGGCGACCCCGGGTCGATGGGGAGCGGTCCCTCGGGGGTGCCCAGCACGGCCCCGTCGATGGCCTGCTCGATCTGATGCCCGCACGCCTCGTTCCCGCACCAGGAGACAATTCGTACGGTCGTGGAGTCCTGGAGCTCCTCGAGGCGATGCGCGACCGAGAACGCCTTCTGGAACGACTCCCGAGCCTGTGCGGCGAGGGCCTGGTCATACTCCACCAGGGCCTGCCGAATGCCGTCCTCGAGCTTCCCCGGCCCGATCCGCTGCTTCTGACCCAACCGATTGACTGCGGTCACGGTCCCTTCGGCGGCCTCCCGGGGTCCGATCTCTAGGCGGAGCGGCACTCCGCGGGACTCCCAGAGATAGTACTTCGCTCCCGGCCGCTCCTCCGAGTCGTCCACGTAGACCCGGACACCGGCGGCTCTCAGCCGATCCGCCAGGGTGCGTGCGGCATCGGTCGAGATCGGCCCGCTATTCTGGGAAACGATCGGCACGATGACGACCTGGTAGGGAGCGATGGAGGAGGGGAAGACCACGCCCTTTCGGTCCCCGTGGAAGGCGACCGTCGCGCCCAGGAGACGCTCGGAGAGTCCGAACGTGGTCTGGTGAACGTACCGGAGTTCGCCGGCGAGGTCCTCGTAGCGGATCTCGTACGGCCGCGAGAAGTTCTCGCGGTAATGGTGGATGGTCCCGACCTGAAGGGTCCGGGCGCCGCCCACGGGGAGGTCGAGGGCGATCGAATAGTACGCTCCGGGGAACTTGTCCCAGTCCGGCCGTCGGCTCGCAACGTACGGAAGTGCCAGAGCCTCGGCAATACCCTGGAAGGTGGCGAGGTTCTCCTGGCATCGAGCCGCCGCGGCCTCGTCGGTCAGCTGGCAGGTGTGTTCCTCGAAGAAGTGGATCTCGCGGATCCGGAAGAACGGCCGAGTGGTTTTGGTCTCGTAGCGGAACGTGTTCACGATCTGATAGACGTTGAACGGCAGGTCCTTGTGCGAACGGATCCAGAGCGCAAAGATCGGGTACATGGCGGTCTCGCTCGTGGGCCGGAGCACCAGAGGAATGTCGAGGTCGGTCTCGCCGCCCTTGGTGACCCAGTAGACCTGGGCATCGAAGCCTTTGACGTGCTCCTTCTCCTTCTGGAACTCTGTCTGGGGGATCAGGGTCGGGAACTCCACCGGCCGGGAGCCGCTCGCTTCGATCCCTCGGATCAGGAGCCCGTCGAGCTGCCGTCGGGCCTGGAACCCGTACGGGGTCCAGACGTTCATGCCCTTCACGGGGTACCGTTTGTCGGTGAGACCCGCGACCTCGACCGCTTCCAGATACCAGTCGATGAAGTGCTCCGCCTTGTCGGGAAGCTCGGCCATCTCGGTCTCGGCCCGGGGAGAATTCCGCCGTATAAGGGTGCCCCGGCGGCGCCCGCGGTCGAGCCGCACAGGATTCGTCGCGCACAATGAACCAGAGGGCTAATACTCCCCTACCGGCCTGTTCCGGGTGCCATGCGGCTGGTTGTCTGCGTCGACCGGGACGACGACATCGGTCGTAAGACCGGTATCCCGGGCCCGATCGTGGGCCGGGCCGCCGTGCTGGAGGCCGCGGCCCGGCTGGGAACGGCGGATCCGGAGGACACCGACACCAATGCGCTCTTCGGAGGGCTCCGGCTCTACGACGAGCTTAGGGAGAACGAGGAGGAGGTCGAGGTCGTCGCACTGACCGGCGATGCCAAGGTCGGTCTCACCTCGGACCGGGTCATCGCGGCCCAGCTCGACCAGGTGCTGAAGGACCACCCGGCGGAAGCCGCCTATTTCGTTTCGGATGGCGCCGAAGACGAGTATCTGCTCCCGATCATCACGTCGCGGCTTCGGATCGACAGCGTGCGGCGGGTCGTGGTCCGCCAGGCACCCGGACTGGAATCCACGTACTACACCCTGGTCCGGGCGCTGAAGGATCCGAAGCTCCGGGCGAAGACCGTTCTCCCGTTCGCCCTGGTGCTGATCGCCCTCGGCTTCGCGGCGGCCGCGGGACAGGTCGTCTGGGGTTTCATCGGCCTGCTGCTGCTGATCGGTATCTACCTCATCTTCTGGACGTTCGACATCGACGAGGCGATCATCGAGTCCATCACCTCCGCATCCGCGGATATACGTCAGGGCGCGATCGCGTTCGGATTCGGACTGTTCGCCATCGGTGTGATCGGGGCCGGGTTCCTGGTCGGGTACAATGCCTATCTGACGACCCCATCGAATGACCTCGTACGGGTCCTCGCGTTCTTCCTCGCCGGCACGATCTGGTGGCTGGTCGGAGGCGTGATCTGGGAAACCGGCCGCGCCATCCGCCGGTACGTGGGGAAGGGACACATCCCGCGGTCGTACCCGATCGCCATGCTGTCCGTCGTCTCGCTCGCGTTCGTGGTCTACGGGATCATCTACCTGGTCGAGTACGTGGAGCACATCCAGCCGGGGTCGAACCTGCCGCTCATCCTGGCCGCGATCGTTGGCGGCCTGGCCACGCTCGTCTTTGCCGGATTCCTGACACAGTACCTGAAGGCCCGGACCGCCGCCGCTTCGTCCGCCGCTGTCGACAGCTGAGCCGGCGGCTACTGGGCCGTCGAGGCGCTCGTGGCTCGCAAAGCTTGCTCCACGTCCGCGGGCGGGACGGTCAACCGGCACCGGTCCCGGAGGATCTGGGCAACGCCCCCGGCGTCCTTGCCCTCGGGAAGGGCCTTGGCGGCCAGGGTTCGCAGGTCTTCCCAGTAGGTCCACGGAAACACGACCCAGACCCATCGGTCTGCGGGCACCTCCTCGGCGTAGTAGGTCGGGACGAACTTCGAGTGGGTGATGTGGAGGCAGGTGGCGGTCTCGAGACGGGCCGGTCGGCCGAGGGAACGCACGTGCTCCACGGCCAGGGCGAGGCTCTCCCCGGTGTCGGTGATATCGTCCACGACGAGGACGTTCGCGCCCTCCAGGGAGGCGGACAGTCGCTCGGTCAAGGCCGCATGGCCGTCCCGGGTGGCGGTGACGCCCCAGTGGGCGGTCTGGAGGGCCAGGAGTCGCTTGACCCCGAGGTGGTCCGCGACCAGACGGGCCGGGATCCAGCCGCCGCGCGTCAGCCCGACGATCGCGTCGGGCGGATGGCCGGCCGCGTGGACCTTGCCGGCGATGGTCGCAGCCCAGGCGTCCAGGTCGGACCAGCGGGCGAGCCGGCAGGTCGGGAGGTCGCTCACGGCTCGCCCGAGGGGCGGGTCCCGTTACGGGAAGAACCCGCGGATCTTGAGCGCGTCGACGACCCGCTGGATCGCCACGACGTACGCGGCGGTCCGGTTGTGGACCTTGCGTTGCTCGGCGACCTCGTGGACGCGGGCGTAGGACTCCGTCATGACCCGGTTGAGCCGCTCGTTGACCTCGGCCAGGGTCCAGGAGTATCCCTGGATGTTCTGCGCCCATTCGAAGTAGCTGACCGTCACGCCGCCGGCGTTCGCGAGGATGTCCGGCAGCACGGTGATCTTCTTTTCGAAGAACACCTTGTCGGCCTCCGGGACCGTCGGGCCGTTGGCGGCCTCGGCGACGATCTTCGCCTGGACCTTCCCGGCGTTCTTCGCGGTGAGCTGGTTCTCGAGGGCGGCCGGAATCAGGACGTCCGTCTTGATCTCGAGGAGCTCCTCGTTCGAGATCGCCTTCGAGCCGGGGAATCCGACCACGGAGCCGGTCTTGTGCTTGTGGTCCTCGACCGCCTTGAGGTTGAGGCCGGCGGAGTTGGTGATGCCGCCCTTGGAGTCGCTGACGGCGATGATGTTGGCACCGAACTCGTCATGCAGGATGTTCGCGGCGACGCTTCCGGCGTTCCCGAATCCCTGCACGGCGATGTTCGCCCCCTTGAGCTTGAGCCCGGCGTGCGGCGCGGCCTCGCGGATGACGTAGGCGCAGCCGCGGCCCGTCGCTTCGCCCCGGCCCTCGCTCCCGCCGATCGCGATCGGCTTGCCGGTTACGACGCCCGGGACGGAGTATCCCTTCTCCTGGGAGTACGTGTCCATGATCCAGGCCATCGTCTGCGAATCGGTGTAGACGTCCGGCGCCGGGATGTCCATCTCGGGGCCGATGATCGGGACGAGCTCGGTCGCGAACCGGCGGGTGAGCCGCTCAAGCTCGCCCTGGCTCATGTGCTTGGGGTCGCAGATGATGCCACCCTTCGCTCCGCCGTACGGCAGGTTGACGACCGCGCACTTCCAGGTCATCCACGCCGCCAGGGCCCGAACTTCGTCGAGCGACACCTGGGGATGGTACCGGATGCCGCCCTTGCTCGGGCCGCGGGCGATGTTGTACTGGACCCGGTATCCGGTGTAGACCCGGTAGCTCCCGTCGTCCATCCGGACCGGGAAGTTGACCGTCAGCTCCCGCTTGGGATGCTTCAGGACCTCGCGGGTTCCGTCGTTGATGCTGAGAAGGTCCGCAACGATGTCGATCTGGCGTTTGGCAGTCTCGAACGGGTTGATCGCGGGAGCGCTTTGGGGCATCGAGATACACCTGTGGCGCGAACGAGGGTCGGGGCGTATTTGACTCCACCTCGCGCTGTGCGACACCGGCACATGCCGGACGGCCCGGCGGGGTTACGGTTCCCGCCACCGGGCCAGTCGCATCGAGGCGATCGTGAATGCGAGCGTCAGGACGACGAGTCCGATCACCTCGAACGCGATCGACGAGAGAAACGGAGCGGAGCCGATGATCGGCACCTTGAGTCCCGCCGCCCGCACGGCCAGCTGGCTCGCGAACGTCGAAGGAGCGAGGAACGCGGCCCATCGGAAGGTCGCGGGAATCTCCGCGATCGGGTAGAAGATGGGCGGGATCACGGATAGCGACGTGAAGACCACCATGCCGATCGGCCAGATCTCCCGGAGCTGCCGGAAGAACGTGGAGAGCAGGAATCCAAGGCTCGTCGCCATGAGCCAGGTCAGCAATACGACGCCGACCAGCGCGAGGATCGTCAGGATCCCGACCGGGACGACCAGGAAGAGCACCGCGAAGAACAGCACGAGCCCCGGGATCGTGAAGACGAGCTCGCTCAACGCCATGCCGAGGATCCAGGACATCGGCCGCAACGGGCTCGTGATGAAGATCTGCTGGATCTGCCGCTCGAGTCGGAGATAGGCGCAGTCGTTCATCATCGCGTTGCCGGTGAACAGGGCGGAGAACATGATCCCCCCGACCACCCCGAAGGGCAGGACCGAGTGGGGGGCGATGACGTAGAGGAAGAACAGGAAGCTCAGCGGCGTGAGAAAGAGTGCGATGAAGGCGATCGGGGACCGGCGGAGTCCGAGCCATCCGTTGAAGTAGCAGATCCGGAAGATCGCCACCGCCTGGCTCTTCCACGTCACGTCGCCGCCTCCGGGTCCTCGTCCTCGATCGCCCGGCCGACGAGCGTCAGGAACGCCTCCTCCAGTGTCACCGGTCCGACGTTCACCGGCACCCTCCTCTCCAGCGCGCGCTGGGTGAGTTCCTCGACCACGTTCCGGGTCGTGAGCAGCGTGAGCCCGGCGCGGTCCGGGTATACGTCGCCGTACCGTCCGAGCTCTTGGGCGGTAAAGCCCCCGGAGAACTGGATTCGGACCTCTCGGCGTACCTTCGACTTCAGCGCCTCGGCGGAGCCCTGATAGAGAACGTGACCTCCCTCAATGACGGCCAGCTCCTCGGCGAGCTGCTCCGCCTCATCCAGGTAGTGAGTGGTGAGCAGCACGGTGGACCCCTTGCGGGCGGCCTGGCGGATCACTTCCCAGACCTGTCGGCGCGCAAACGGGTCCATGCCGAGCGTGGGCTCGTCGAGGAAGAGGAACGGAGCCTCCGTGGCGAGGACCATCGCCACGAGCGTACGCTGCTGGAGACCGCCGGACAGGATCATCGCCGGCATCGACTGGTAGGCCTGGAGGCCCATCGCGGTCAGGACCTCGTCAGCACGGTTCTTCGCAGCCTCGGGCGAGACACCACGAACTCGCAGGTACTCCTGAACGTGCTCCCGCGGAGTCAGATGGTAGAACGGTTTGGCCTCCTGGGGGACGATGGCGATCTGTTCCCGGATCTCCCCGGCGCGACGGACCACGTCGAGGCCGAAGAGCTCGACGGTCCCGCTGGTCGGCATCAGGAGTGCGGACGAGATCTTGATGAAGGTCGTCTTGCCGGCGCCGTTCCGCCCGAGGAACCCGAAGAGCCGGCCCTTGGCGATGGTCATGTCGACGTTGTCGAGGGCCCGGACGGTGCCGCGCTGGCCCCGGTAGGTCTTCGACACTCCGCGCGCGACGAGGCCCTCCATCGTGGGCGGTCGAGTGAGAACGCGGGATAACCTCGTCGGAATTCCTAGCGCGACTCGAAATGACGCCAGCCCAGCGTCGGCATGGGCTTCGGGCGACCGTTCCGTTCGAGCCAGGCGCCCCGGCCCCGCTCCACCCGGCCGATGACGGTGAGCCGGCAGTGCTCTCGCCGCAGCTCCCGGACGAGCGCCGGAATCTTTTCGGAGCTGATCGTCGCGAACAGCTCGTAATCTCCTCCATAGAATGCCGCGGCGATGTTTCTACGGCGGCTAGTTCCCGGTACGCGCAGGCGCGGGTGGAGCGGCAACGCTTCCTCGACCAGCACCACGCGGCAGCGGCTCCCGTCCGCGATAAGCCGGGCCGCCTCCGCGATGCCGTCCGAGGTGTCGGTCATCGAGTGGGCCGCGCGAGCGAGCAGCTGGCCCTCCCGGACCCGGGGCAAGACCCGCAGCAGCCGATCGATGTTGGTCTGGTAGGCGCCGCCGTGGCCGACCCAGCCGGTCGTCACGACGGCGTCGCCGGGCCGAGCCCCGCGCCGGGTGGGGAGTGCGTCCCGGGAGGCCCAGCCCACCGCCGTACCCACGACCGCACGGGTCCGGCTCGGCTTCGTGTCTCCGCCGACGACGTGACATCCATACCGATCGGCCAGCGACTCCGCACCTCGCAGGACGGAACGGGCCCAGGACGCTGGCGTTCCAGCCGGCACCAAGAGATCGATGAGGAGGGCCGCCGGCACGCCACCCTTCGCCGCGAGGTCGCTCAAGTTGAATGCGGCCGCAGCTTCTCCGACGCGACGGCCGGAGGTGCTTCGCCGGAAATGCTCGTGCTCGACGAGCGCGTCCGAAGAGAGGAGAACCACCCGATGCTGTCCGACCGGAAGGGCTGCGGCATCGTCTCCGATCGGGAGCACTCCCCGCCGGCCTGCGGGCAAGTGGGTGCGCAGCCACCGATGAAAGTCGCGTTCCCGGAGGGACCGACGTCTTCCCCGCGCGGCTGGCATGCGATTACTTGTACGGAACGAACTCCTTGCCCAGGAGCTCGCGGCCGAGGATGATTCGCATGATGTTGAGGCCACCCTCGGCGCCGACCATGTACGACATGATGCCCCGGAAGCCGAGCTCGAGCCCGACATCCTTGGTGTAGCCGGCCGCGCCGAACCACATCATCACCCGCCGGACCGTCTCGAACGCCACCTGAGGCGCGGTCAGTTTGACGCTCGCCACGACCTTGTCGATCTCGGACCGATGCGTCGCGTCTCCTTGCATCACGTAGCGGTCCAGCATCCAGGCGGCCCTCCGACACTGCCACTTGACCGCCTCGATCTGGGTATAGAGGTCGGCCATCTCGAACTGGATGCCCTCGAACTTCCCGAGCGGCTGCCCGAACGCCGGGCGTTCCTTGATCCAGGCGATGCCCGTCTCCAGTGCGCGCTCAGCAGCTCCGACGCACGCCGCCGAGACGAACGTCCGGGCGACCTGGAATCCCTCCATGGCATACTGGAAGCCGCGGCCCTCCTCGCCGAGTCGGTACTTGGCAGGGAGCCGGACATTGGCGTAGGAGAGCGCCCCGGTCGAGATCCCCATGCGGCCCATGTTCTCGAACTTCTGAGAGGAGATTCCGGGCGAGTTCGTGGGTACGTAGATGAAGTTGAATCCGGAACCGTTCCGGTTATGGCAGAGCGTCAGGTGCCCCCCGCCGAGTCGTTTCGCCTCCTCGACGCCCGACAGGAAGGCCTTCTCGCCCCGGAGGACGTAGGTGTCGCCGTCGCGGCGGGACTCGGTTTTCATGTTCCCGAGATCGCTGCCGCCGCCCGGCTCGGTGGTCGCGATTCCCAAGAACGCTTTCCCGGCGGTCACGGCCGGCAGGACCTCCCGCTTGGTCTCTTCCGTACCGTGCAGGGAGAGCGTCCAGCCCCACCCGGCTTCGAGGAGGTAGAAGACCGCAGTGGCCATCGAAAAGTCGCCGCGACCGATCTCCTCGGCCGCGAGCTCCGTCAGCACGGCGGAGGCGCCGAGACCGCCGTACTCGGCCGGAACGAGGGGGGACAGCAGCCCAAGTCGTGCCATCTCATGGAGAACGGCATCCGGGATCCGCCCCTCCGTGTCGATCTGTCGCTCGTGGGGCCGAAGGACCTTGTCACCGAACTTCCGTACCGCCTCCTGGAAGGCGGTCTCCTCCGCCGAGAGTGCAAACTCCATCTGGAATCGTCGCGCCACGGCGGTGCGCCGATAAAGCGTTCCCGTGCGGCCGTGAACCTCCCCTAATCTTTTGAGCGCGACCCGAATCGCTCGCCGGTAGGCTCATGCCAGTCCGCGTTGCCGTGAACGGGTTCGGTACCATCGGGAAGCGGGTCGCCGACGCCGTCGCGAAGCAGCCCGACATGCAGCTTGTCGGCGTCGTGAAGACCCAGCCCACGTTCGGGGCTCGGCTCGCCATCGAGCGGGGCTATCCCCTGTACGTCGGCGGAGACGGTCGCCTCGACGCCTTCCGGTCGGCGGGGATCGCCGTTGCCGGCACCACGGAGGACCTGCTGGGGAAGGCGGACATCGTCGTCGACGCCACGCCCGACCGAGTCGGACGAGAGCAGGTCGGGAAGTACGATGCGGCGCACGTGCGGGCGATCTTCCAGGGAGGAGAGAAACCGGACGTTGCCGAGGTCTCCTTCAACTCGCTCGCGAACTTTGATGCCGCGACGGGAAAACAGCGGGTTCGGGTCCTTTCCTGCAATACGACCGGGATTGTCCGTGCCGCATCGGTGCTCCGCGGCAAGTACGGCGTCGAGCGCTGGGACGCCACCCTGATCCGGCGGGCTGCGGATCCCACCGAGGTGCACAAGGGCCCGGTCAACGCCATTCTCCCGACATTCCAGTTTCCGTCCCACCACGCCCCGGACGCGCAGACGATCTTCCCGGACCTCCCGATCAGCACGACTGCCGTGGTCGTTCCGACGACATTGATGCATCTGCACGTGAACCACGTCAGGCTCCGCCGACCACCGGCGAGCACGGCGGACGTGGTAACGGCGTTCCGGGAAACCCCCAGGTTCCAGGTCTTCCGGTCCGCCGACCATGTCGAGGGCACCCCGCAGGTGTTGGAGTTCGCCCGGGATCACGGGGCCGCCCGGGGGGACATGATGAAGAACGTCCTGTGGGAGGATGGCATCCACCTGAGCGGCGCCGACCTGTTCTTCTTCCAGGCTATCCACCAGGAGTCGATCGTCGTGCCGGAGAACATCGACGCGATCCGGGCGATGACCGGGCTCGCGCCGAATGCGGGCGCCTCGATCGCGGTAACGGACCTGGCGCTCGGGCTGCGCTCCTAGGGACGGGGCTTCGCTTTCCGGCGTTCGGACACTGCCTGGGCCCGTGCGGCTCGCTTCTCCGCCACGGTCTGGTCGCGGAAGATCTCGATCCAGTTGCCGTCCGGGTCCGTGACGTAGGCGACCCAGCCGCCCGTTGACGCCGGTGTGACGCTGGTCGGGCCGGCCCCGTTGCGCAGAAGGCGCTGGTACACCCTCACCAGTGCGGCTGCCGGCACCGGCCCGAGGAAGAAGCCAATGTGGTCGAGCCCCTCCCCCGTGACGAACGGGACATCGAACTGCGAGCCCTTGGGGTACCAGTTGAGCTCGAGTCGCTGCCGAGAGGCCGGATCGCGGAGGAGCACCCAGGTTCCCCGGCCGTATTGACTGAGGTCCCCGCGGCTCTCTTCGCGGAGCCCCAGGATCCGGGTATAGAACCGAACGGAACGCTCCAGGTCGGTCACTCGGACCCCGGCGTAGCGCAGATGCATGCCCTGCGGACCCGGCGTCGGACGAAATACCTTCGCCCCCCGGTGCCAGCGATCGGTCCTTTCGCGCGCCTCGGCGTGGAAACCATCTAATACGTCACTCGACTCGCGCGGCCTCGCATGTATTACCTAGACTTCCGGCGCGATGTCGTCCGGGTTCCTCCCCACCGACTGGGGCCAAAGCTCGAGACCGTGCTCACCGAGCTGGCCCAGCAGCAGTTCGAGGGGAAGCTGGTCGACGGCCAGAGTCTCGCCGTGATCGTCAAGGACGTCAAGCCCGTGGGAGAGGGCCACATCATCCACGGCGACGGGGGCGTCTATCAGGAAGTCGAGTACCAGGCGCTGCTCTTCAAGCCGGAGCTCCAGGAGGTCGTCGAGGGAGCGGTCGTGGAGATCCGGAAGTTCGGTGCCTTCGTCCGTTTCGGGCCGCTGGACGGACTCCTGCACGTTTCTCAGATCATGGACGACCGGGTCAACGTCGACGAGCACAACCAGCGGCTGGTCGGCGTGGAGACCAAGAAGGACCTCAAGGTCGGCTACAAGACACGGTCGCGGATCGTGTCGCTGTCGCTGTCCGAGATCTCGCCACGGGACAGCCGGATCGGCCTCACGATGCGCCAGCCCGGCCTGGGACGTCTCGAGTGGATCGCGGACGCCCACAAGAAGGCTGACGAGAAGGGCGGCAAGAAGGGCGGGAAGAAGGAACCCGCCAGTAAGGCGGTCGTGAAGAAGGAGGCCGCCCCTGCGGCCCCGCCGAAGAAGGAGACGGTTGAGCCGGCCAAGGCCTAACGATGATTCAACTCAAAGCGTGCAAGAACTGCTCCTTCATCTCCGAAGGAGCGAAGTGCCCACGGTGCGGCGGCGAGACGAGCCGCGAGTGGCAGGGGTATCTCCTGGTCGTCGACCCGGAGAAATCCGAGATCGCCCGCAAGATGGGCATCCATGCGAGCGGACGGTACGCGCTCCGTGTCAAGTGACGAGGAAGAGGTCTGGGTCGTACCCGCGGCGCTGCGGTCTCGGCTCGCCGAGCAGTACGGTCCGGTCTACTCGGGCGCGGAAGCCGACCGGCATATTCGGGAGCTGAAGATCTTCGGCGCCTGCGGCGACATGGTCACGGCGCAGGCGCTCCGGCTGGGCAAGGTACCGCTCGTGGCCGTCGTGGACTACAAGACGAAGCGCAACGAGCCGGTCGACCCGACGTCCTTCTCGGCGCTCGCCCAGCAGCGGGTTCGGAAGGTCCACAATCCGGCGGGCATGCTCACCGAGTCGTTGCGGGCGGCGATCCATGACCTCGTCTTCGAGGGCGGGGGGCTCGTCGTGGTCGACGGCGAGGAGGATCTGGGGTCGCTTGCTCTCGTGGAAGCGCTTCCCTCGGGAGCGACCGTTATATACGGTATCCCGGGTGCGGGGGTCTCTTTCGTGCCGGTGAACGCCCGGACGAAGGATCACGCGAGAGCCCTCATCGCAGAGATGGAGTACCGGAAGGTGAACCTTGGACGTTAAGATCCTGGAGGAGCGCGCCAATCCGCTCCTGCACCGGAAGGAATACACCTTCGAGGTCGACCACGCGGGCGCCGCCACGCCCCCCAGGGCCGAGGTTCGCAAGGAGCTCGCCAAGCTCGTGAAGGTGCCGGCCGAGCGGCTGGTGGTCGAACGGATGAACGCCCTGTTCGGCACCGCCAAGACCCGGGGCGAGGCGATGGCCTACGCCACCAAGGAGGCCGTCGACGTGACGACCCGCGAGCACATCCTGATCCGAAACGGTCTCCGCGAGAAGGCCGCGCCGGCCGCTCCGGCGGGCGGTGCAGAGGCTCCGGCGGCACCTAAGGAAGAGCCGAAGGCGGCCGAGCCCAAGGCGGAACCAAAGGCCGAGCCCGTGAAGGAAGAGGCCCCCAAGGAGCCGGCGAAGACCGAGCATCCGAAGGGGGACCATCCGAAGGCGGAACACCCGAAGGCGGAGCACGCCAAGGGGGAGGGTCACAAGGGCGAGGCCCCCAAGGAGTCCCACAAGGGGGAGGCCCACAAGGGCGAGAAGGCCGAGCATGCCGAGAAGGGCGAGAAGCATGCGGCCGAGAAGTCCGAGAAGCACGAAGGCAAGTCCAAGGCCGCTCACGACTCCAAGAAGGAGGAGTAAGCCGTGAGCAAGGCTCGAGTCGGCCTCTACGAGGTGCAGGGCGAGAGTCTGACCCGGACGCACAAATCCTGTCCCAAGTGCGGTGCCGGCGTCTTTCTGGCCGAGCACGACAACCGGCGGTCCTGCGGCCGGTGCGGGTACTCCGAATCAAAGACGCCCTCTCCCAAGGGCAAGCCCAAAGGCAAGTAGTCCCTACCGAGCCCGGGGTCTCGAGGACCCCGGAGCGGGGCGGAGCCGATGCAGCCGGAGGCGGATGCAGATCCCGAGTGGGTTCGCGCCCTCAGCGGCCGTTCCCCGGCGTCCGTGGGGAGCGCGTTGGAGGAAGCGGCGGGGCAGAGACGCCTGTTCTCGTATCTCGCCCGACAGCATCGGCTCGAGGGTCGGGAGTCATACGTCGAGATCGGCGCGCCCCTGGAGCTTCACGCGCTGGTCCGACTGACCCGGCCCGAGCATGTCGTAGAGGTCGGGGTTTCGTCGGGAGTCTCGTCGGCCTACCTGCTGAACGCGCTCGCCCTGAACCGTCGAGGCACTTTGCACTCGATCGACCTGCCGACCCACCCGTCCCGCCGGCGGATGGCGGAGGGACCGATCCGGGACTCCTGGACCCTGCCGCTCGGGCGGTCCACCGGCTGGGCCGTTCCGCCCGGGCTGTGGCGCCGGTGGGACCTTCGCATAGGAGACAAGCGGCACCTGCTGCCAATCCTGGCGTCTCAGGTTCCCGAGATCGGACTGTTCGTGTACGACGTTCCCCACCGGGACGAGGACACCCGGCGGGAGCTCCGCACCCTCGACAAGCACCTTCCCCGAGGAGCGATTGCGATCATCGACCACGGCCCAGGGGGCGGTCTCTGCTCGGCGCTCCGGTCCTGGGCGCATACGCGCCGCGCTAGCCCAGCCGGTCGTAGCGGACTCGGGCTGTACGGGGCCCGCGCGATACGCTCGTCCTGAGCCGGCGCCAGGAACGGCGTGGCGCGGGCAGCCAGGACCTCGGGACCAAAATCGTAAGAGGTCCCGTCTCTGAGGCGAGGTGTCCGAAGCGGGCCCGTAGTATAGCTTGGACATCACAGAGGCCTCCGGAGCCTCGAACCCGGGTTCGAATCCCGGCGGGCCCGTCTCACATTTACTTTCAAAGTAAGCATTATGTTGCCGGACGCGGTACCCACGGTGGATGCCCGATCTCGGAGATGGACTGCTCGGGTGTTTTCGCTGCGGTTACGTCTGGCGCCTGAGAAAGGCGCCGGTCCGTATGTGTCCCCGTTGCAAGTCCTCATCGTGGAACTCGCCGCGAA